>VXMQ01000008.1 GCA_009841015.1 Candidatus Palauibacter denitrificans | reverse complement strand
CCCCCCCCCCCCCCCCCCCCCCCCCCCCCCCCCGCCCCCCCCCCCCCCCCCCCACGCCTGGTCGTCGTGGAGCGGGGTTCGCTTGTGGACGTCGTGGTTCGGGCCCGCGAGCGTCGCAAGGGAAGGGGGGATGACGGGCGGACGCACCGTGGTGGCGGCGAAGCTGTCCAGCGGCCGACCCGCGACCTCGGCCATCGCCATGGCAAGGTTCTGGCCCGGCACGCGGTACTGTCCCGGCCCGAGGCCGAAGTTGCCGAAGCGCTTTGCGAGTTCGGGCACGTCGAAGGCGTAGGCGGCGCACTGGGCCGCGTTCTTCCACGTGCCGTCCTCGTCGAAGTCGAGGAACGCCTTGCGGCCGGGGGCGAGACGCCGTTCGGTGGCGGGTCCGCGGACGATCGAGGAGCCCCGGGCGGGCCCCGGCAGGTCGGCCAGCCGCGCGCGCTCCCGGGTCAGCGCCCCCGCGACGCTCGCGCCGCACGCCGCGGCGGCCTCGAGCCCCGCGATCCGCCCGGAACAGGTGAGCGCCTCGAGATCGGTGAGCCGAAGGAGGCCGCCCGCGGCGAACACGTCGGGCAGGAGGCGCTCGAGCTCGAACGTCCGGGTGTGCTGGCCGTGGCGGAACCGCGCGCCGGCGCACGAGAGGACCCCGATGTCCGGTTGCCGTCCCGCGCTCGCCACCAACAGGTCGCACGCCACGCGCAGCGAGTCGCCCGCGCCGCTACCCGCCGCGCCGCTACCCGCCGCGCCGCTACCCGCCCGGGCTGCCACCTCGACGCCCCGCACCCGGCCCCGCCCGCGCACGCGCGCCGCGGCCCAGCCCGGCCGGAAGTCGATTCCCGCCGACGACAGGGCCTCCAGCAGCTCCGGGTCGTGTCCTTCGCGCCGGGCGTCGGCGACGACGCGCACATCCACGCCGAGCGCGGCCAGATCCGCCGCCGCCTCGAGCCCGAGGTCGTCGCCCACGCTGAATGCGGCGGCCGCGCCCGGCCGGACGCCGTACGTCCGCGCGAGCCGGATCGCCGTGTCCGCCTGCATCACCCCCGGACGATCGTTGTGTTCGAACACGAGCGGCCGCTCGATCGAGCCCGTCGCGACCACGATCGCTCGCGCCCGGCACTCCCAGTACGATTCCCACGGTCCCCGGTCGAACGGCGGCGTCGCGGAGCCATCGGCTGTGGCGCCGCCGGCCGCACGCTCGGTCCCGCCGCACTGGAAACCCGTGAGGAGGTTCTCCCCCCAGATCCCCGTGACCGAGGCGTGCCGGAACAGGCGGATCGAATCCATCCGTTCGACCTGCTGGACGAGGGCCGACACATCATCGGCCAGCGAACGACCCTGCCGCACGCGCCAGTCGAGATGCCCCCCCAGCCACGGCCGGCGCTCGAACAGGCACACCCGCAGGCCCCGCCGCCCCGCCTCGAGCGCCGCGGACAACCCCGCCGGGCCGGCGCCGACCACCGCCACGTCCGCGTGCAGGTAGCGCTCGGCCCGCTCGACCGCGCCCGCCCGCACTCCCCCTTCCGCCCGCTCCGCCGCTCCGAGCCGCAGCACGCCCAGGCCGGCCAGCGCCCGCATCCGTTCCTGGAAGAACCGGGCGGCCCACGCGGGGCGGTGGAAGAGCCGGTAGTAGAAGCCCGCCGGCATGAACCGGTCGAGCCGGTCCAGGAAACCGAAGGCGTCGAACCGCGGGTCGCCGCGCACGTTCTGCGCGCCGACCTCCATCCCCGCGCGCAGCGGCGTCGTCCCTGCCGACTGGTTCGGCACGCCGTCGATCGAGACGAGCTGGCTCGACCCTTCCCCCTCCAGGTCGTACAGCCCCCGGGGCCGGTGATACTCGAAGCTCCGGCCGAAGGTGCGGACCCCCGCCCCCCAGAGCGCCGAGGCGACCGTATCTCCCTCGAACCCTTCGAGCGCGCGCCCGCACCAGCGGAAACCGAGCGGCCGCGAGCGGTCGATCCGCTCCGTTGAGGACGGCGGCAGTCGGCTCACGACGAGTCTCCCACGTTCGCCTCATCCCCGCCGGCCCCGCCGCCGCCGGGCCGCGTCTCCCGGTTCGTGGCCGGGTCGCGCCATGTCGAGAACCAGACGCCGCAGCCCGCCGCGTGGTGCCACCACTCCTCCTGCGGCTCCAGGCGGTTCATGCGGAACTGCGCCCAGCGGAAGTGCGCCTCCGCCCCGGCCGCGGGGTCCGACCCGGCCCCCGGCTCCGCCTCCGGTGGTCTCGGCCCCCGCTCCGGTCCCCCGTACGTGAACTCGTACACGTCGCGCTTCCCGCACACCGGGCACGTCAACCGGAACGTCACGGCGTCGTCAGTCCCACTGTCCGTACTTCATGGTGGCGGCCGTCTCCCCCATGTACCGGTTCTCGAGGAAGCGGCGCAGCGCGAACGGGCGCAGGATCTCCGGCGCCTCCTCGCGC
Source organism: Candidatus Palauibacter denitrificans (assembly GCA_009841015.1). Taxonomy (GTDB): domain Bacteria; phylum Gemmatimonadota; class Gemmatimonadetes; order Palauibacterales; family Palauibacteraceae; genus Palauibacter; species Palauibacter denitrificans. The sequence goes on along the minus strand of VXMQ01000008.1, from coordinate 7,497 downwards.
GCCATGAACTCGGCCATGTACTTCCCCGCCACCGGGCCGGACTTGAAGCCGAAGTATCCCCAGCCCACGTCGAGGTAGAGCCCCTCATGGGCGAAGTTGCCGTCGAGGATCGGCGCCATGTCCGGCGTCATGTCGGCCAGCCCCGCCCACACGCGCAGGAAGCGCACCCCCTTCAGACACGGCATGAAGTCCGTCAGCGCCTCGGCCTGGTGCTTGAAGTACCGCGCGGTGACGTCCGTTGTGTAGTTCACCTGCGGGTCCATGTGCGCGCCCGTCGCGATCTCCCCCTTCAGCGTCTGGTTCGCGTAGACGTGGTACGCGCCCGAACTCACGACGTGGTGCAGGAACGGCTTCAGCGGCTGCGTGACCATCGCCTGGATCGTGAGCGGGTTCACCGGCAGTTCGATGTCGAGCATCGCCGCCACCGCGGGCCCGTAACCGCCCGCCATGATGCCCAGCTTCCGGCACCCGATCGGCCCCGCGCTCGTCCGCACGCCCGTCACGCGCCCGCCCTCCGTGTCGATCCCCCGCACCTCGACGCCCTGGTGGATCGCGGCCCCGTGCCGGCTGGCGCCCCGGGCCAGGCCCCACACCACCGCATCGTGCCGCACCACGCCCCCGGGCGGGTGGTACATGCCGGCCTGGATCGGGTGCGCGGGCCGGTCCGACACGTCCAGCGCCGGGACCAGTTCCTTGCACTGTTGCGCATCGACCAACTCCGACCGCACGCCATGGAAGTTCGCCGTGTTGATGGAGAGCCGGAACGCGGCCACCGCCGCCTCGCTGTGCGCGAGGTTGAGGTTGCCGCAATTGTGGAACATGAGGTTGAAGTCGAGTTCGTCCGTGAGGATGGGCCACAGCTTCAGGCCCTCGTCATAGAGCGGGACGTTCTCCTGCGTGCGCTGGTTCGCGCGGACAATTGCGGTGTTCCGCCCGGATCCCCCGAACCCGAGGTACTGGCTCTCGAGTACCGCAATATCCCGGACGCCGTGGTCCTTCGCGAGATAGTAGGCCGTGGCGAGCCCGTGGATTCCGCCCCCGATGATCACCACGTCGTAGTGGCGGCGCAGCGGCCTCTCCTCCCACAGCCGCCCCGGACGCAGAACGCCCGCCCCGAGCGCGGACTTCAGCCTCCCCAGCGGTCCGATGCTCACGGAACGAGAGTCGGCGGGGGAAGGGTCAGCCGATGACCGAGTAGGACGAATCCGGGTTCATCGTCCGCAGCCGGCTGAAGAACCCGATATCGCAGTCCCGCCTCGTGTACTTCATGTGGAACCGGACCGGATCGGCGTCGTGGTCGCGCCCGCCCTCGACCTGCTCGATGAGTTCCGCCATAAGTTGCCCCGCGACCGGCGCGTTCTTGAACTGGTTCCCGGACGTTCCCACGGCCATGTAGAAGCCGGGCAGGTCGGACTTGTCATAGATGGGAATCCAGTCGTCCGACACGTCATAGAGATCGACGAGTCCCTGCCGCGCCTCCGGCACGGGGAGCCCCTTCACGCGCTGCGCCTCGCGCAGGACCTGCGTCCTCCATTGATAACTGAAAGTATTGTCATAGTCGTCCGGGTCCTCGACCCACTCCAGATCGTCGCACGGAGGGTCCTCGGAACCGATGAGAATGTGATTGCCGACCTCGGGCCGCGAATAACACCCGATATCGCTGTCCGAAATCAGCATCCCGACCACGTTATAGTCGACGCCCTCCGGCGCGGGCACGTGGCACACCTCCTGCTTCAGCGCGCGCGTCTTGATGTTCATCCCCTCCTCGACCCCCGCCATCCGGTTGATGACGAAGGAATGGGGCCCGCCCACGTTGACCACGACGGGTGCCCGCACCTCGGACCCGTCCTTCAGTCGGACGCCCGCGACCCTCCCGCCTTCCCGGAGGATCTCCGTCACCTCCGTGTTGAAGCGGAACTCGCCCCCGTGCGCCTCGCACCCGAGTTGCACGTTGTGGCAGCACAGTTGCGGGTCGTTGATGTAGCCGGACTCCGGGATGTAGAGGGCCCCGGCCACGTTTCCCCCGGAGGGCCGCCCGAACCCCGGGTCGTCCTCCGTCACCGGCGGCCCGAACTGCCGCGTGTCGAGGACGGAGAGCTTCTCCTCCATCCCCTCCGCGTCCAGGTCCTCGTAGGCGACGTGGAGTTCGTCGAGGCTTTCCTTCACCCGCTGCAGGTAGTGGTTCTTCTCCGTCTTCGTGACGAGGCACCCGGTGTTGACGTAGCGCGCGAGCCTGGAGGGGTCCGGCACGCCGACGTATTTCCCCCAGTCGAGCCAGTAGAAGTAGGACTCGCGCGCCATGGCGACGCCGTCGGGCGTCGAATAGTGGAGCCGGATGATGGCGCAGGTGTTCGAGGTCGAGCCGTACCCGGCGGCGGGGAGCTTGTCGACGTTGAGCGTCCGGAACCCGCGCTTGGCCAGCTCGAACCCCGTGCAGACGCCGATGACGCCGGCGCCGATGATGATCGCGTCGTAGTCCCTGGACATTGCCGTTCCCACCCGTCTCAGCCGCCGATGCGCTCGTACACCGCGTGCGAGACGCGCTCGTTCCCGTCCGCGTCCGTGCTCCGGTACTCGTTGTCGATCCGGTTCCCGTCCTCGGACAGGACGTTGATGATGACCTGCGTGACCTGGCCGTCCCGCCGGCTCGTGATCCGGTTCGTGTAACGGTCGACGACCTCCACCGCCGTCTCGACCCCGTCCCGTCCCGTCACGGGCCGGAATTCGCCATCGAACATGGTATCGTAGCTCCACTTCGCTTCGCCGCCGCGGGCGTTCGTCGACTCCACGGTGATCTTCATCCCCCCGTCTCCCCACGACTCGTACGTCATGACGTTGATCGCCGGGGCCGGCGCGTTGGAGCGCAGCTTCCACACGCCGTAGCGGGGGTTGGCGCGGTCCGCGGCCGGATCCGCCGGGGTCCCCGGGTTGAACAGGAAGTAGTCGTAGATCGCGCGCGAGATCTGGGCGATCGTCGCCTCGCGCGCCGGGACCGAACGCTCCGAGTCCTTGACGAACACGACCGTGATGACGTGCCCGGCACCGTCCGGAAGGTAGATGTAGCCGACGTCGTTGGTGGTCCCGCCGATCGTCCCCGTCTTGTGGCCGACCGGCGTGCCGGGCGGCAGCACGCCCTTGATGCGGCCGGTGCCCGTCTGGACGCGCAGCATGACGTCCTTGAAGACCTCCGTGTTCTTCGAGCCCAGCGCCTTCCCCGCCCAGGTCATGGCCAGCAAGTGTGCCATCGCGCGGGGCGTGGACGTGTCGCGCGCATCGGTCGAGAAGGCCTCCCGCGCCGCCGCGCGCTCGGCTGCCGACACGTCAGCGGCCCGTCCCCGGAACTCCGACATCGAGATGCGGCCGTCCGCGGGCGTGTCGACGCCGGAATAGTCTCCGATCAGCGACGAGGTCGGCCGGTCCACGCTCAGCCCGTCGACCTGCAGTTCCGCCATGCGCGCGTTCACCGCGTCGGGTCCGCCGGCCGCCGTGAGGGTGAGGTCCGTCGCGCTGTTGTCGGAGATGAGGAGCATCAGTTCGAGCAGGTTCCGGAGGGAAAGCGCCACGCCGGGGTCGTCGAACAGGTTCGAGATCGTGCCGCTGCCCGGATGGATGTCCGCGGGTTCGAGTTCGACCATGTCCGCCAGCGAGATCTCGCCGCGGTCGACCCGGGACAGGAGTTGCACCGCGATCGGGACCTTGTAGGTCGAGGCCATGGGGAAGCGCTCGTCCTCGTTGAACCACACCGCGCGGCCCGTCTCGATGTGGACGGCGCCCACGCCCACCGTGCCGCCGCTGTTGGGCGCCAGGCGTTCGATCTCCGCCAGAAGACGGCCGAGGCCTGGGTCTCCCTCGGGCGTGACGGACTGCGCCGCGAGCGGGACGGCGGCCAGAATCCCGATGGCCAACGTCGTCGCGGCAAGTCTCGTGAACGAATGTCGTGTCCGGACGCGCATCGATCATACTCCGTGGTTCGTTTGAGCTGGGTCCCGCTCCAGCCGGTACGGTAGCCGTTGCGGAACGCGGGGACGAGACCACCCGGGCCGGGTCGCCCGCAGGGCCGGATCGGTGACATACTCCGCGATCCACGCAGGCGAGAGGGAGACGATGCCGGGTGATCGGAAAGGGCAGGCGACAGGACGTTCCCGCGGGAACGCGGTGCGCGCTGACGGCGGCGTGCTGAAGCGCGAGGAACGCCGCGCCGCGGAGGCGGTGGACGCGGGCCGGCTCTTCGCGCTCCTTGCCGACCTCGTCGCGATCGAGAGCGTCGCGAACCGCGAGACGCCTGCCCAGGAGCGGGTCGCCGCCGAGATGCGTGCCATCGGTCTCGAGACGGACGTGTGGGAGATCGACTTCGAGCGCCTGCGCCGGCACCCCGCCTACACCGCCGACGTGGAGCGGCACGAAGGTCTCGGCGTCGTCGGCAGCATGGGATGCGGCGACGGTCGGACGCTGATCCTGAACGGCCACGTCGATGTCGTCCCTGCCGGCGAGATCGAGCGCTGGACGTCCCCGCCCTTCGAACTCACGAAGCGCGGCGGGCGTCTGTTCGGGCGCGGGGTCGTCGACATGAAGGGGCAGCTGTGCAGCGCATTGGCGGCCGCGCGGGCGCTGCGCGACGCCGGCATCCAACTCGATGGCGCTCTGCAGATCCAGAGCGTGATCGGCGAGGAGGACGGCGGCTCCGGCATGCTGGCCACGATCGAGCGTGGGCACACCGGGGATGGGGCGATCGTCGTCGAGCCGACGGAGTTCGTCATCGCGCCCGCGCAGGCCGGCGCGCTCAGCTTCCGGCTCACCGTCCCCGGGCTCGCGGCGCACGGGGCGTTGCGGGAAGAGGGTGTGGACCCGGTCGAGAAGTTCATCCCGATCTTCCAGCGGCTCCGGGCCCTCGAAGCGGATCGGAACCGCGACGTGGCCGAGCCGCTGTTCCGCGGGGAAGCGCTGCCGTACGCCCTCACCATGGGACGGCTCCGGGCGGGCATCTGGCCCTCGACCGTGGCCGAGAGCCTCGTCGTGGAGGGGCGCTACGGCGTCGCGCCCGGGGAGGACCTGGCCAGGGCGCGCCGCGCGCTGGAGGACGCCGTGGCCGAGGCCGCGTCCGGTGACGCCTGGCTGCGCGACCACCCGCCCACTGTCGAGTGGGTCGGGGCGCAGTTCGCCCCCGCCCGGACGGACGCGCGCGACCCTGTCGTGAGCACGCTGGCCGGCGCCGCGCGGGCGTTCGGCGGCCCGGCGCCTCGCGTCGGGGGCGTGCGTTACGGCGCGGACATGCGGCTCCTCGTCAACCACGGCCAAGTGCCCACCGTGCTCTTCGGCCCCGGCGATGTCCGCGAGGCCCACCGCCCCGACGAGAGCATCCGCGCCGTCGACCTCGTCGAACTCGCCCGCATCCTCGCCGTCACCGCCATCCGCTTCTGCCGGACCGAAGCAGACTGACGCGTCCCCGTGCTGTAGCCAACGTGTCCAGGCAGTAGCGGCTCATTCCCACATTTCCGGGTCGATCTTTCCGAAATCGCGGGTGGCAGTCTCGAACTCACGGAATTCCGCGTCGGTCCATCCTCCGGAGAAGCGTCGCAATCCATTCGACCGAGGCGTTCCGACACCCAGATTCTGCTTGAGGAGGTCCAGCACGGTCTGGTTGAGGGATGTCCCGCGCCGCCGCTTCTCATCGTTCAGCGCACGCCCCAACTCGGCCGGCACGCCTCTCACCGTGAACGTCTTCACTGGTCATCTCCAAATGATGGCATTGGACGACTGCACCCATGTCACAATATGCATGGACCGCGGTCGGGATCGAGGAATCGGATACGCCTTCCGGTCGGGTCAGGTCTCGCCAAGGTTGAGGCTACAGGTTCATCTCAACAGCTACTCATCGAGTCTCCCCCGAGGACAGGTGCTGCCATGTCTGCTCGAACGTCGATCGCACTCCGGTTGGCCCTCTCGTTCGCCCTGGCGTTCACGGCGGCTCCCCTCGCACTCCGGGCGCAGGCATTCGCGGTCGAGGAGACCACGATCGCGCAGGTCCATGCAGCCTTCGGGGCGGGCGACCTCACCTGCGAGGGTCTGGTCGAGAGCTACCTGGCGCGCATCGACGCCTACGACAAACAGGGGCCGCGGCTCAACGCGATCGCCGTCGTCAACCCGCGAGCCCTCGATGAGGCCCGAAGCCTCGACGCCGCCTTCGCGTCCGGCGGCCTCACCGGACCGCTGCACTGCATCCCCGTCCTCCTCAAGGATCAGGTCGAGACGACCGACATGCCGACGACCTACGGGTCGGCGCTCTTCGCGGGCTACATGTCGGAGCGGGACGGCACCATCGTCACGCGGATGAAGGAGGCGGGCGCCCTCATCATCGCGAAGACGAACATGGGCGAGTTCGCCTCGCGCTACGTCGGCTCGGGGTTCGGGATCATCCGCAACGCGTACGACACGGGGCGGAACCCCAGCGGTTCCTCCGGCGGCACCGGCTCCGGCGTGGCGGCGAATCTCGGCCTCATCGGCATCGGCGAAGACACGGGAGGTTCCATCCGGGGTCCGGCGGCCGTCGCCTCGCTCGTCGGCCTCCGTCCCACGCTTCCGCTCGTGAGCCGGTTCGGGATGATGCCCGCCAACCCCACGACCGACACGATGGGTCCGATGACCCGCACCGTGATGGACGCGGCCATCCTCCTCGACGTCATCGCCGGCTACGACCCCAACGACCCGGTGACCGCGTACTCCGTGGGACAGGTCCCGGACTCCTACGCGGCCGGACTCGGCGCCGGAGCGCTGGCGGACGCCCGGATCGGCGTCATCCGCGAGCCGATGGACCGCTCCGTGGACACATCATCGGAAGGCTTCGAGCAGGTGCGCGCCCGGATGGAGGCGGCGATCGGCGCTCTCCGCGACCTGGGGGCCGAGGTATTCGACGTCGCCATCCCCGGGATCGAGCAGGTGAGCGCCGTCTTCGGCGCCAATTCCTACGAGACCGAGGAGGTCACCGACGCCTACCTCGCCGAACTCCGCGACCCGCCGTACCGCACGCTGGCCTCGATTCTCCTCTCCGGGCGCGTCAACCCGTGGCGGGCCGCCGGCATGGCCGATCTCCTGGGGAAGACGACCCGCGACCCCGGTTATCTCGAATACCTGCTCGCGCGTGACCAGGTCCGGGAGGATGTCATCGTGACGATGGCGGAGCACGATCTCGACGCCTTCGTCTACGCCACCTTCGACCACCCGCCGGCCCCGATCGCCGATGACGTGGAGACGAATCCCGCCCCGAACGACCGCTACGCCCTCGGCGACAACCGCTCGCTGAGCCCGCTCACGGGCTTCCCGGCCCTCACCGTGCCCGCGGGCTTCACGGACGACGGCCTCCCGGTGGGTCTCGAGTTCCTCGGCCGCCCCTTCACGGAGGCGATGCTCCTCGGCTTCGGCTACGCCTACGAGCAGGCGACGGACCACCGCGGGGGGGGGGGGGGGGGGGGGGGGGGGGGGGGGGGGGGGGGGGGGGGGGGG
>VXMQ01000051.1 GCA_009841015.1 Candidatus Palauibacter denitrificans | reverse complement strand
GCGGCCGGCGTGTAGAGCAGTTGCAGGTCGCCGAGCGGGCCCGCCCGCGACAGGACGAGGAAGACGCCGAGGCCGACCACGACGGGCGGAAAGGCGAGACCCGCGTTGATCACCGCGACCAGGGGCAGGCGAAGCCGGAACCGCGTCAGCCCGACCGCGATCCCGATGGGCAGTCCGATGATCATGGCCAGGAGGAGCGCCGATCCGCTGATCTGCAGCGAGCGGAGGATGACGTTCCAGACGTACATGTCACCCGACGCGATAAGCCGGAGAGCCTCGAGCAGCGGATCCACGGGCCGAATCTAGTTTGCCGGATCGTCGCCGGGCCACGGGGCGAAGAGCGCTTCGGGGCCGCCGCGCACCCGGAATTCCGCGATGGCGCCGCGTCCGTTTGCGGAGCGCAGCCAGCCCGCGAAGACCTCGGCGCGTTCCGGCCGGCGCCCGGCGCCCGGCGCCAGCAGCGAGTAGACGTTGCGCAGCGACCGGTGACCCTCGACGAGCGCCTCCAGGTCGAGCACGCCCGACAGCAGCGCGAACGTCGCATCATCCGTGAGGACGTAGGCGCCGCGTTCGCTGGCCACGTGCAGCGTCGTGGCCTGTCCCTGCCCGGACTCCACGTACCACGCGCCGCCGGCCGCCTCGCCCGCCTCGCGCCAGAAGGCGATCTCGCGGTAATGCGTGCCCGAACTGTCGCCGCGCGAGACGAAGCCGTGCTCCCCCTGTGCCAGGGTCGCGAACGCCTCGGACGGGGAGGCGGATCCGCGAATCCGCGCCGGATCCGAGGGCGGCCCGGCGATCACGTATCCGTTGACGAGGACGGGATTCCGCCGCGGCGCGTGACCCGCCTCGACGAAGCGGGCCTCGGCTTCGGGCGCGTGTACGAGCAGGAGGTCCACGTCGCCCGTGCGGCCGAGTGCCAGCGCTTCGCCGCTCCCCGCGATGACCGTGCGCACCCGGAGCCCGGGATGGTCTTCGTTGAAGCGGGCGATCAGATGTTCGAGGAGGCCCGAGTCGTAGGTGGACGTCGTAGCGCCGAGCACGAACGTGTCCGCGGCGGTCCCGCACCCCCCGGCGCATACTCCGCCGCCGACGGCGAGGAGCAGGGCGAGGGAGGCTCGCCGCCGTCTCCTGTCGGGGACTGCTAGCCGTGGCGTATCCACCGCAGCACCTGCGGCAGGTTGGCGCGCTGGCCCTTCATCAGAATCCCGACCCGGAAGATGCGGCCCGCGACCCACGCGGCCCCGAGGACGAAGACTCCGAGCAGAACCAGCGACACGAGCCACTGCCACACCGGAACCGACGTGGCGAACAGCCGCGCCGGCATCACCAGCGGACTGAAGAACGGCACGAGGGAGAGGATGACGCCCCAGCCCGCGTTCGGGCTCTGGATCACGCCCTGCGTCGCGATGAAGGGGAGGATGATCAGCATCGTGATCGGGAGCATGACCTGCTGGGCGTCGTGTTCGTTGCTGATCGTCGCGCCGGCCCCGGCGAACATGCCCGCGTAGAGCAGATAGCCGAAGATGAGGAAGAAGAACATCAGCACGAGCGTGCCCCACGGAACCGGGATGCTCGCGAGGTCGATCCCCGCCTCCGCCAGCGTCGATGCCCCGGCGGTGAGGCCGTAGACCGCCGCGAGCGCGAAGACCAGCGCCCACACAGCCATCTGCGCGATGCCCACCGCCCCGACGCCCACGATCTTGCCCAGCATCAGCTCCCACGGGCGCAGGGAGGAGACCATGATCTCGACGATGTCGGACTGCTTCTCCTCGAGGATCGCCCGCACGATCATCTGCCCGTAGATGAGCAGGATGAAGTAGAAGAAGAACGCGATGCCGAAGCTGAGCGCCCGGTAAATGTCCTGGGATCGCGCTTCGCCGGACTCCGTGACGTTGATGACGTCGAACGAGGTCCGCTGGAGCAGCGCGCCGGGATCGATGGTCTGCACGCCGATCGAGCGCAGGCGCGCTCGCACCGATGCCCGCTGCAGGGCGCCCCGGACCGAGCCCTCGATGACGGAAGGCACGCTGGCCCGCGCGAGCAGCGTCGTCCGCTCGTCGTCCCCCGCGGACTCTTGCTCCGTCGCTTCCTCCGCCCCTTCCGCCTCCGGTGTTCCTCCCGGCATCTCTGCGGAGCGCCGTCCCGCGCTCCTCGGAATCATCAGCAGCAGGTCGTAGGACGAGTCGGAGAGCCGCGTCCGCGCCTCGTCGACCGAAACCTCCTCAATGTCGGCGGCCCGCACGGCGTCGAGGGAGTCCGCGAGCAACTCCTCGACGAGAAGGTCGCCGATGAGCCCGGCGGGGTCGGCGACCCCGATGACCCTGCGCTCCTCGCCCGCATCCGTCGCGCTCCTCACGGCGAGGAAGCCGGCGAGGCCACCGAGCCCGACGATCAGCACGGGAAGGCCCAGCGTGGAGAGGAGGAACCACTTGGACTTCACGCGCAGCACGAACTCCCGGCGGATCACGGCCGCGACCCTGGGCGTGAACGGGCTCATGCGGCCGCCTCGTCGTCTTCGCTCTCGTCCTCGTGCGACAGGCCGGCCTCCGTCGCCTTCTCGATGAAGATCTGGCGTAGCGAAGGTTCGATGAGCTCGAAGCGCGAGATCAGGGCGCCGCTGTCCACCGCCCGCCGCAGCAGCGCCTGGGGATCCGCCCCCTCCAGCATGCGGACCTCCACGTACGTGCCGTGCGCGGAGATGTCCTCGATGAGGTCCGGCGCATCGAGGAACGTGGGGTTCCCCTCGAAGGACAGCGCGATGTCGCGCCGCCCCGCCGCGGCCTTGATGTCGCGGACGCGGCCATCGAGCACCTTGGTCGCTCCGGCGATCATGCACACGCGCTCGCACAGGCGCTCGGCGTCCTCGATGAGGTGCGTCGAGAGCAGAATCGTGGCTCCGGCCCGCTGACGTTCCTGCAGGAGTCGCTTGAACAATTCGACGTTCAGCGGGTCGAGGCCGCTGAACGGCTCGTCGAGCACCAGCAGGTCGGGCTGGTGAAGGATGACGCCGAGGAACTGGGCCTTCTGCGCCATCCCTTTCGAGAAGGTCTCCACCTTGTCGTCCGCCCGGTCGCCGAGACCCACCGCATCCAGCCCGGCCCGGGCCCGCGCGAGCGCCTCTTTGCGCTTCAGTCCCTTCAACTGGCCGAAGAACGCGAGGTGGTCCGCGGCCGTCATCTTCTGGTACAGGCCGCGCTCCTCCGGCAGGTATCCGATGCGTTGGCGCATGGCCTCGACGTTGGAAGAGCCGAAGACATCCACCGAACCGGCGTCGGGCCCGATGATGTCGAGGATGATCCGGAGCGTCGTGGTCTTTCCGGCGCCGTTCGGGCCGATGAGCCCGTAGATCGATCCGTGCGGGATCTCGAGGTCGAGGTCGCGGACCGCAGTCTTCCTGTCGAAGCGCTTCGTGACGCCCCGGAGGCGAATGGCCGGTGTATTCACGGCCCCGATGATACGGACTGCCCCCACCCGTCGCCACGCGGGCGCGCCGTCGATATATTGAGGATTCCCCTCATTTTGCCTAATCCAACCCTCCATGGGGAGGTTAGATGGCGATCTTCCGCGTCCTGTACTACCGCGACATCACCGTAGGAAGCGGTGGCCGCATCACGATTCCCTTGGAGATGCGCGACCACATGCGGCTGACCGACGGCGATGCGTTGAAGGTTCGCCTCGAGGAAAGCGAATCGGGCCAGCGCCAGTTCACCGTCTGGAAGACGGAATCCAGCCCCAACATCTAGCGGGCTGACAGCCCGAGTCTCCGGCCGGCTGCGGCGCTAGCGGCGGTCTCCCCAGTTGATGGCCATCGTGCCCATCATCAGGTCTTCGCAGCCGCACTCCGCGAACCCGGCGGCTTCCATCCTGCGGACCATCTCACGCTGGTCCGGGAACCTCCTCAGCGACTCGGGAATGTACACGTAGGACTCCGGATCGCGGTGGAGGGCCCAGCCCGCGATGCGGGTCGAGACGTCGAGATACCCGAGGTAGATGCGGCGCAGCGCCGCGGAGCGCGGGTGGCCGAAGTCGAGCGAGATGAGCCGCCCGCCCGGGCGCAGGCAGCGGAAGCTCTCGGCCAGCGCGGCGTCCAGGCCGGCGAAGTTTCTCAGCCCGTAGCCGACGACCACGCGGTCGAAGGCGCCATCGGGGAAGGGCAGACGAAGCGCATCGGCGCCGACCCAGCCGGCGAGGTCCGGCCCCGGCCGTCCGCGCCCCACCCGCATCATCTCCGGCGTGAGATCCGCCGCGACGACCCGGATCTCGAACGCTTCGCGCGCGGCCCGGCCCAGCGCTGCCCGGGCGAGGTCTCCCGTGCCGGCGGCGAGATCGAGGACGCGGTGGTCCGGGCGCAGGTCGGCTCGGGCGAGCAGCCGGCGTTTCCAGCGGCGGTGGAGGCCCAGCGACATGAGGTCGTTGGTGAGGTCGTAGCGGCCGGCCACGCCGGCGAACAGCCGGCGAACGTAGCGTCGCTTGTCCGCCGGCCGTTCGATCTGGCCGGAGATGCGTCGATTGAGCTTCAACGGGCGCGGTTCCTCCCGGGATGAGGCGCCACATTAACGCTGACCGCCCTCCGCCGCTGCCGTTCCGAGCAGGTCCAGGTCGCGCACCGTCTCCACGAGACGGATGAACTCGCCGCGATAACCCCGCGGGTCATCGCCCCGTCCCCTCTCCGCCAGCGAGATGACGTCATCCGGCGAGAGCCCTGCGGCGTGGGGTGAGTCCCGCAGCAGCATGCCGAACCCCGCCACGGCCGCGGCGAAGCGGAAGCTCCGCGAGGGGGACCGGGAGCGGTCCGCGACCGGATGCGCCAGGAGCCTGCTCTCGGAGCCGTCCGGGTCCTTGTACCGGACCTTCACGTAGAGCAGTTCGTCCTCGAACGCGGCCGGTGGCGCTTCGACCGGAGGCGGCGGCTCGGCGGCCGGCCGGTACCGCAACGGATCCACGCCGCGCGGGACCGGGAGCCCCGCGGGCACGACCTCGTACAGCGCCGTCACCGTGTGGCCGGCCCCGAGTTCCCCCGCGTCCTTCGTGTCGTCGTTGAAGTCCTCGTCCGCGAGCAACCGGTTCTCGTACCCGATGAGCCGGTACGCGGCGGCGCGCCCGGGGTTGAACTCCACCTGCAGCTTCACGTCCTTCGCGACCGTGAACAGCGTCCCTCCCATCTCCTCCACCAGCACCTTCCGGGCCTCGAGCAGGCCGTCCACGTAGTGAAAGTTGCCGTTCCCGCGGTTCGCGATCCCCTCCATCTTCGAGTCCTTCAGGTTCCCGGTGCCGAAGCCGAGCACCGTGAGGAAGATCCCGCTCTCCCGTTCCTTCTCGATGAGGCGCACCATCGCCTCGTCGCTGGAGGCTCCCACGTTGAAGTCCCCGTCGGTCGCGAGAATGACCCGGTTGTTGCCGTTCTCGACGAAGTGCTTCCGGGCCACGTCGTAGGCGAGCGCGATCCCGGCGCCGCCCGCCGTGCTTCCGCCGGCCTCCAGCCGCTCCACGGCCGACAGGATGCGCGCGCGCCGGTTCCCCGGCGTCGGGGGAAGCACGAGCCCCGCCGCGCCGGCGTAGACGACGATCGCGACCCGGTCCTGCGGTCGGAGCTGCTCGGTGAGGAGGGCGAAGGCCTTCTTCAGCAGCGGGAGCTTGTCGGGCGACGACATCGACCCCGACACGTCGAGCAGGAAGACCAGGTTGCTCGGCGGCAGGTCCTCCGTGTCGATGGAGGGCGCCCGGAGCCCGATCCGAACGAGCCGGTGCTCCGGCTTCCACGGTGCATCCCATACCTCGGTGAGGAGCTGGAAGGGGTCGTCCCCCGCCTCACCATCCCACTCGTGACCATCCCATCCGTACGGGAAGTAGTTGATCATCTCCTCGATCCGGACCGCGTCGACGGGCGGCCGCTCCCCCGCCTGAATGAAGCGCCGGACGTTGGCGTACGACGCGCGGTCCACGTCGATGGAAAAGATGGAAAGAGGCGATTCGCCGACGCGGCGGAAGCCGTTCTCCTCGATCCGTGCGTACGACTCCGTATTGTGGAATGGGTGCGCCAGAGACGCCCCCCTCATGGAGGCGCTGATCGACAAGGGGCCTCGCAGCACGGGGAAGGGCGGCTCCCCGCGAGGGGTCTCGTCGACGACGCCCGTTACGATGGTTTCCTGTAGTCGGGTCGTCGTCTGCTCGACAGCGAAGTCCAGCACGACTGTCTCGCCCTCCGTCACGGTGATCGTCCTGCTGGCCTCCCGATAGCCGATCAACCGGACCGTGACGACCTGCTCCCCCGCCGGCACGCCGGGGAGGGAATAGCGGCCCTCCGCGTCGGTCAGCATGCCGATCGTCGTCCCCGCTACGAACACCTGCGCCCCGACGACCCCGAAGTTGGCCGTCGCATCGGACACACGACCCTGCACGGTACCCGTCTCCGGCCGGGTCCCGGACTGGGCGTGAGACGGAACCGGGGCCATGATCGCGAGAACCAGCGCGAGGAGGGCGCCGACCCGGGATGGGGTGCGGTGAGCGTTCATCGTCGCCATGGTCGCGTCTCCTGTCGCAGGCCGAATCCGGGAGCGGAGAGCCCCCGCCATACACCCGTAGACGCCACGAACGGGAAAAGGGTGACATCGCGATCTGCCGCCATGCCGCCCGTTCGGCCCGGGCTGGCACGTCTACGAAGGATGGTATACCATGTATACATGCCTCTGCCCCGTCCCCTGTGCACGCGCGTCTCACGCGAAGTCGAGTCGAAACTCGAACGCGTCTTCCTCGAGCAGCAGTGGACCCCCTCGGAGGGACTCAGGAACATCCTCCTGGAGTGGCTCGCGCTGCAGAGGTTCCCGCAGATCGAGTTCCGGGAGACCCGGGCGGGCCGGAGGGCGGCGTTACGCGGCGGGCCGGAGGTGTGGGAGGTCGCGGCGGCGGCCGGCCCCGGCCGGGCAATGAGCGCCGCCGTGGGCCAGCGCTTCGCCGGAACGCGCACGGAGGCGCTCGAAGAAGCCCTCGCCTACGCCAAGGAATACGCCGACCAGATCGACCCCATTATCGCCCGCGAAGAACGCCTCGCCCGCCGGTAGCTAGACCTTGGTGAGGGCTTCGAGGAGGACGCGGGCCTTGTAGCGGGTTTCTTCCCACTCGCGTGCGGGTTCGGAGTCGTAGACGATTCCCGCTCCCGCCTGCGCGTACACCCGGTTGCCGACGGAGAGCAGCGTGCGGATAACGATGGCCATGTCGAGGCTCGTCGCGCCGTAGCTGACGTAGCCGGCCGCGCCGCCATACGGTCCGCGACGAGTCGGTTCGAGTTCGTCCAGGATCTCCATCGCGCGCACCTTCGGCGCGCCGGTGAGGGTGCCGGCGGGGAAGCAGGCCTTGAACGCGTCGACGGCGTCGGCTCCGTCCCTCAGCGACCCCGCCACCTCGCTCACGAGGTGCATGACGTGGCTGTAGCGCTCGATCTCCATGAAGCGCGACACGTCGACGGAGCCGGGACGGGCGACCCGGCTCACATCGTTGCGGCCGAGATCCACGAGCATGAGGTGTTCCGCCCGCTCCTTCTCGTCGGCGAGCAGCTCGCGGGCGTGCCGCTCGTCCTCCGGCGGCGTGGCGCCGCGCGGCCGCGTCCCGGCGATCGGGCGCACGGTCACGATCCCGTCTTCGACCCGGACGAGCGTCTCCGGGGAGGAGCCGATGAGGCGCATCCCGTCCAGTTCGATGAAGAAGAGGTAGGGCGACGGGTTGCTGCGCCGGAGCGCGCGGTAAAGCTCGAGGGGGTCCCCCTCGAAACGGGCGCCGGCGCGCTGCGAGACCACGACCTGGTACGCGTCTCCCGCCACGATGTACTCGCGGATGCGCTCGACGGCCGCCTCGTAGTCCTCCCGCGAGCGGTTTCCCGCCACCTCCGGCGCGCGCGCCGCGCCGTCGCCGAGCGGCCCCAGCCCATGCGGGTTCTGCAGGCCGCGCACCCAGTCGGCGAGCCGGTCGGCGGCGCCCCCGTACAGTTCGGCCGGATCGTCGCCGGGCGCGACCGGGACGGCCGCCACGGCGATGGCCCGCGAATAGAGGTTGTCGATGATGAGCGTGTGCTCCGTCGACAGGAAGCAGGCGTCGGGCACGCCGAGGTCGTCGGGCGGCGCGTCCGGCAGCCGCTCGAGCCAGCGCACCGTGTCGTAACCGAAGAAACCGACCGCGCCGCCCCAGAACCGCGGCAGGACAGGGACTTCGACCGGTTCGTAGCGCGTGATCCAGGCCTCGAAGGCGCCGAAGGGGTCGCTCGTGGCTTCGGGTTCTCCCCAGCCCGCGCCCGGCGTCCACCGCCGGATCTCCAGGCCGTCGAGCCGCCAGGCCTCCCGGGGCTCCGAGCCGAGAAAGCTGAATCGCGCCCAGCGCTCCCCGCCCTCGACCGACTCGAGCAGGAAGGAGAACGGCCCGCGCCGCAGCTTCGAGAACGCCGTGACCGGCGTGTCCAGGTCGAACGGGATTTCGAGGGCCACGGGCACCATCCGCCCGGGCTCGGCGAGGCGGGAGAATTCGGCAAAGTCGGGGATGACGGATACGCCGCTCATGCGCCCAAGGTAGCAGCCCGCCGGGGGGACGGGGACCGACGGGGACACGCGCCCGGATCACCTTGTCGGGCGTGGGCTTTTCGTCTACTCTCTCAGGTCCGGTTCGATCCGGCGAGAACGGTTCCCGTCCCCCGACGGGGTTCAGGTCCAACCGCAGGCCGAGGATTACTCGGCAGCCCAATTCGGCAGCCCAATGAGGAAGCGATGAACACCAGCGATTACATCTCTCAGGTCGACACGTGGAGCGCCCACAACTACCACCCGCTTCCCGTCGTGCTCGAGCGCGGCGAAGGCGAGTGGGTGTGGGACGTCGAGGGCAGGAAGTACCTCGACATGCTGAGCGCCTATTCCGCGGTGAACCAGGGACACCGCCACCCGCGCATCATCGAGGCGCTGCGCGCGCAGGCGGAGAAGCTCACGCTCACGTCGCGCGCCTTCCACAACGACCGCATGGGCCCGTTCCTCCAGCAGTTGTGCGAGATGACCGGGTTCGAGCGCGCGCTGCCGATGAACACCGGTGCCGAGGGCGTGGAGACCGCGATCAAGGCGGCCCGCAAGTGGGGCTACACCGTGAAGGGCGTGGCCGAGGACCGGGCCGAGATCATCGTCTGCGAGCAGAACTTCCACGGTCGGACGACGACCATCGTCGGCTTTTCCTCGGATGAGGGATCCACATTCGGGTTCGGTCCCTTCACGCCGGGCTTCGTGCCGATCCCCTACGGCGACGCGGACGCGCTCGAGGCGGCGATCACGCCGAACACCGTCGGCTTCCTCGTCGAGCCCATCCAGGGGGAGGCGGGCGTGGTGGTGCCGCCCGACGGCTTCTACGCGCGGGCGCTGGAGATCTGCCGGACGAACGGTGTCCTCATGATCAACGACGAGATCCAGACGGGCCTGGGGCGAACGGGCAAGCTGTTCTGCGCCGACTGGGAGGCGGATCGCGGCGACATCATGATCGTCGGGAAGGCGCTCGGCGGGGGCGTGTTCCCCGTCTCCGGGATCCTCGCCAATTCCGCGATCATGGACGTCTTCCATCCGGGAGACCACGGCTCGACGTTCGGCGGGAATCCGCTCGGCGCGGCCGTGGGGATGGCGGCGCTGGATGTGATCCGGGACGAGGACCTGCCGGGGCGCTCGAATGAACTGGGCGCCTGGTTCAAGGAGGAGCTGGAGGCGATCGACTCGCCGCACGTGGACCACGTGCGCGGCCGGGGTCTGTTCATCGGCGTGGTCGTGCGGGATGAGTCGGGGTCGGCGCGTCCGTTCTGCGAGGCGCTGCAGGCGCGCGGGATCCTCGCCAAGGAGACGCACGAGCAGGTGATCCGCTTCGCGCCTCCGCTCACGATCGAGAAGGCAAGCCTGGAATGGGCACTGGAGAACATCGCCGAGGTGCTGGAGGGCGCGGCGGTGGGGCGCGCCCCCCCCCCGCAGGCGGCCCGCCCCCCGCCCCGGCCCCCCCCCCCCCCCCCACCCACCGCCCCCCACGCGCGGCCCCCCGCGGCCCGCGCCCCCGCGGCGGGC
>VXMQ01000044.1 GCA_009841015.1 Candidatus Palauibacter denitrificans | reverse complement strand
CGTCATCTGCGTGAGGCCGCCCCCCCCGGCGCCCGGCCCCTTCAGCCCGTCGAGCGCCTCCAGGAAACGCGGCTTGCTCTCCGTCAGCGGCACGCGCTGCTGCGGCAGCTTCGGGCCGGCGATCGCCGGTTCGACGGTCGAGAGGTCCAGTTCCACGTGGTCGCTGTATTCCGCCGGCGGCGTGTTCGCGTCGTGGAAGAGGCTCTGGGCCCGGGCGTAGGCCTCGACGAGCGCTACCTGGTCGTCGGAGCGGCCCGTGAAGCGGAGGTAGGCGAGCGTCTCCGCGTCGATGGGGAAGATCGCGCAGGTGGAGCCGAACTCGGGTGACATGTTGCCGAGCGTCGCCCGGTCCGCGAGCGAGAGGCCGGCCAGACCCGGCCCGTGGAACTCGACGAACTTGCCGACGACGCCCGCGTCGCGGAGGGCCTCGGTGACCCGAAGGACGAGATCCGTCGCCGTCGCGCCGTCCGGGAGCCGGCCGTGGAGCCGGAAGCCGAGCACGCGCGGGACGAGCATGGAGAGCGCCTGTCCGAGCATCGCCGCCTCGGCCTCGATGCCGCCCACGCCCCACCCGAGGACGCCGAGACCGTTGATCATCGTGGTGTGGCTGTCCGTCCCGACGACGGTGTCGGGATAGGCCACGCGCTCGCCCCCCGTCGCGTCGTCGAACACGACCCGGGCCAGGTACTCGAGGTTTACCTGGTGGACGATGCCCGTGCCCGGCGGGACGACCTTGAAGTTGTCGAACGCCGTCTGCCCCCAGCGCAGGAAGGCGTAGCGCTCGTGGTTCCGCTCGAACTCGCGCTCCGCGTTGATGAGGAACGACCGCGCCGTGCCGAACGAATCCACCTGCACGGAGTGGTCGATGACGAGTTCGCACGGCATGAGCGGGTTGATCGAGGAGGGGTCGCCGCCCAGTTCCGCCATTGCGTCGCGCATCGCGGCCAGGTCCACCACGGCCGGCACGCCGGTGAAGTCCTGCAGGAGCACGCGCGCAGGCCGGAAGGAGAGTTCCCGGCCGGGCGTGGCCTGCGCGTCCCAGCCCGCGAGGGCGGCGATGTCGTCCGCCGTCACGGACTGTCCGTCCTCGTACCGGACCAGGTTCTCGAGCACGACCTTGATTGAGAACGGAAGGCGAGACAGGTCGCTCCCGGTGGCCGAGGCGACGGCCCGCAGATCACGGATCGCGACGGGGCCGCCGTGAGCATCCAGCGAAGCGCGCGCGCCGAAGGAGTCGAGATGCGGAAGGTTGGACATGCTGGACCTCATCGAGACCGCGAAGGGTTGGTTCCTCTGTGGCAACGTATCGAACCGGAAGCCCCGGATCGACCGGCGAACGGGGCGTCAGGTTGAACATGAATGTACTTGCGAATAAACTCCCATGCCGGGCGGTCCCCATGCGATGGACCGGCCTTGGCGACGCGGATGGCCCCGCCGCACGCAAGGAGTAGGGTATTGTCCGGAAGTCGAAAAGGGACGCAGCCTCCCAACGGACCGCCGGTTCCGAACCGCGATCCGGCTCGAGCAATGCCGCCGCCGGGCGGACTCCTGACACGTCGCTCCGCGATCCGCGCCGGACTGGCCGGCCTGCTCGGCGCGCCGTTCGCCACATCGCTCGGCGCCTCCACCTCCGCGCGCCCGCTCGCTCCCGGCCTGCGCTGGAGCGGAAGGCAGGGCGCGCAGCCGGACGACGAGATCGTCCTCGGCGTGTCCGCGGCCTTTTCGGGGCCGTCCCGGGGGCTGGGCACCGAACTGTATCGCGGGGCGATGTCCTGTTTCGGAGAGGTCAACGAGCAGGGCGGCGTCAACGGCCGCCGGATCGTCCCCAGGCTCTACGACGACGGCTACCAGCCCGACCCCTGTGTAGAGAACACGCTCAAGCTGATGCTGGAGGACGAGGTCTTCCTCCTCTTCGGCTACGTCGGAACCCCCACCGTCACCCGCGTCCTGCCGCTGCTGAAGAAGTTCCAGGACCAGCAGATGTACATCTTCTTCCCCTTCACGGGCGCCCAGCCGCAGCGTGAGCCGCCGTACGGGGAGTTCGCCTTCAACCTGCGCGCCTCCTACGGCCAGGAGACGGCGGGGCTGGTCGACAACTTCATCCGCATCGGGCGCCGCCGAATCGCGGTCTTCTACCAGGCCGACGCGTACGGACGCAGCGGATGGGCCGGCGTCAGGGCGGCGCTGGCCCGGCACGGCGAGACGATCGCCGGCGAGGCGACATACCGGCGGGGCACACAGTTCACGAGCGTGATGCGCCCGCAGGTCGAGATCCTGCAGGAGGCCTCACCGGACGCCGTGATCTGCGTGGGCGCCTACGCCGCGTGCGCCGCCTTCGCCCGGGACGCGATGGACCTGGGGCTGCACGTGCCGATCGCGAACCTCTCCTTCGTCGGGAGCGAGAACCTGCTGGCGCTGCTCATGGGGGCGAGCGGCGATGACCCGGCGTACTACACGCCGTGGCTCGTGAACTCGCAGGTCGTGCCCAGCTACGAGGACACGTCGATCCCGGCCATCCCCGAGTACCGGGACCTGATGGACCGCTACGATCCGCAGGTGCCGGAGGAACTCGTGGTGGAGCCGTACGACCCGTTCCCGTACAGCTTCACGAGCCTCGAAGGATACCTGGACGCAAAGCTGCTCACGGAAATCCTGCGCCGGATCGACGGCACGCCCGAGCGCGGCAAGCTGAACGACGCCGTTTTCTCGGTCCGGAACTACGATCTCGGGATCGGCGAGATGGTGTCGTTCGCGCCCGATCGCCGGCAGGGGCTCCAGAGCGTCTACTACACGGTCGTCGAGGATGGCCGCTTCGTCACTCTGACCGACTGGGAGGCCAAGTTCGGCCTGACCGCGACGGGTGACGAGGCCTCGTGACCCCGCCGGAAACGCACGAGATCAGGATCAAGAGGCTCTTCGGCAAGACGCGTTTCGGCATCTTCGTGCTCTTCGGCGCCATCGTGCTCTCCACGTCCACGCTCTCCATCAACACGGTCTCCAGTCAGTTGTCGGAGGAGTACGAGAGCAACAGCGCGAACATCGCCAAGAACATCGCCGACTCGAGCGTCGACATCCTGCTCAACCGGAACCTCGCCACGCTGCAGTCGCTCATCGACCAGTTCGTCGAGATCCAGAGCATCCGGTACATCTACATCACGAGCGACACCGGCGAGATCCTCGCTCATACCTTCGTGCCGGGCGTCCCCGACGTGATCCGAGAGAGCGACCCGCACGCGACCGAACCGGTCGAGCGCAGCCTCCCGGGGATGGGGGACTTCGTCGAGGTGGGGAGTCCGATCCTGGCGGGGCAGGCCGGCACCGTGCACGTGGGAATGGACCTCGACCTCGTGGCGCTCAAGATTCAGCGCGCCACGGGCCAGCAGATCTATCTCATCTGCATCATCCTCATCGTCGGCATCCTGGGCTCGATCTGGTTCCTGAGGCTTGCTGTCACTCCGCTGGAAGAGCTGCTCTCCTACGTCGTGGGGCTGGCGCGCCGCGATGTGGACGCGCTCAACGATGCGAAGGTCCTGGCGCGCGACGACGAGATCGGGGAGATGGCGCGCCTCATGCTGCACGCCGCGCAGGGCGATGCTTCGGGTGCGGCGCCGAACCCGGGTTCGGGAACGGACTGACGTGACCGCCGAGGGGTGGAAGGCACCCCGGGCCGCGATCGCCTTCTTCTGCACCGTCCTGCAGGTCTGCTTCGGCACGGTCTACGCCTGGAGCTTCTTCCAGACGATACTTGTCCGGCAGGCGGGCTGGACGTTCACCCAGGGATCGCTGGCCTTCTGTATCGCGATCTTCTCTCTCGGGACGGCGGCGGCCTGGGCGGGCCAGTTGCTGCCCAAGGTGGGTCCGCGCCGCCTCGCCCTCATCGGGAGCACGCTCTTCGCCGGCGGATACATCATCGCGAGCTTCGCGCTGCGGATCGACTCGATCCTCCTCTTCTACGCGGGGTACGGGCTCATCGGCGGGATCGGCATCGGCCTCGGATACGTGACGCCCGTCACGACCGCCGCGAAGTGGTTCCCGGACCGGAAGGGGCTCGTCACGGGCATCGTCGTCATGGGCTTCGGGATCGGGGCGCTCCTGCTGAGCAAGGGGCTCGCGCCGCTCCTGGTGCTGCAGACGGAGGGGGATCTCCCGCAGGTCTTCCTGTGGCTCGGGATCGTCTTCGCCTGCATCCTCATCCCCAGCAGCTTCGTCATCGACGATCCGCCCGCCGCCCAGGTGGCGCCGTGGAAGCAGCCCGCGCAGGTAGGCCCATATCTCAAGTCCAGCCAGTTCGCCATCATCTGGATCGTCTTCTTCTTCAACATCGCCGCCGGGATCTCGGTCATCAGCTTCCAGTCCGAACTCCTCCAGGAGGTGTGGGGGCTGGCGGATCCCTCCGTCGAACCCGCCGTGCTCGCGGAGTACGGGGCGACGCTCATCGCGGCGAGTTCCGTGTGCAACGGGTTGGGACGGATCCTGTGGGCGTGGCTCTCCGACCGGATCGGGCGCGTGGCCGTGTTCCGCATCCTGCTCGCGAGCCAGATGGTCGTGTTCGGCGTGCTCATGACCGAGTCCAATCCGTGGATCTTCTCCGCGCTCGTGTGCTACGTGCTGCTCTGCTTCGGCGGCGGTTTCGCGACCATGCCCTCGTTCATCCTCGAGGTGTACGGCCCGAAGAACATGTCGAAGGTGTACGGCGCCATCCTTACCGCCTGGGCGGCCGCGGGGATCACGGGCCCGCTGTACGTGGGGTACCTGAAGGACACCTACCCCGACCGGGCGGTGATGTACTGCTTCCTGATCGGAATCCTCATGCTGGGCGCGGGCTACCTGTTCTCCTACCTGCTCGACGATGACCGCGTCCGCCTGGGCCGTCCCACGGTGAAGCAGACGCTGGAGCGCTACGGGATCCCCGTCCCCGACCGGCCCTGACGTGAGCCGTGCCGCCCTCGCGGGGTTCGCGCTGGCGTTGTCGATCGGTGCTTCCTGCGATTCGCCTCCGGCGGCCCTGCCGCCGCTGGAGGTTGCGTGGGCGCCGGCCGCGCCGGTGCAGGGTCACCTCTTCGTCATCGGCGTCGCGGCGCCGTCGGGCTCCGGCGTGATCTCCGCGGTCGGCGAGGCGGGTGGCGAGGCGCTGCACTTCCGGCGCGTCGGCCGGGTGCTCGAGAGCCTGGCGGCGGTCCCGATTTCGACGGTGGACACGCTCGACGCCTGGGTACGCGCGGACTACGTGGACGGCCGCTCACGGACCGACTCGCTCCGCATTCCCGTGCGGGCGGGGGAATACGCGCACGAACGGCTCACCGTGGCGCCGCGCTTCGGGTCGCCGCTCAACGAGGAAGACCAGGCGCGGCTGCGGAGCGACCGGGAGAAGGCGGCCCGGGCCGCCCGCGAGGCGCACGCCGCGCCGCGCATGTGGAGCGCGGTTCGTCTCCCGCGCGAATCCCGTGTGACGAGCGGGTTCGGCACGGGCCGCGAGTTCAACGGACAGATCACGAGCCGCCACATGGGACTCGACCTGGCGGGGGCCCGGGGCGCGATCGTGACGGCCGCGGCGGACGGCGTCGTGGCCGTCGTCGACGGCTTCCTGCTCGGGGGGAACGTCGTCTATCTCAACCACGGGGGAGGACTGCAGACCGGCTACTTCCACCTCAGCGAGTCCCTCGTGTCCGTGGGCGACACGATTGCGGCCGGGACGCCGATCGGGCGGGTCGGGGCCACCGGCCGGGTCACCGGTCCCCACCTGCACTGGGTCGTGCGCTACGGCGCCACCAGCGTCGATCCGCTCAGCCTGCTCGCGCTTCCGGGGATCAGATCCATCCCGGAATGATCGCCTTCCGCCGCGCGGGATAGTCCTCGAACCGTTCCCGGTACCAGCGGTGGTGGCTGAGCGCCCGCGGCACGAGGTTCGCCGCCGTGAACAGGAAGAAGGCGAGTCCGGCCAGCGACCACGTCGCCAGCGCCCAGCCGGCCCACTCCATCACTTCTCCCAGGTAGTTGGGACAGGAGACGTAGCGGAACCCCCCGCCGCGCGGGATCGAATAGCCGGTCTCGCCCGGCTTCCGCAGCTTCAGCAACGTGTTGTCGGAGTGAAGGTTCAGGGCGAAACCGGCGGTGAAAACGAACAGGCCGACCAGGAATCGCGGGTCGCCCAGCCACTGTAGATCGTACCGTCCGAGTTCCGAGATCCAGCGCGCGTTGATGTACGCGTTGACGATATTGAAGGCGAAACCGGAGGCCGCCACGACCGCCGGCATCCTCTTTCCCCGCGTCCTCGTCCGGAGAGGATAGATGAACGTCCGGTTCAGATAGTGGCACTGCCATATTCCCAGAAAAACGAGCGGTGCGGCGTCGCCGGCCGACGGTCCCGCGAAATAGACGACGGCGAAGAAGACCGGGGCGGGCACTTCCATGAGCAGCCAGCCGACGCGATCCAGGAGGCCCGGCCCCCAGCCGCGCCCGGAATAGTGGCGGCCATAGGGGACCCTGAGGCGAAGCAAGCCGACGAACGTCAGCGGAGCGGCCGCAAGCAGGGCCCATACGAGGGCACTGTGGAGCGCGATGCCGCCCGTCGCGGTCACGATCGTCGGGGTCCGGCGGGGGTCGACGCTAGAAGGGGACGACGGAGCCGAGGCAGAGATCCTCCGCCCGACTCAGGGCCGCTTCCGCGATCGCGACGTCCTGCGCGGCGTTCCCCACCGACTTGAAGAGGGTGAAATCGCGGTCGCCGCGCCCGCCCGGAGCCCGGCCGTTGACGATCTCGCCAAGTTCGGCATCGATCACGTCGCGCCCGACGATCCCCTTCTCCACCGGGATGATGAGGTCGCCAGCCTCCTCCCAGATCGCTTCGCGCTGGTCTACGATCACGCGTGCGCGCGTAACGATCTCCTCGGGGATCTCGCGCGTATGAGGCTGAAAGGCGCCGATCGCGTTGATGTGGACACCGGGTTCGAGGAATTCGGGGGAGAAGACGGGGGTTTCGCTCGTGGTCGCGGTCACGACGAGGCCCGCGCCGTCGAGCGCCTCGGCCGGGGTCGCGGCCGCGCGGATCCGGGGGGGACTCCCCCCTTCGGGCGGCACCAGCGACGCGGCGCGTGCGGTGAGCGCGGCGGCCAGTTCCACCGCGCCTTCGGGGGGGACGGAGACGATCCGGATCTCGCGCAGCGGCCGGCACGCCGCCAGCAGTTCGATGTGCGCCCGCCCCTGGGC
Source organism: Candidatus Palauibacter denitrificans (assembly GCA_009841015.1). GTDB lineage: Bacteria > Gemmatimonadota > Gemmatimonadetes > Palauibacterales > Palauibacteraceae > Palauibacter > Palauibacter denitrificans. The sequence continues at coordinate 2,950 of VXMQ01000044.1, read as the reverse complement.
GCCGGCTCCGAATACGGTGAGCACATCGGCCGCGGGATCGGCCAGGAGTTCCGTGGCCAGCCCACTCCCCGCCGCTGTCCGGATCTCCGTCAGCGAGGCGCCGTCGAGGAGGGCGCGGACCCTCCCGGTCTCCACGTTCATCACGATGACCGCCCCCTGGATCATCGGCTGGCCGACGGAGGCGTTGCCGGGGAAGACCGACACGATCTTGGCTCCGAGCCCTCCGGAGCCGCCGAGGAAGGCCGGCATGAGGAGGGTGATCCCGCGACGGCTCTCGACGTGTCCCCGCACGGGGACCACCGCCTGGCCGCCGGACAGTTCCCCGAACGCGACCCGCATCGCATCCACCGCATCCCGCGCCGTCACGGCCCGTTCGATGTCGCTTCGCGAGAGGATCCGGATCTCCACTCGTTCAGCCTCCCGTGCCGGTGGCGCGGGAACGGCGCTCGTGGACGGCGGAACGGAGCATCGCGATCGCGGCGTAGAGGACGACGACGACGACGAGCCAGCGCATGGCGTTGAGAGGGAGCGAGCGGACGATGAACGCCGCGATGAGGACGGCCGGAATCCCTCCGATCGCGAGGCCGAGGGCCGCGCGGAGGCCGTAGCGTCCCGCCTTCAGGAAACGCAGGCCCGCCACCGGCATGAGGAAGGCGGACGCGCCCATCATGATGGGAAAGGCGACGGCCGGGTTCAGCCCCATGAGGCTGACGACGATCATCGTCGGGGCGTAGATCCCGATCCCGATCGTCATGAGCGCCCCGAGCACGAAGAGGCAGCCCGCCGCGACGGCGAGCGACCCTCCGGACAGGCCGGACGCTTCGCCGCCCACGGCGGTGATCTCGAAGATCGCCATGAGGAAGGTGGCGGCGGCGACGAGGAGCGCGACCCCCATTCCGACCTGGATCCGGTAACGCGGGAGACGCGCGACGATCCCCGCGCCCAGCCACGCCCCGAGCACGGCGGCCGCGACGAGGACGAAGAGCGTCGTCGGTTCCACGGTGATGATCGCGATGAAGATGAAAGCCTGGATCACGACCGGGGGCGTGTGCCCGATCATCATCGTGCCCGGGATCTCCTCGTCGGGCACCACCTTCTTCAGCTTGAACAGCGAGGTCGTCGGGGCGAAGGAACCGATGCCGAGCGTATCGAAGAAGTTCGTCCCGAAGCCCACCGCGAGTTCGAACGCGCTGGGCCGGCCCCGCCAGCCGTCGCGCTCCCGTCCGGCCCGCGTGGCCGCGGCGGCGGCGCGCGCCCACGCCGCGAGAAGCCCGGCCGTGAAGAGCGCCAGGACGGAGAACAGGTAGAGGCGCGGGTCGCTCAGGGCGGGGGTTCCTCGGACAGCGCCCGATAGTAGGCCTCCACGAGTTCGCGGTATTCCTCGGGGACGTCGTCCGACCCGGAGAGGAAGAAGCGTTCGATCTGCGAACCCAGCTCGCGGCGAAGCGCGAACTCGAAGTCCTTCAGACCACGCAGGATATCGGCCTGGAGCGCCGCGAGTTCCTCGGGATCGTCGAAGTCCCCCATGGTCCGCAGGCGATCGAGCCCGGCGATCGCGCCGTCGAGGTCGCCGACGTCGACGCCCTCCTGGCGCAGTTCGTCGCGGAGGCGACGCGCGTCCTGCCCCCGCTCGCGGAATTCGCGCTGGAACTGCCGGACGTCCTCGGGCGACAGCCACGGTCCGCCGCCGCCGCCGCCCCCGCCGGGCGCGAACCCCTGGCCGCCGCGGGGGGCTTGGCCGGGCTGGCCCGGCTGACCGCCACGACCTCCCTGGCCCTGGCCCTCGCCCTGCTGCTGGCCGCCTTCCTGGCCCTGGCCACCCTCGCCCTGCTGGCCCTCACTGCCCTCGCCACCCTGCTGACCCTGCTGGCCCTCGCCGCCTTGCTGACCCTCGCCCTCCTGACCGCCCTGCCCTTCCTGGCCCTGCTGTTGACCTTGGCCCTCCTGCTGACCCTGGCCCTGCTGGCCCTGGCCCTGCTCACCCTGCTGCAGGCGCTCCTGGAGCGACTCGAGGCCGCGGACGAGGTCGCGCGTCTCGTCGAGTTGCCGGCCGAGGCGCCGGGGGTCCGACTCGCTCAGCGCGTCCCGCGCCGCCTGGACCCGGGCCCGGACGTTCTCCGCGTCCTGGGTGATCTGTTCCTCGAAGTTCCGCACATAGTCCTCGGACTGCGTGCCGAGGACGCCTCGCGAGAAGTTGAGTTTGTCGCGCAGGCGGCTCTCGCGGATCTCGCCGGCGGCTTCCACGAGACGGCGGGCGGCCTCCGGCTGATCCTGACGCGCCTCGCGCGACAGGCGGTCGAGGTCGGCCTCCAGCTGGTCCACCTCGCCGGCGAGTTCGGCCTTGCGTTCGCGCAGTCCGGCCAGACGCTCCCGGTCGCCGCCGGTCGGGTCCTCGTTCACATCGCGCTGGAGTTCCCGCTGACGCTCCGCGATGCGCTCGGCTCGCCGCGCGGCATCCTCGACTTCCCGCTCCACGGCCGCGACCTGGCGGTTTTCCAGTAGCCGGCGCGCGTCGCGCAGCCGGTCGAGGGCGTTCGACGCCTCCGCCTGCCCCTGCCCGCGGCGACCCTGCGCCTGCGCCCGCCGCATCTCGTCCGCCGCCTGCTGCAGCCGGCGCGCGGATTCCTCGACGTCCGCCCGGTCGCCTTCGCGACCCAGGCGCTGCAGCTGCCGGGCCAGCTCCTCCGTCTCCTGGATCATCTGTTGCTGCTGGCCCTGGCCCCCGCCGGCGGCCCCGCGCTGCTGCGCGGCCGCGCGTTCGTTCATCTGCTGCTGGCGCCTCGCCAGTTCCTCGAGCTTCTGCAGCGCCTCGTCGACCTCCTGGTCCTGCTGTTGCTGCTGGCCCCGCTGGACGGTCTCGTACTGGTTCCGCAGGCGGTCCAGTTCCAGTTCGAACAGGTCCGCGAGTTCCTCGGCCCCCGACCCCACGCTCCCGGGCGTGCCGCCGCCC
>VXMQ01000153.1 GCA_009841015.1 Candidatus Palauibacter denitrificans | reverse complement strand
CCCCTGCCCCGTCGCCCGGGGGCGGCCCCACCTCGTAGGCGTGGTTCGCGAGCACCCGGACCGTCCGGCTCCGCCCCGAGGGCCAGACGATCGTCGCTTCGGCCGCCTCGCGGTCGCCCATCGCGAACGCGAGCCCCGGATCCGAGCCGGAGAGATACATGCCGCCCGACGTCACCTGCCGCACTTGGAGAGGGACCGTGTCCGAGCCCGTTCCCGCGACCGCGCCCGGCGGCCCGGCCAGCGTCACGCGCGCCCCGATCGCCTGCGTGTTCCCCCCTCTCCCGAGCACGCGCAGGGCAACCCGCGCCCGCCCGGCGTCGTTCCGCAGGATGAGGGGCGGTTCGTCCAGCCGCGTGATCACGACGTCCCGGTCGCCGTCGCGGTCGAAGTCCGCCGCCGCGATCCCGTGGCTCACGTCCGGCTCCGTCCCGTATCCCCAACTCCGGGTCATATCGACGAAGGCGCCGTCGCCGAGATTGCGGAACGCGAGGTTCCGCAGCCGGAGCGGCGGAAACACCCCGAGTTCCTCGCGCCAGTCCACCTGGATGCGGCCGGTCCGCAGCGCCTCCTGCGTGTCCCCGTCGAGCGGGTCCCAGCCGTGTCCGTTCGTGACCAGGAGGTCCTCGTAACCGTCGAGCTCGACGTCGAGGAACATCGCGCCCCACGTCCATTCCGATGCGTCGAGCCCCGCGGCCCGCGCCGTCTCGGCCCAGGTCCCGTCGCCCCGGTTGAGCTGCAGGGTGTTGCGGTCCGCCGACGCCCGCGTTCCGTGTCCGCCGGGGGGCGTCCATCCGGCCGCGCCGAGGGCGACCTGTTCCCGCCTCCGCACGGGATCGGGCGAGAGCATCTCCGTCGTCACGAAGTCCGTATCCCCGTCTCCATCGATGTCCGAGAAGTCGACCCCCATCGAGGAGGCGCTCTCGGTGCGGAAGGCAAGTCCCGACGCGGCGGTGAAGACGCCGCCCTCGTTGAGCCAGAACTCGTCCCGGCTTCCCAGGTCGTTGGCGACGAAGAGGTCGGCGTCCCCGTCGTCGTCCGCGTCGAAGAAGCGCGCGACCAGTCCCCACGCCCTCGGCACATCGGCGACCGGCTCGCCGTCCTCGCTCCGAAACGCGCCACCTCCGGGGTCGACGGGCTCGAAGCGGCCCGACCCATCGTTGAGGTAGAACTCGTCCGGATCCGCGAGTTCGAACCGCAGCACCCGCTCGCCGTCCAACCGCATCCGGTAGTGGCGGTCGTACGGCGGCCTCACGATCAGCTCGTCCCCCACCCGATCGGCCATCTCGCGCGGACTCCGCTCCGCGGGGCTGAAGAGGTCGTCGGCCTGGACCGTCTTGTAGTTGGCGAAGTACGCGTCGAGGTCCCCGTCCCCGTCGGTGTCCGCGAGCGCGAGCGTGCTGCTCCCCCATTCTCCCTCGAACCCCGCATCGACCTCCTCGAAGACTCCGCTCCCGTCGTTCAGGAGGAGCGCGTTCGTCCCCCCGTGCACTGCCACGAAGAGGTCCAGGTCGCCGTCGCCCTCCGCGTCGGCGAGGACGGCGCCCCGAGACAGCCGGTCCCCGAGTCCGGCGCCGGAGCGCTCCGTCACGTCCTCGAAGCGCCACCCTCCCAGGTTGCGGTAGAGGACGTTTGGCCGGTCCAGCATGCAGAGGTAGAGGTCGACCCAGCCGTCCCCGTCCACGTCGCCGAGCGCCACGCCGACGCCGTGGATGAGGGTGCGGTTCGCGAGCCGGGCCGCCCGCGAGACGGTGGGGACCGCCTGGATGCCCGTGCTCCGCGGCGCCAGCGAGGTGAAGCCGCCCTCGGCCTCCCCCCGGAACGACAGGAGACGCGCGCGGGTTCCGTCACCCTCCTCGACCCAGTCGATCGAGACCGGCGGGGCGGAGGCATCGCAGCCGGCGAAGAGGCCGGCGGCGCAGGCTGCGGCGGGGAGGAGGCGGGAGCGGGTTTTGCCGCGGGCGGCTATTCGCCGTCTCCGCGGAAGACGGACCGCATCCCCTCCACCGCGTCGCGGGCCCCTTCCGCCGCCCGCGCGAAGACCTTTGCCAGTTCCCGCTTCCCCGTGCCGACGAGCGGGATGTCGAAGGTGAAGTGGACCGCCACGCCGGCCGGGCGGACGTTCTCCGTCGGATCCGTCCAGCCGCCGTCCGGGTCGAGGGCGCCTTCGATGTGCACTTCGACCGTGTCCGAGACCGCCCCGACCTCCTGCGCCACCTTGGAGAGCCGGGTCGCGAGCGCGTCGTTGCGCGAGGGGTTCGACTCCCGCTCGTCGAGCCAGAGGGCAGGAGGTGCGACGTCGATATGGACGTATCCGAGCATCACCTCGCCATCGAGTTCCAGCGCATCCCGCGCGTCGTGGCCCGGGACGTCCGACGCGGGCGTGGCCAGGTAGGTGCCGAGCCCCTCGGTGCCGATGTTGGCGAGCCCGAGCGCCATCTCGTCGATGACGAGTTCGACCATCGCCGAGGGCGCGTGGAGGGCGTCCAGCGCGCCGGACTCGAGGATGTCGAGTTCGGACTGGTCGTAGGCGATGACGCGAAAGAACCAGGAGAGCGGTTCCTGGCGGCCCTCGAACAGGTCCCGCGCGCCCAGTCCCCTGTCCCGGAGGGCGCTGAGGAGGAGCGCGCTCAACTGGTGTCGCGTGATCTCAGCCACGGTTCGTCCGACGCTCCGGGATCGTCCGGTGTACTGTCGCTAGGGCGTGATCATGACGTGGGCGTTCGCCGTGCCCGCGCCCATCAGCCACGCGCCCCTCGTCGCCCTCGTGGGGAGACCCAGGTCTTCGGCCGTCGCGAAGGGCGTGTAGATGACCGACTGGTGCCGCTGCACCGCGTCCATGTCTCCGGACCAGCCCTCGGCCGCGTAGATCGCGTGCAGGAAGGCGTAACTCGGCATCTCCAGCGTGCCCGCCTCGATCTCGGCCATCCGCTGCTCGACGTTGGGCCGGCCGACGGTCCCCTGCGAGGTGAGTTCGCGGCCGCGCGCCATGTAGGGCTCGAGCGACGTGTGGTAACAGGCGGAGTGGAACCCGTCGGCGGCCGGGTCATCCGCGATGCAGATGAACGGCCCCGCGCCCTCGCGCAGCGTCACCCACGCGTCCCCCTGCTTCTGGATGACCTTCGCGGACGCCTGCTCCGTCTCGGAAGGGATGGGCGCAACGGCGAGCCCGACCGCGTCCTGGGCGGCCGCGTCCTGCGCGGCGACGATCGACAGCACGACGGCCGGCAAGGCCAGGGTGGTGTATGAACGATGAAACATGTTCCCTCCCTTGAGGAATACGATGTCGGCACGGCACCCGCAGGCGGATCTTTCGCGTCCGCGCCGGCAGCATGAATAGGTGCCCCACGCCGCACCGGCGCAATCGGCGGAGTCGCGGCGGGACGGTGCCGGTCTCGCCGGGCACTGGCGGACCTGCGGACGACCCATGTGGTGGAGAGCCTGTTCGCCTCGGTCCGGCCGCGCACGACCGCGGCGAAGCGGCTTAAGCCGGTGGACGGGTCCCGTCCCGGAGGATCGGCGGAGGGTCGCCATCCGATGACGTTTACACCCTTTTGACCGGACCTCTCCGCTCAGGCTCATGTCCCGTTGGACAAGACTGAGGGTTGACAAGTGACGTGGTGCGGCGCACCTTCGGGCGTGAGTCCCGGGCGTGAGTCCCCTCTTAAGACCCGGGAGGCATCTCGATGAAGAACTTTCCTCGATGGTTCCGTGTGCTGGACGTTCTGTGCGCGGTTGGGGCGATCGTCGGAGCAGTGTTGATCATCGTCGGAGGTGGTTGGAAGCACCTCGCCGTAGTCGGCGTGGGTCTCGTCTGCGGCGCCGTGGCCATCAAGCTGGGTTTCGTGGCGTCGGAAGCCACGAAGAACGGGACCAGAGTTGCAAGCGTGGCCATCGTTGTCGCGGCGATTCTTGGCGGGCCGTCGACGGTGGATGCTATGGCTTCGGTCCCGGCTCCGGCCTCAATCTCCGCTCCGGCCTCGGTCCCCACCGATTGCGGTCCCAGCTTGAGTACAGTCCAGGCATTGGACCAGGACGAGATGTTGTGTGCTGGTCTCGGGATACTGGGATTCACGACCGGCATGTGGTGCCTATTGGCTGTAGGAACAGCAGCAGCTGGGGGCCTTACCGCGGCGCTCGCCATCAGGATTTTCTTGAGGTGTGGCGCTTCGGTGGGATCGTTGTTGGTGATGGTCGCCGAGTGTGGCTGACGTGGCAGCGGTCGGCGTAACCGCCGCAGCAAGCGAAAGGGCAATCAGGGCGCTCACTGTCGCTGTTTGGGCCGTGGCGAGCGGCACCATTCTTTTTTCGGTGCTGGGGATCGTAAACTTGATGCTCATAATGAGGATGGCATCGCAGGCGGCTCGCATGTTGGAGACGATTCCCGTGCTTCCTTGAACAAAGCCCCCTCGCTGTTCGGAGGCGGACCCGGATCGTTCCCGCCTCCCGGACGGCACGTCCGGGGCGCAACGCGTCGGTTGTGAGCCTGTTCTTGGCGGACCTCGATCTTCACGGGGGCCGGGCGGGGAGCGTCCGGGACGGCCTCGCGGCCCCCGCCGCCGGGGCCGGAGCACCGCCGCGCCGTCCCCCGGGATCTCCTCAATGGACATGTCGGCCCGCAGACCCGAGGGGGAGGGTGGCAGGCGTTCCCGGAGGTCCGATGTTCAACTTTTTGGGTCACTTCAGCGGGTCGTGACTGTGAGAAGGCGACCGCTCCACGTTGAGCTTTGGGAGTCGCGTCAGTAACTTCTTTTCGTGGCGTTCGGACGTGAGCTTCCCGACCCGAGAGGTTCCAGGGTGAAGGGTTTTCCCCGATGGTTCCGCGTACTGGAAGTTCTGTGCGCAGCTGGCGTGACGGTGGGGGTGGCGTTGGTCATCGTCGGCGGCGGCTGGGAGCAACTCGCCATAGTCGGCGTGAGTCTCGTCTTTGGTTCCTTAGCCATCAAGCTGGGTTTCGTGGCCGCAAGAGCCGCCGAAGGACAAGATGAATCGAGACGCCGCGGTCACCGGATCGACGAGTAAAGAGGAGTTCTCGGAGTAGAGTCACCCCCCGTTCGCTGAATGCACTCCGCTCGCTGGATTCCTTCCGTCTGTGCTCGATTGGCGCCGGGAGCACGCCCGAGGTGATCCTGTCCAGGCCTCGGCACGCCCGTGCTCGGTGTTGTCCCACCGGGTGGTTCGGATGGCCGAGGTGAGAGCGGCACGCTGAAGGCCTCCGCCTGCTCGGGACTGCGTGTTGCGCGTGCCGGTCGGACTCTAGAGATTCGCGGCCCGATCAGAAGCGGCATTGGGATCTTCACCCTACATGAGATCGGAGCGGCTGTTGACCGTTCGAATCGGCATCCCGCGCGAGACGGCCGCGGGAGAAGCGCGCGTCGCCCTCACGCCGGATGGCGTCCGGCGTCTCATCTCCGACCACATCTCCGTCGCGGTGGAAGCGGGGGCGGGAACGGCGGCCGGCTTCACGGACGCGGACTACGAGGAAGCGGGCGTGGAGATCGTCGCCGACGCCGCCCGGCTCCTGGACGAAGCCGACATCGTGTTCAAGGTCGCTCCGCCCTCCGGGGCCGAGGCGGACGGACTCCGGGAAGGTGCGGTCCTCGCCTGCCTCCTGCGGCCGCACGAGAACGGGGCGCTGATCGAGCGCCTCGCCCGGGGCGGGGTCACGGCGCTGGCGCTGGAACTGGTGCCGCGAATCACGCGCGCGCAGTCGATGGACGCCCTCTCCTCGCAGAGCAACCTGGCGGGCTACAAGGCCGTCCTCCTCGGCGCGAACTCGCTCGGACGGATCTTCCCTCTCCTCATGACCGCGGCGGGGACGCTCTCGCCGGCGCGCGTGCTCGTGCTCGGGGCGGGGGTCGCCGGGCTGCAGGCGATCGCGACGGCGCGCCGGCTCGGGGCGGACACCTGGGGCTACGACATCCGCGCCGCCGTGCGCGAGGAGGTGGAGAGCCTCGGGGCGAAGTTCGTGGACCTCCAGGAGGGCGCCGAGCGCGCGGCGGAGGACGCCGAGGCGGAGGGCGGTTACGCGAAGGAACTCGAGGAGGCGGAGCAGGCGCGCCAGCGGGAGTTGCTCGCGCAGCACGTGGCGCGCGCGGACGTCGTCATCACGACGGCGCTCGTCCCCGGCCGGCCCGCCCCGGTACTGATCACCGAGGAGACGGTGGACCGGATGAGGGAGGGCTCGGTGATCGTCGATCTGGCCGGCGAGGCCGGGGGCAACTGCGCCCTGTCGACGCCGGGCGAGACGGTGGTGGAACGCGGCGTGACGATCCACGCCCCGCTCAACGTGCCCGGTTCGCTCCCTTACCACGCCAGCCAGTTGCTCGGACGCAACCTCTCCGCGCTCGTGAAGCCGATGATCGGGGAGGAGGGCGTGTCGGTGGACCTGGAGGACGATGTGATCGGGCCCTGCTGCGTCACGCACGCGGGCGAGGTCCGGTTCGGCGCGTAACGCACGCATGATGACGGAGCCCGGAGCCGTCGCTCCCGGGCGCAACCCAACGACGAGGCCTGGCCGATGGAAGGAACGCTCCTGATCGGACTGTATGTGTTCGTGCTCGCGATGTTCGTGGGCTTCGAACTCATCACGAAAGTGCCGCCCACGCTGCACACGCCGCTCATGTCGGGATCGAACGCGATCTCGGGGATCTCGATCGTGGGCGCGCTGCTTGTGATCGGACGCGCCGGAGACGCGCACCTCATGCGTTGGATCGGGCTGGCGGCGCTGATCCTCGCCACGATCAACGTCGTCGGCGGCTTTCTCGTCACCGACCGCATGCTCCAGATGTTCAAGAGCAAGGACGCGAGCTGAGCGATGGAAATGTCAGGATTCTCCGCGATCATCCCGCTCGCCTACCTGGCGTCCGCCGTTCTCTTCATCCTCGGGATCAAGCGGCTCAGCCATCCGGACACGGCGGCGGGCGGCAACCGGCTCGCCGCCATCGGCATGCTGCTCGCGGTGATCGCGACGCTGCTCGAGAGCGGTCTGGAATACACCTGGATCATCGCCGGCGTCGCGATCGGGGGGCTGATCGGCGGCATCATGGCCCGGACCGTGAAGATGACCGCCATGCCGGAGATGGTGGCGGTGTTCAACGGGTTCGGCGGGGCCGCGTCCGGTCTCGTCGCGGTCGGGGAGTACCTGCGCGTGGGCGGGTCGGAGACGCTCGCCATCGACTCCGGCGTGTCGATCATGGCGGGGACGCTGATCGGCGCCGTCACCTTCTCCGGCAGCATGATCGCGTTCGGGAAGCTGCAGGGGTTCGTGACCGGCAACGCGATCTCGAACCCGCTCGTGAAGTTCTCCGCCGGCCTCCTCCTGGGCTTCGCGGTGGTCCTGGCGGTCTACCTGGTCGGCTTCGAGTCGAACCTCGTCTTCTACTGGTGCCTCATCGCGGCCGCGCTCATCCTCGGCGTCCTGTTCGTGATCCCCATCGGGGGCGCGGACATGCCGGTCGTGGTGGCGCTGCTCAACTCCTATTCCGGGCTCGCGGCGGCGTCGGCCGGGTTCGTGCTGGAGAACAACGCGCTCATCATCTCGGGCGCGCTGGTCGGCGCCTCGGGACTCATCCTCACGGGCATCATGTGCCGCGCGATGAACCGCTCGCTGGCGAACGTCCTGTTCAGCGCCTTCGGCACGGGGGCGGCGACGGCGGGGCGCGCGGCGGACGGCGACCGGGTGGCGACGCCGATCGAGGCCGAGGACTCCGCCATGGTCCTGGGCTACGCCTCGCAGGTCATCTTCGTCCCCGGCTACGGGCTCGCGGTGGCGCAGGCGCAGCACCGGGTGCGCGAACTGGCCGACCTGCTGACCGAGCGCGGCGTCTCGGTGCGCTACTGCGTGCATCCGGTGGCGGGCCGGATGCCCGGCCACATGAACGTCCTCCTCGCCGAGGCGAACGTGCCCTACGAGCAGCTCTGCGAGCCCGAGGACGTGAACCCGGACATGGAGAACATCGACGTCGCCGTGGTCGTGGGGGCGAACGACGTCGTGAACCCGCTGGCGCGCGACGACCCCCAGAGCCCGATCGGGGGCATGCCGATCATCGAGACGGACCGCGCGAAGACGTGCATCGTCATCAAGCGCTCGCTCTCCGTGGGCTACGCCGGCATCGACAACCCGCTCTTCTACCTGCGGAACAACCGCATGTTCTTCGGAGACGCCTCCGACGCCCTCGCCCGCATCACGGAAGAAGTGAAGCAACTCTGACGGGCTAAGGAATCACCTCGACCGCGTCCGAGGCGCCGGGCGGGGTCAGTTGCGCGACCCCTTCATCGAACGTCGCGAGGCGCCCGCCTCGATCCATGGCGAGCGTCAAGAGATGCGCATCGGTGAACTGGCGATAGCCAACCACCTTCGCGAAGGCCGATTCCGCGGAAGCTGATTCGCGCGGCGCGGCAGGCGAAACGTCATCGCTCCAGAACACGTGCCCGGGCATGTCTCGTACTCGGCGAAGCAGGACGCGTGCCTCCTGAGGCATCAGGGCGTCGTCGAGCGCCTTTGCGTTGCTCGATATCCGCACGAAGCCCGATTCCGTGACCGGACACGTGGCCCAGCCCGTTTGTCGTATCGATCGAAACCAGGCGTCGGCCCGACGGTGGTGGATGTGGTTGGGCCACGCGAGCGCGACGAGAACGTTCACGTCCAGGAGGCGGATCAGGTATCCTCCAACGCCGCCGCCACCATCTCGGGTGTGATCGGAGGAGCGTTTTCGGGCACATCGACCACCGGAAAGCCGCTAATCCGCGACACCGGCCCACCCGAAGTCACCGTTCGGCGCGGTCGCAACGCTCGGCGGATCAACGCCGATGCGACGGTTCCCAGGCTCTCTCCACGCTCCCGCGCGAGGCTCTTCACGGCGCGGTGGACATCGGCGTCGAGGTTCAGTGTGGTTCTCATGATTCCGCACCATGTCACCACGACGTCACCGCGTCAAGAAACCGGGAGCTTGCCTCACGCTGCGCACGCGCCGCCGCCGCCATTCAGCGCCGCGTCGATCTTCGGCGACTCCCGGGTGCCCGCCGTGATTGTCGCGGCGGGCTTTGTCTGTCTAGGTTGGCGGGCCGCGGGCCGACCGGGCATGGCGTCCGGGAGATCCGCCGAAACCGCAGCGAATCAAATGTGCCGTCGTAACAGGAGCGAGAGCCCCATGCGCAAGCTGGCCATCGTCACGCCGACCACGCTCACCCTCGCCGCAGCCGTCTTCATTGCGGCGGACCTCGCCGTTGTGCCCTCGGCGCTCGCCGCCCAGGAGGCGGTGGTGTTCGACTCCGCCGACGTCGCGGGCCTCAGCTTCCGGTCCATCGGGCCGCCCCGTGGCGGCCGGAGCACGACCGTGGCGGGGATCACCGAGCAGCCGCTGACCTACTTCATGGGTGCGACCGGAGGCGGCGTGTGGCGCACGGACGACGCCGGGCTCAACTGGCGCAACATCTCCGACGGCTACATCGAGACGGGGGCGATCGGGGCGATCGACGTGGCGGACAGCGACGCGAACGTCATCTACGTGGGCACCGGCTCGGCCCCCATCCGCGGAAACGTGTCGAAGGGGATCGGCGTCTACCGCAGCACGAACGGCGGCGACTCGTGGACCCACATCGGCCTCCCGAACGCCGGGCAGATCGGCCGCATCGAGGTCCACCCGGACGACGCGGACGTCGCCTTCGTGGCCGCGCTCGGCGACCCGTTCGGGCCCAACCCGGAGCGCGGCGTCTTCCGGACGACGGACGGCGGCGGGACGTGGGACCACGTGCTCGCGATCTCCGACTCCACCGGCGCGGTGGACCTCGCGATCAACCCGGCGAATCCGCGCATCATCTTCGCCACGGCGTGGCGGGGCGAGCGCAAGCCGTGGACCGCGATCTCCGGTTCGGAGGAGTCCGGCGTGTTCCGGTCGACCGACGGCGGGGACACGTGGAACCGGCTCGAGGGCGGACTCCCCACCGGACTTGTCGGCAAGTCGGCGGTCACTGTTTCCCGGGCCAACCCCGACCGGGTGTGGGTGCTCATGGAGGCGCCCAACGACCGGGGCGGCGTCTACCGCTCCGAAGACGGCGGCGACAACTGGCGGCGGGTGAACGACGACCGCGGGCTCCAGCAGCGCGCCTGGTACTACACGCACATCTACGCCGACCCGGTGGACGAGAACACGGTGTACGCTCTCAACGTCGGCTACAACAAGTCCGTCGACGGCGGCGCGACGTGGCAGGGGTACGGCGTGCCGCACGGCGACGTGCACGACCTCTGGATCAACTACGAGAACCCCGACTTCCAGGTCGTGGCGA
>VXMQ01000103.1 GCA_009841015.1 Candidatus Palauibacter denitrificans | reverse complement strand
CCCGAACCGCGCCTACGACGGCGCTCCGGGCAGCGTGTGAGAAATCCGGGCTAGCAGCCCGTGGTAAAGCCGTGCGTCGGCGCCGAGAGTGGCGGGCGCTCGCCTAGCCCCGGCGGATTCGGGCGCGCGTCACCTGCGTGTCGGTGCTCGCCACGACCTTGATTCGCACATCGCCGTGCTCGACCACCTCTCCCGTCCCGGGCACCCGGCCCAGCTCACCCAGCAGGAAGCCGTTCAGCGACCGGTACTCGTCCACCGGGAACGAGGTCCCGAAGAAGTCGTTGATCTCCCGCAGTTCGGCGCCACCGTCCACGGCGATCTCGTCCCGTCGCAGCCGGATGATGGGTTCGGTCGGAAGATCCGTTTCATCCACGATGTCGCCGACGAGTTCCTCGAGGATGTCCTCGAGCGTCACGAGTCCGTCGAGCCCGCCGTGCTCATCCACCACGAGCCCCATGTGCACCCGGCGCGCCCGAAACTGCTCGAGCAGTTCGATGAGCGTGATCGTATCCGGCACGAAGTAGGGCTCGCGGGCGACGCTCGAGAGGGGAAGGTCCCGCCGGCCGCCGAGCAGCGCCCGGTACGCCTCGGTGCGGTACAGCACCCCGGTCACGTCATCGAGCGATCCGCCGTACACCGGGATTCGGCTGAAGCGCACGTCGGCGAGTTCGTCCGCGATGTCTCCGAGGCTGCGCGAGTCCTCCCAGGCGAGGACCTCCACCCGGGGCGTCATGATCTCCCGCGCGCGCAGCCGGTCCAGCGTGAACACGCGGTCGATGAACCGGCGCTCGTGCGCTTCGATGTCGCCCGCCTGGTGCCCGAGACGCACCATGGCGCGGATCTCCCCCTCGCTCACGTGCGCCCCGCCGCCGGCGTCGGGCAGCACCCGCCGCACGAGCCATTCGAGCGGGAGGACGACCGGCAGGAGCAGGCGCCCCAGGCCCGCGAGGATCGGGGCGGCGAGCAGCGACAGCCCCTCCGCGTGGCGCGCCGCGAAGCTCTTCGGCGTCACCTCTCCGAAGAAGAGGACGAGGAGGGTCATGACGCCCGCCGCGAGCCCCACCCCGGCCGAGCCGAACAGTTCGGTGGCCGTATGGGTGGCGGTGGCCGCGGCCCCGATGTTGGCGGCGGTGTTCCCGATCAGGATGATGATGAGGAGCCGCTCGGGGTTCCGCTTCAGCTTCGCGAGTGCGCGCCCTCCCGGACGTCTGTCGCGCACCAGAGCCCGGACGCGGGGTTCTCCGACGGAAAAGAGCGCGGTCTCGGCGCCGGAGAAGAACCCGGAGGAGATGAGCAGGAGGGCGAGCAGCGCAAAGGTGCCCGTCATGGACGGGGGACTCCGGCCGGAGCCTCAGGCCCCGCCGGAACTCTCGGCAGGAGCTGCGTACTGTCGGTTTCGTCCAACGTCTACCAGCCGCGGCTGTGTTCGATCAACTCCGCCACGATGTCGTCCGCGGTCTTGCCTTCGGCCTCCGCCTCGAAACCCGGAACCACCCGGTGCCGGAGCACGGCGGGCGCAACCGCCCGTACATCGTCGAGATTGGGGGCCGGACGGCCATCGAGCGCTGCTCGCGCCTTCGCCGCGAGCACCGTGTGCTGCGAGGCCCGCGGTCCGGCGCCCCAGCTCACCATGCGGCGCACGAATTCCGGCGAGGAGGCCTCGCGCGGCCGGGTGGCCCGCGCCAGTCGCACCGCGTAGCCGACCACCGACTCCGAAGCCGGCACCCGCTGCACGAGCGCCTGGTATTCGATCAGCTGGCCCGCGGTCACGACCGGGTTCACCTGGGCGGGCGGCCCGCTCGCCGCCATGTCCGCGATGACCGACTCTTCCTCCGCCGTCGGATACCCGATCCGAAGCTCGAACATGAAGCGGTCGAGCTGTGCTTCGGGAAGCGGATACGTCCCTTCCTGCTCGATCGGGTTCTGCGTCGCGAGGACGAAGAACGGGCGGCCGAGCGGGAATGTCTCGCTGCCGACGGTGACCTCTCCCTCCTGCATCGCCTGCAGAAGGGCGGCCTGCGTCTTGGGGGGCGTCCGGTTGATCTCGTCCGCCAGGATGACATCCGCGAAGATCGGCCCCCGAACGAAGGCGAAACGGCGCTCCCCCGTGCGCTGGTCGTCCTGGAGAACCTCCGTCCCGGTGATGTCCGAGGGCATCAGGTCCGGGGTGAACTGGATCCGGCTGAATTCCAGGTGCAGGGTTTCGGCGAGCGTCGAGACGAGCAGCGTCTTGGCCAGACCGGGGACGCCGACGAGCAGCGCGTGTCCATCGGCGAGCAGCGTGATGAGCAGCTTCTCGACGATCTCCCGCTGCCCGATGATCCGCTTCCCGACCTCCTCCTCGATCAGGCGCCGGGCGTGACCCAGCTCCTCGAGCAGCCGAACGTCATCCGTTTCGACCTTTCGACCGGCTTCCAAGACTCAATCGGCTCCAGGGGTGAGGGGGGCCGCGGGAATGCGAGACCCGGGCATCGGCGAGGCCATTTCGGAGTTGACAAGAGGCCTTCAATATGGTGGCAGCAACCTAGGCCTTCAGCGCCCAGCGTCAAGCGAAACCGGCATTGCGAAATTTTTCACAAGCGAACAGATTGGGCTTGGGAAATTTTTCACAAGCGGTCGGCGCGGGGCTCCCGGATGGAGGTGTCTCCCCATGCCGAATCCGCATCCCGGTTCGACGAAGCGGCCTGAACTCGAGAAACCCGAGGGGCACGCCGGCCGCCTGCAGGCAAAGGCGGCGGGCACCGAACTCGCGAGTCTCGGCATCGCGATGGGTCTTGCGATCACGCTCCTCGCGGTCGGCGGCAACTGGCTCGACGACCGTCTCGGGACAGCACCGCTCTTCGTCCTCCTCGGCGTGTTCGTGGGGTTCGCGGGGGGGTGCTACAGCATGTACGGCCGGCTGGCGGCACGGCGCGAAAGCTCCGCGGCCGATGAGACCGACCGGGAGACGGACCGCGGGAAGTGAGCGGGAAGTGAAAGGCGTTCCCATCGGCTGGACGCGGCGTACCCCGACGTATGCGCTGGCCACTTTGGGGCTGGCGGCGGTGGCGGCGGGGTGGCTGGGCGATGGCGAGCGGACATGGGGGATCGCCGCGGCCTGGCTGATTCAGGTGGTCGCGGTCTGGCCGCTCAGCCGGGCGCTGCTGGCGGGACGGCGGGCGATCCGGCCGTGGCTGGCCGGGATCGGTCTGCGCATGGGAGGGCTGGTCGTGACGGGCGGACTCGCATGGACGGGATCGGCGACGCCCGACCTGCCCATCGCATACGGACTCGCCATGCTGGTGCTGTTGTGGACGGAAGCCTTGTGGCTGTGGCTCGCGCTCACGCGCGCGAACACCAAGAAGACCAACTCGACACGGAACGCACGGCCGGATGAACCGGGTGCTCGATAGATCGATGGCCTCCCTTCGGAGTCTGACGGAGCGGGTGCAGGAGCACGCCGCCCCCGCGGCCGCGGCTGCCCAGGAACACCACGGCGACGCCCACGCGGCGGACGGGCACGCCGAGGAGTGGGGCACCGAAGTCATGATGCACCACGTCGTGGACTCGAACATCTGGGAGTTCGGACCCTTCGGCGAGATCGATCTCCCGCAGTTGCCGGCCTTCAATGTCGGCGGCCTCGAGATCGACCTGTCGATCACGAAGCACGTGCTGTTCCTGATGTTCGCGGCTATCCTCACGATCGTGACGATGTTCATCGCCGCGCGCTCGACCGAGCGGCTGGAGAAGGGCGAGAAGGCGCCGAGAGGGATCCTCAACGGGATCGAAGCCTTCTATCTGTACCTGAGAGATGACATCGTGATGGCCAACATCGGCCGTGGGGGAGAGAGGTTCGTCCCCCTCGTCATCACCTTCTTCTTCTTCATCCTCTACGCGAACCTGCTCGGCCTGATCCCCTTCGGCGCGACGGCGACGGGGAACATCATGGTCACGGCCGCGCTCGCGATCATCGCGCTCGTCGTGATCGAGACCGCGGGGTTCATCGCCCTCGGCCCGCTGGGCTACGCGAAGACCGTGTTCTTCCTCCCGCCCGGGCTTCCCGGGCCGCTGAAGCCGGTCACGGTGCTCATCATGGCCCCGGTCGAACTGATCGCGAAGTTCTCGAAGATCATGGCGCTCGCGATCCGGCTCTTCGCCAACATGACGGCGGGACACTTCGTCATCCTCGCCTTCATGGGTCTCATCCTCACCTACGGCTCGATGGTCGGTCAGGGATTGTTCGGGACGACGGTCGGCGCCGTGACGATTCTGGGGTCCATGGGCCTCGCGCTGTTCGTGATGATGCTGGAGATCTTCATCGCGCTCCTTCAGGCGTACATCTTCGCGATGCTGGTCTCGGTGTTCATCGGGTTGATTCGCCACGCGCACTGACCCGGAGGGGTCCGCGGGCAACTTCCGCGCCGGGGAGGCGCGGACGGAACGGGGGGTGTCGTTCGAACCCCCGACAGAGAAAGGAAACTGGAGCATACGATGCTGAACATGTTGACGCTGCTGCAGGGCATGTCGACGGGAGACGGCCTCGCGATCGGTCTCGCCATCGTCGGGGGCGGGCTCTCCGTGCTCGGAGCCGGTATCGGAATCGGTCTCATCGGCGGGCGCATGACGGAAGCGATGGCTCGCCAGCCCGAGGAGGCGCAGACCATCCAGACCGGCGCGATCGTGCTCGCCGTGTTCATCGAGGGTGTGGCGCTGTTCGGACTCGTGATCGCCGGCTTCATCCGCGGCGGCCTCTGATGCGTCTCGCCGGTCTCGGCGCGCTCTGGGCTTTCGCGGCGCCGGCGAAGCTGGCCGCCCAGGCGGAGACGGGGATCTTCTCGCTCAATCTGGGGCTCGTGGTGTGGACCTGGATTCTGTTCGTGGTCACGCTCCTCGTCCTGGCGAAATGGGTCTTCCCGCTCATCGCGGGCGGACTCGAGCAGAGGCACGCGAAGATCCAGGGCGCGATCGACGATGCCCTCTCCGCGCGCGATGAGGCGAAAGGGCTGCTCTCGCAGCAGGAGGCCCAGCTCGAAGCGGCCCGCGGCGAAGCTCGCGAGATGCTCGAGAACGCCCGCCAGCACGCCGACGGCCTCCGCAAGGAGATGCTGGAGGAGGCGCGGGCGCAGCAGGCGCAGATGCTCGATGACGCGCGCCGCGAGATCGGTCACGAGCGGGACCTGCTGCGCGAGGAGATCCGCCGGGATGCCGTGGATCTCGCGCTGGCGGCCTCCGAGCGGCTGATCCGGACGCGGCTGGATGCCGAGGAGAACCGGCGTCTCGTCCACGAGTTCGTGTCGGACGTCTAGCCGGACGGTGACGGAGCGATGAGTGCATCGGCGGTGGCCCGCAACTACGCGGCGACTCTGTTCGAACTCGCGGCGCGGGACGGGAGCGAGGCCGAGTACGGGCGGCTGATCGAGGAGATCGGCGACCTGTACGCGAACGTCCCGGACTTCCAGCGTTTCGTGGAAGTGCCCGCGGTGTCGCTGTTCGAGAAGAAGGAGGCGATCCAGGCGGCGCTTTCCGGAAGCGCGCCGGAGCCGTTCGTCCGCTTTCTGTTCGTCATCCTGGATCGCCACCGGCAGCGGGCCCTCCCGGGGATCGCCCGCGCCTACCGCGATCTTCTCGACGAGAGGGCGGGACGCGTCCGCGCCACCGTGACGCTGCCTTTCGAGGCGGATGACCGCGTCCGGAACGAAGTGGTTTCGGCGCTGGAGCGGCGCTTCGAACGGGAGGTCGTCCCCGAGTTCCACGAGGACCCGAAGATTCTGGGCGGCGTGATCATCCGCGTCGGCGACGAGTTGCTGGATGCCTCGCTGCGGCGGCAGCTCGAACAGATGCGGCGCGAACTATACTGAGCCGCCGGTAACGAAAACGCCGGTAACGAGAAAACAGAGAAGAGAACACGATGACAGGTTTCGACAGCTCCCTTCGAGCGAGCGAGATCAAGAAGGCCCTGCTCGAGCAGATCGACCGCTACGAGGAGGAACTCCGGGTCGAGGAGGTGGGCGAGGTCCTCGAGGTGAAGGACGGCGTGGCCCGCATCTGGGGTCTCTCGACGTGCGTCGCCAACGAGATGCTCGAGATCACGTCCCGCGACACCGGGGTCTCCGTGATCGGTCTCGCCTCGAACCTCGAGGAAGACAACATCGGCGCCGTGATCCTCGGCGATTACCTGGCCCTCAAGGAGGGAGATCCGGTGCGCCGCACCGGCCGCGTCCTCTCCGTGCCCGTCGGCCCGGAGATTCTCGGCCGCGTCGTGGACACGCTGGGGGAGCCGCGCGATGGACGCGGGCCGATCGAGACGGTGACCTACATGAAGGTCGACCGGAAGGCGCCCGGCATCGTGTACCGCCAGCCGGTGAACGAGCCGCTCCAGACGGGCCTCAAGGCGATCGACTCGATGATTCCGATCGGCCGCGGCCAGCGGGAGCTGATCATCGGGGACCGGGGCACGGGCAAGACGGCTGTGGCGATCGACGCGATCATCAACCAGAAGGGCGAGGACGTCGTCTGCGTCTACTGCGCCATCGGGCAGAAGGGCTCGACGGTCGCCGGCATCGTCGAACGGCTCCGAGAGGAGGGCGCGCTCGACTACACGGTCGTGGTGGCCGCGAACGCGTCGGAGCCCGCGCCGATGCAGTTCATGGCCCCCTACGCGGCGTGCGCGATCGGCGAGTACTTCATGTACGAGGAAGGGAAGGCCGTCCTCGTCATCTACGACGACCTCACGAAACAGGCGGATGCCTACCGCGAGGCGTCGCTCATCCTCCGGCGTCCGCCGGGGCGCGAAGCATACCCGGGCGACGTCTTCTACCTGCACAGCCGCCTGCTCGAGCGGGCGGCCAAGATCAGCAACGATCCGGAAGCGATCGCCGGCCACCCGGACATCAAGAAGCCCGGCGGTTCGCTGACCGCGCTCCCGATCATCCAGACGGCGGCCGGCGACGTTTCGGCGTACATCCCGACGAACGTGATCTCGATCACCGATGGCCAGATCTTCCTCGAAACCGACCTCTTCTACTCGGGTGTGCGGCCCGCCGTGAACGTGGGGATCTCGGTCTCGCGCGTGGGCGGCAACGCACAGATCAAGGCGATGAAGAAGGTCGCCGGACGTCTGCGGCTCGACCTCGCGCAGTTCCGGGAAATCGAGGCCTTCGCCCAGTTCGGCACGGAACTGGACGCCGCGACGCAGCGGCAGCTGGACCGGGGCCGGCGCACCGTCGAGATCCTGAAACAGGGGCAATACGAGCCGATGCCGGTCGAGGAGCAGGTCATGGTGATCTTCGCGGCCACGCAGGGGTTCCTCGACGACATGGACGTGTCGCGGATTCGGGGCTGGGAAGTCGGCTTCCTCGAGTACATGAGCACGAATCATCCGGAAGTCGGCGATGCGATCCGTGATGAAAGGGTGATGTCCGACGAGACGGAGGCGGCGCTCCGCCAGGCGATCGAGTCCTATTCGGACACCTTCGTCCGCGACGGTGCTTCCCGAGAGGACGCCGCGGAAGCCGCGGCATGAGCAAGTCGAGGGACATCTATCGGCGGATGAAATCCGTCGACAGCACGAAGAAGATCACGCGCACCATGGAGATGGTCGCGACCGCCAAGCTCGCGCAGGCGCAGGGGCGGGTGATCCGCGCACGTCCCTACTCGGCCGAACTGATGGACATGATCGCCCGGCTCGCCACGCCCGACCTGGCGGAGTCGCAGCCCCTGCTGCGCCAGCCCGCGCGCATCGAGCGGGCCGCGCTCGTGCTCGTGACCAGCAATCGCGGTCTGTGCGGCGCCTTCAACGCGAATCTCATCCGAACCGCGCAGGCGCAGCTCCGCGAGCTGGAGGCGGTGGGAGCCGAGGTGGAGTTCCACGTCTACGGCAACAAGGGGATCTCCTATTTCCGCTTTCGGGGCGTCGGGATGGCGCTCACTCGCAACGACCTGGGGGATCCTCCGGCGGTGGACGATGCGCGGAGTCTGATCGGGGATCTCGCCGCCCGCTTCGTGGCGGGCGAACTCGACGCGGTGCGGCTCGTGTTCGCGGAGTTCCGGAACATGGTGAGCACGCCCCCTGCGGTCCGGCAGGTGCTCCCGGTCGGCGTAGGCGAGGCACGCAAGGGTCCGCAGCCCTTCTATATACTGGACCCGTCGGAGGAAGGCATCCTCGACCATCTCCTGCCGCTCTACGTGACGAACTCGACGTACAGCGCGCTCCTTGAGACGGCGGCGGCGGAGCAGGCGGCCCGCCGGACAGCGATGAAGTCGGCGACGGACAACGCCAACGATTTCCTCGACAACCTGCGGCGGACGTACAACCGCGCCCGCCAGGCCGAGATCACGAACCAGATCGCGGAGATCATCGGCGGCGCGGACGCGTTGGACGGATAGCGGACGAACAGCGTACGGGGCGGCGGCGCCCCCGGGAACCGATAAGCCATGAGGCTGACATATGTCTGAAGGATCGACCGAACGAGGCACCGGCAAGGTCGTGCAGGTCATCGGACCGACGATCGACGCGGAGTTCGAGCCCGAGCACCTGCCGGAGATCTACAACGCGCTCTCCCTCTCCTGGGAGGATGACGACGGGACGGTGCACGATCTCGTATGTGAGGTGGCGCAGCACATCGGCCGCAACCAGGTGCGCGCCGTCGCCATGGACGCGACGGACGGCGTGACCCGCGGGATGGAAGTCGTGGACACGGGGCATCCCATCTCGGCGCCCGTCGGCGAGGCGTCGCTGGGCCGGATCCTCAACGTCCTGGGCGAGCCCGTCGACGAGTTGGGTCCGGTGGAGGCGACGGAGCGGTGGCCCATCCACCGCAAGTCGCCCACGCTCCAGAACCTCGAGCCGAAGACGGAGATCTTCGTCACCGGGATCAAGGTCGTGGATCTTATCGCCCCCTACGTGAAGGGCGGCAAGACCGGACTCTTCGGCGGGGCCGGCGTCGGCAAGACCGTCATCATCATGGAGCTCATCAACAACATCGCGCAGGAGCACGGCGGCCGCTCCGTCTTCTGCGGCGTGGGCGAGCGCACCCGGGAGGGGAACGACCTCTGGCTCGAGATGAAGGAATCCGGCGTCATCGATTCGACGGCGCTCATCTACGGGCAGATGAACGAACCGCCGGGCGCGCGCCTGCGCGTGGGGCTCACCGGCCTCACCGTCGCGGAGTACTTCCGCGAGGTGGAGGGGCTCGACGTCCTCCTCTTCATCGACAACATCTTCCGCTTCAGCCAGGCTGGCTCCGAAGTGTCCGCGCTGCTCGGCCGCATGCCCAGCGCGGTGGGCTACCAGCCGACGCTCGCCACGGAGATGGGCAACCTCCAGGAGCGCATCACGTCGACCACGCGGGGCTCGATCACCTCGGTGCAGGCGATTTACGTGCCGGCGGACGACCTCACGGACCCGGCGCCGGCCGCGGCCTTCACGCACCTCGACTCCCAGACCGTCCTTTCGCGCCAGATCGCCGAACTCGGCATCTACCCGGCCGTGGACCCGCTCGACTCCAGCAGCCGCATCCTCAGCGAGCAGTTCCTGGGCGAGCGGCACTACCGCGTGGCCACGGCGGTGCAGCGCACGCTGCAGCGCTACAAGGACCTGCAGGACATCATCGCGATCCTCGGGATGGATGAACTCTCCGAGGAGGACAAGGTCATCGTGAACCGGGCCCGGCGGATCCAGAAGTTCCTGTCGCAGCCCTTCCACGTGGCCGAGCAGTTCACCGGCATCCCGGGTCGCTACGTTCCGCTGGAGACGACGATCGAGTCGTTCGAGCGGGTCGTCGAGGGCGAGTTCGACCACCTGCCGGAACAGGCGTTCTACATGGTCGGCGGCATCGAGGAGGCGATCGAGCAGGCGAAGAAGCTTGAGGCGGAGGCCGCATGACGGCGGCGCTGTCCGCCGAGCGGCAACTGCGCGTCACGGTGATCTCGCCGTCGGCCGCCGCCTTCTCCGGCACCGCGACGTCGGTCATCGCCCCTGCGCACGACGGCGAACTGGGGATTCTGTACGGCCACGCCCCCATGATCGTCCTGTTGGGCGAGGGCCTGCTTCGCATCCGCACGGACGACGGCCCGCGTCGTTTCCGCGTCGCCCGGGGCTTCCTGCAGGTCCTCGACAACACCGTCGCCGTCCTCGCGGAAGAGGTGGAGCCGGCGGCTGAGGGCTGACCCTTCGAGGGTTCTCGACGGAGCTTGACGCCCCTCCGAACGGACCCTATTTTACCTGTCTTCCCTGCGAGCGCCCTGGGGCGTCTTGCGGGTCCGCTTTTTTGACAATTTGGTAGCGAGTGAGAGTGCTGGGCGCCGAGTGCGTCTGAGGTGCTTGATGCCGTC
>VXMQ01000071.1 GCA_009841015.1 Candidatus Palauibacter denitrificans | reverse complement strand
CAGGATCTGCGCGAGATCGGGCCGCGCGTGATGTTCTCGCCGCCCCGCATCTGGGAGAACCTCGTCTCAGAGGTGCAGGTGATGGTGGAGGACACGACGCCGCTCAAGCGCCGCGTCCACGCCTGGGCCATGAAGGTCGGCGGCGAGGCGGCCGACGACGCGTTCGAGGGGCGGACGCCCGACGCCCGGGGGCGCCTCCGGCGCCGCATCGCGGAGGCGGTCGCCATGCGTCCGATCAAGAACCAGCTCGGCCTGACGCACCTGCGCGACGCCTACACCGGCGGGGCCGCGCTCGGCCCCGACGTGTTCCGCTTCTTCCACGCGCTGGGCGTGAACCTGAAGCAGATCTACGGGCAGACGGAGGTCGCCGGGATCTCGGTGCTGCACCGGGACGGGGACATCCGCTACCAGACGGTCGGGGAGCCGCTCCCCGGGATGGAAGTCAGGGTGACGGGGGATGGGGAGATCCTGACCCGCGGTCCGGCCGTCTTCCAGGGGTACTTCGAGAACCCGGAGGCGACGCGCGAGACGCTCGTGGACGGGTGGCTGCACTCGGGCGACGCCGGATACTTCGACGATGAGGGCCACCTCGTCGTCGTCGACCGGCTGAAGGACGTGATGTCGCTGGCGGACGGGACGACGTTCTCGCCCCAGTTCATCGAGAACCTGCTCAAGTTCAGCCCCTACGTGAGCGAGGCGGTCGTGTTCGGCGGCGAGCACCCGTACGTGGCCGGGATCATCGCGATCGACTTCGAGAACGCGGGCCAGTGGGCGGAGCGGCGCCAGCTCGCCTATACGACGTTCACGGACCTGTCGCAGAAGCACGAGGTTTACGACCTGGTGCGGGCGCATGTCGAGTCGGTGAACGGGGACGTGCCCGAGGCGGCCCGCGTCCGGCGTTTCCTCCTGCTGCACAAGGAGCTGCACGCGGACGATGCCGAACTCACGCGCACCCGGAAGGTCCGCCGCCGCTTCGTGGCCGAGCGCTTCGAGTCCCTGATCGAGGCGCTGTACGGGGAGGATGATTCCGTGACCGTGGAGATGGAGATCACCTACCAGGACGGGCGGACGGCCCGCGTGAAGCACGACCTGCGGATCGAGCGGCTCGATGGATCCGAGGGAGGGGCGTGACCATGGACCAGTTCCTGCAACTCACGGTGGCGGGCCTGGGCACGGGCATGATCTACGCGCTCGCCGCGGTGGGTTTCGTCATCATCTACAAGGCGAGCGACGTCATCAACTTCGCGCAGGGGGACCTCCTCCTGTTCGGGACCTATCTCGTCTTCTTCTTCCTCGTCCAGGTCGGTCTCCCGTGGACGGCCGGCGTCCTGCTCACGATGCTCGTGGCGGCGGGCATCGGCCTCGCGGTCGAGCGCACCGTGCTCCGGCCGCTGATCGGCGAGCCCATCATCTCGATGATCATGGTCACGATCGGCCTCTCGAGCGTGCTGCGCGCCGTCGTGCACGCGATCTGGGGGCCGCAGCCCCGCACCTTCCCGTCCTTCCTGCCCGAGGGCGAAGTGATGCTGGGGTCGGCCGTCGTGAGCGCGGACCGGCTGGTGGCGATCCCGCTGGCGCTCGCGCTGCTCGGCGGACTCGCGCTCTTCTTCCGGCGCACGCGAAGCGGGATCGCAATGCGGGCCATCGCCGACGACCAGCAGGCCGCCCTCAGCATGGGGATCAGCATCCCGCGCGTGTTCGCGACCGCGTGGGCGCTGGCGGCGGCTACGGCCGCGATCGGCGGGATCATGCTCGGCAACATCGTGGGCGTGACCCCGAACGTCGCGCAGATCGGCCTGCGCGTCTTTCCGGTCGTGATCCTGGGCGGGCTCGACTCGATCCGGGGGGCCGTCGTCGGGGGCGCGATCATCGGGCTGCTGGAGTTCTACGCGGGCGGCTACATCGGCCACGGGCTCAACCTCATCGTCCCCTACATCGTGCTGATCATCGTCCTCATGGTCCGCCCGTACGGACTCTTCGGAAAAGAAATCATCGAGCGCGTCTAGGCGCGCGGACAGGCGACCGGGAGAATCTCTTGGAGAGCGGCGTCTTTCACACGGACTATCGAACGGACATGGGGCTCCGGCGCGTGCCGGCGGAGCGCCTCCGGCTCGGGCTGTTCGCGGCGGCGCTCCTCGTCTTCCCGTTCCTCGCGTCTCCGTACTGGCTCAACCTCGCGAACCAGATCGCGATCGCCACGATCGGCGCGCTGGGGCTCAACATCCTCGTCGGCTACACCGGTCAGGTCTCGCTGGGCCAGGGCGCGTTCATGGCCGTCGGGGCGTACACTTCCGCGCTGCTCACGCTGAGGCTGGGCCTGCCGTGGGGCGTGAGCATCGTGGCTGCGTGCTTCGCGACGGCGGCGGTGGGCGTCTTCTTCGGTCTCCCGTCGCTGCGGCTCAAGGGGCTCTACCTCGCGATCTCCACGCTCGCCGCGCAGGAGATCGTCGAGTGGGTCGTCACGCACTGGCCCGCGCTCACGGGAGGCGTAGAAGCCGTCGTCGTCCCGGCCCCGCGGCTCTTCGGCCAGCGGCTGAACACCGACTTCGGCTTCTACTGGGTCGGCATCGTCCTGGCGGGCGCCACGGCCCTCTTCACCGCGAACCTCTTCCGCTCCCGCATCGGCCGCTCCTTCGTCGCCGTGCGCGACCAGGACATCGCGGCGAGCGTCATCGGCGTGAACGTGTTCGGGACCAAGCTCCTCGCCTTCGCGACCTCGTCGTTCTTCGTGGGGCTCGCCGGCGCCCTCACCGCGTACTACCGCAACATCATCTCGTGGGAGCGCTTCACGCTCGAGACCAGCGTCCTCTACCTCGCCATGATCATCGTCGGAGGGCTGGGGACGATCCGCGGCTCGCTGTTCGGGGCGGCGCTCATCACCCTCCTCCCCGCCATGATCGCGACGGCGGGACGGGAACTGCAGCAGTCGGCGCCGGCGGTCGCGGCCCTCCTGCCCAGCGTGCAACAGGCGGCGTTCGGGCTCGTCATCATCCTCTTCCTCGTGTTCGAGCCCGCGGGCCTGTCCAAACTGTGGCGCAACGTGAAAGACTACTTCTACGTGTGGCCCTTCGCGTACCGCCGCGGAGAGGGCCGCTGATCGCTCCGAAGTCGGGATGACTTCACGACATGAAGAGGTCTCGGGACATGCGCTCCAGCCGATTCGCTTTCACCGCTGCCGGCGGTCTGATTCTGTCCGTCGCGCTTGTCGCGTGCGGGGGCTCGGGGGAGAGGGCGGAGAATGAGATCCTGATCGCGGTCATCTTCGACCTGACGGGTCCGACGGCCGATGTGGGGCTCGACTACGCCGAAGGGGTGCAGGGGCACGTCGAATGGCTCAACGCGCGGGGCGGCGTCGGGGGGCGGCCGGTCCGGCTCATCTACCAGGACTACGGCTACCAGGTCGACCGGGCCGAGCAGCTCTACACGCAGTTCGTGCAGGAGGGCGCGCTCATCTTCATGGGCTGGGGGACGGGCGACACGGAGGCGCTCCGGCTGAGGATCGCGGAGGACCGCATTCCGTTCTCGTCGGCCTCCCTCTCGCACGTGCTCGGAGACGCGCACGAGTCGCCTTACAACTTCCTCGTGGCGACGAGCTACAGCGACCAGTTCCGGATCGTGCTGCGCTGGATCGCGGAGGACCACCGGGCGAACGGTGGGGAAGGGAACGCGCGGGTCGCGTTCATGCACAACGCGAGCCCGTTCGGCCTGTCGCCCTGGGTGCAGGGCGGCGAGGACTACGCGCGGGAGATCGGCGTCCACGTCACGCCCTACGAGATGCCGCGCGGCGCGACGGACTACACGGCGGAGTTCTCCCGCATCGGCCAGTCGGGCGCGACGTACGTGGTGTTCCAGAACACCTCCGCGCCGGCGGCGGTCGCCCTGCGCAACGCGCGCGGACTGGGGATCGACGCCACCTTCGTGTGCCTGAACTGGTGCGCCAACGCGCTCCTGTGGCGGCTGGCGGCGGACGCGGCCGAAGGGGTGGTCGGGGCGATCCCGTGGGCGCCGCTCACCGCCGATGTGCCGGGGGTCCGGGACATCCGCGACTACCTCGAGTCCCGGGGCGATGACTACGGCGACAAGACGAACGCGTACACGCAGGGGTGGTGGACGATGGCGGTGTTCGTCGAGGGGATCCGGCGGGTGCTCGACGCGGGGCAGGAACTGACCGGAGAGAACATCAAGCGGGCGCTGGAGACGATCGATGGGCTCGACACGGGCGGGGCCGGGCCGCCGCTCACCTTCACGCCGAGCGACCACCGGGGGTCGAAGGGGCTCCGGCTCTTCCGCGCCGAAGACGGGCGGTGGACCCCGCTGACGGAAGTCCTCACAGCCCCTTGAGCCCCCCGGGCCCGTTGCTCGAACTCAACAGCGTCGAGGTACTCTACGACGACGTGATCCTCGTCCTGCGCGGACTGTCGCTCGAGGTGCCGGAGGGGCACATCGTCGCGCTCCTCGGCTCGAACGGTGCCGGGAAGACGACGACGCTCAAGGCGATTTCGGGCCTGCTCAAGGTCGAGGACGGCGAGGTCACGGACGGATCGATCCGCTTCGACGGCCACGAGATTCACGGCCTGCCGGCGGATCGCATCGTGCGCCGGGGGATCTTCCAGGTCGTCGAGGGGCGGCACGTGTTCGAGCACCTCACGGTGCACGAGAACCTGCTCGCGGGGGCGCACACGCGCCGCGACCGCGGCGGAGTGCCGGCGGACCTCGAGCGGGTCTACGGGTACTTCCCGCGGCTGGCGGAGCGGAAGCGCCAGTGGGCGGGCTACCTGTCGGGCGGGGAGCAGCAGATGCTCGCGCTCGGGCGCGCGCTTATGGCCTGCCCGCGGCTCATGCTGCTCGATGAACCGTCGCTGGGGCTCGCGCCGATTCTCGTGCAGGAGATCTTCGAGATCATCCGGCGGATCAACGGGGAGGAGGGCACGACCATCCTTCTCGTCGAGCAGAACGCGCGCCTCGCCCTCTCCGTCGCGGACTACGGGTACGTCATGGAGTCGGGCCGCGTGGTGCTGGAGGGTTCCGCGGAGGAACTGGGAGACAACGAGGACGTGCGCGAGTTCTACCTGGGCCTGAGCGAGATCGGGCGGCGATCGTATCGCGACGTGAAGCACTATCGCCGCCGCAAGCGGTGGCTGTCGTGAGCACGGTGGGGCGTCGTCCCCTGGACGCCGCGGAGGCGCCGCCCGACTGGGACGCGGCGCAGGATGCGCTGGCGGACCGGGCCGTCCGCCTGGCGCTTGAGCGCAGCGGGGAAGCCGGAGTCCGCCTGCGGGCGGCCGGGATCGCCCACCCCGAGCCGCGCGGCGTGGCGGGGCTGGGGGAGGTGGCGGTCCTGGCCAAGGACGACCTGCCGGATCTGCAGGCGGCCCAGCCGCCCTTCGGCGGGATGCTGGGCGTGGACCTCGGCGTCCTCCGGCGCATCCACCGGTCGCCCGGGCCGATCAACGACCCGGAGGGCCAGCGGGCGGACTACTGGCGCATGGCTCCCGCCTTCCGCGCGGCGGGATTCGAGCGCGGAGACGTGGTGCTCAACACGTTCTCGTATCACCTGACCCCGGGCGGTCACATGATGGATGCGGGGTTGCGCGCCGTGGGGTGCGTGGTCGTGGCGGGCGGGGTGGGGAACACGTCGGCCCAGGCCGCCTTCGCGTCACAGATCGGCGCCGCCGGCTACGTGGGGACGCCGCAGTTCCTCCTCGCCCTCCTGGAGCGGGGGAGGGAGGACGGGGTCCCCGCGACGTTCCGCCGTGCGCTCGTCAGCGGGGCGCCCCTGCCTCCCGATCTCCGCAGGCTGCTGCAGGAGGGCCACGGAGTCTCGGTCTTCCAGGCGTACGGGACCGCCGACGCCGGGGCCATCGGCTACGAGTGCGAGGCGAAGGACGGCTGGCACATCGCGCCGGGCATCGTCGTCGAAGTGCTGGACCCCGGCACACGCGAGTCGTGCGAGCCCGGCAAGCCCGGCGAGGTCGTCGTCACGAGCGCCAACCCGGTCTACCCGCTCGTCCGCTTCGGCACGGGAGACCTGTCGGCGTTCCGGCCCGACGGGTGCGACTGCGGACGGACCTCTCCGCGGTTGGCGGGCTTCCTGGGCCGAACCGGCGAGGGCGTGAAGGTGCGCGGCATGTTCGTCCATCCGCGGCAACTGTCGGAGGCGCTCAAAGGCGCCCCCGGCGTCCGCCGCTATCAGGGGTCGGTCACCGAGGAGGACCATCGCGACCTCCTCGTCGTCTCCGTTGAGCCCACGGGGGGCCGGCAGCCCGATCTCGACCAACTCGCTGCCCGCCTCCGGGAGACGACCCGGCTCCGCGTGGACGTCCGCACCGTCGAGTCCGGGACGTTTGCCGAGGACGCCCCCCCCATCGTCGACCTCCGCGAACGGGGCCGGAGTTAGAACGTCGCCGGAGTTAGCCGGAGACGGAAGGCACCTCGTTGCCGGCGATCCAGACGGATTCGATTGCGCGCAGGTTCTCGACTCCCTCGAGCGGGTCCGCGTTGAGGAGGATGAGGTCCGCCCAGTTGCCGGCCTCGATCGTGCCGACGCCTTCGAGTCCCGCGCAGCGTGCGGCGTCGCCGGTGGAGGCGACGAGGATCTCCATCGGCGACATGCCGGACTCCGCCATGAGCGCGAGTTCCAGGTGCTCGAAGTAGCCCTGGAAGCGCGCGGGCGGGCCGGTGTCCGTGCCCATGGCGATGGTCACGCCGGCGTTGGACAGCGCGCCGAGGTTCTCCTGGGCCTGCGCGAGCGCCTCCTTGTAGCGCTGGGCCGACTCGCTTTCGCGGTAGCGCGCCATGCTCTCGGGGGCGCGCAGGGCTTCGAGCACCGCCGGCTCCGCGGAGGCGAGGAAGAAGGGATCCGAGAAGAACTCGGGTTCGCCCTCGTACACGAAGGTCGAGACTTCGCGCGTGAGCGTCGGCGAGTAGCAGACACCGGCTTCGACGAGCCGTGTGGCGAGCGCGTCGTCCACGTCCCGATCCCGGACGCTGTGCACTATGAAGTCGACTCCGGCGTCGAGCAGCCCGTGCGCGTCCTCGAGGTAGAACAGGTGCGCCGCGACCGGCAGCCCGAGTTCGTGCGCCCCCTCGATCACCGCCCCGTACACGTCCGGCGTCATCTTGTACGTGCTCCCGAGGTTGTCGTCGACCCGGATCTTGATGAAGTCGACCCCCATCGCCGCGTTCCCGTGCACCATCTCGAGCGCGGCCCCCGGCGTGATCCCCGCCACCACGGCACCCGCCACGTAGAGCCGGGCCCGGTCGAGCGCCGGCACGTCCTGTTCGTCGCGCACCTCGACGCCGGCGGGTTCGTCCCCGCCGAGGCTCACGATCGTGGTGACGCCGTAGCTCGCGTACAGCGCGAGTTGGCGCAGGACGTTCTCTCGCGAGTAGTGCCCGCCCTCGAGGCCGAGGGTCGCGCCCACATGGCCGTGCGCGTTGATGAGCCCCGGGACGAGGTGTTTCCCGGCCGCGTCCAGGACCTCGGCGTCCGCCGGAACCTCGACCTCCGCCGACGGCCCGACGGACTCGATCCGCCCATCGCGGACCACGACCGTCGCGCCGGGCACGGCTTCGGCGCCGGAGCCATCGATGACGGTCGCCCCGACGATCGCGAGCGCCGAAGCCTCCGTCGCGTCCGCCGCCGAGGAGTCGGGGTCGGCGCCACCGCACGCCCCGAGGATCGCCGCCACAGGGAGCACGATGAACGAAATCGGAGTGCGCTTCAGCATGGTCTGAACTCCTCCAATGGTTGATGCGGCACGCCGGAGAACGTGCAAACAACCATCGTATGCGAAACGTACGAATCCGGGAAGATGATTGCTGCCAAACCAACAAATGGCCGATGCGCTAACCAACAATTGGACGTTGTTCTAACCAACAATCAGACGGTAGCGTAACCGACAAATGGCCGCTATCTTTCTTCATGTCTCGAAACCAGGCGCTTTATACTCGTTCGCTGGCCTCCGCCTTGCGCGAGGCCCTGTCCGACACGCCCGTCGTGTGTCTGGCCGGGCCTCGTCAGTGCGGCAAAACTACGCTTGCCCGCGTCCTGAAGCCGGAACGGGTCTTCGTAAGCTTGGACCATCCTCCGTTTCTTGACGCGGCATCCGCGGATCCCGCGGGCTTCATGGGTAGCCTCCCCCGCGATGTGACCATCGATGAGGTACAGCGGGCGCCCGGGCTCCTCCCGGCGATCAAACTCGCTGTGGATACGGATCGACGCCCCGGACGCTTCCTTCTTACGGGTTCCGCCGACCTGTTGCTGGTCCCCTCCGTCACCGAGTCACTGGCGGGCCGCATGGAGGTCGTGCGCCTAATGCCGCTCTCGGAATCCGAGAAGGAGCGTCGCCCCGGTGGGTTTCTCCGCGACTTCCTCGAGGGACGGTTGCAGCCCTCACTCCGCCCGGGGACAGGACCGACCGCGCCGGAACTTGCCACCCGGCTCACAGCGGGGGGATACCCGGAGCCTCTGACGCGAACGCCGGCCCGCGCACGGCAGTGGCATCGCCAGTACGTGCGGGGGATCGTGGATCGGGACGTTCTCGATGTCTCGAACGTTCGGGCTGCCGACCAGGTCGGTCGCCTCCTGGAACTTCTTGCGGTCCGGAACGGCGAACTGTTCAACGCCAGCCGCGTGGCGCGCGATCTCGGCCTGCAGCGAGTAACGGTTTTGGAATACGTCTCCGTCCTCGAGCGACTCTTTCTCGTCAGGCGCCTGCTCCCCTGGCACCGCAATCCCGGAAAACGACTGATAAAATCGCCCAAGACCCATCTGATCGACAGCGGTCTCGCGGCAACGCTTGCGCAGCTCTCCGCCGGGGACTGGCTCACGAAACGGCAGCGCATGGGACATCTTCTCGAGTCCTTCGTGGTGCAGCAGTTCGTGGCGCAGGCAGGCTGGACGGATCCCGATCTCCGCTTCTGGCACTACCGGGACAAGGACGGCTGCGAGGTGGATCTGGTGATCACGCTCCGGTCACGAACCTGGGGCGTCGAAGTGAAAGCGACGAGTACGCCGGGACAGTCGGCGGGGAAGGGGCTGAGGCGCCTCGCCGCGCTCTGCGGGGATGACTTCGAGGCCGGAATCGTTCTCTACAACGGCGGCGACATCCTGCCGCTCGCCGCGGATCGGATGTTGGCCGTTCCGTTCAGCGAACTCTGGACGCGATAGCCCGACCGCCCTCCGCTCCCCGCTTTGTCAGGCGGGGCGTTCGCCGCGGATGGTGACGCGGTAGCCGGAGCGGACGGCGGGGAAGTAGTCCCAGATCGCGTGGTGCTGCGTGCAGCGGTTGTCCCAGAAGGCGACGGAATGCGGCCGCCACCGGAAGCGGCAGTGGAAATCCGGCCGCTGCACGTGCCGGAAGAGGAAGTCGAGCAGCCCGATGCTCTCGCCCCGCGGGAGGTCCGCGATGCGGACCGTGAACATCTCGTTCACGAACAGCGCTTTCCGCCCCGTCACGGGGTGGGTGCGGACGACGGGGTGCACCGCCGATGGGTACGAGCGGCCCCCGTCGTCGCGCCCGATGAGCCGGTTTACCTCGCGGTAGAACGGGCCGCCGTCATGGACCGCCCTGAGGCCGTCGAGCAGCGCCTTCATGCGGTCCGACAGCGCCTCGTAGGCGGCGTACATGTTCGCGAACAGCGTGTCGCCGCCGCTTCCGGGCACCGTGTGCAGGCGCAGGATCGAACCCATTGGCGGCATGGGGTCGCACGACACATCGGAGTGCCAGCGCTCCCCGGTCGCCCGCACCGAATTCTCGTCCGCATGGATCCGGAACACCTCCGGATGCCCCGCGATGCCCGGCTCGTTGGGGTGCTCGACGAGTTCGCCGAACCGGGCGCCCAGCGCCTTCTGGCTCTCGATGGAGATGTCCTGGTCCCGGAAGAAGAGGACGCAGTGCGCCATCAGCGCATCGCGGATGGCCTCGAAACTGTCATCATCGAGGGTGGCGAGGTCCACGCCGTCGACCTCGGCACCGATGACGGGTGTCACGGGACGGATACGGGGTGAGGTTCGCATGCCGGCGAATCTTGAACGGATCGGGTCCCGCGGCAACGCCGGGCCGCGCGGGAGCCGACGGAGCTTGCCCGAGGCACGCGGGCCGTTTCATTTTTTCAGGTCGGGTCGTGGGCGCAGTACCCTTGGGAGGGTCTTGAATGAAGGGTCGTTGGCCAGCCCTGCTGTGTGCGGTGGGCATTGCCCTCAACTGCGGGGGCGGCGGTTCGGGCGCGGGCCCGGTCGGTACGCCCATCGAGCCGCCTCCGTCTGCACCGCCGCCGCCGCCGCCGCCCGTCCGGTCGCGTATACACATCTGACGCTGCCGA
>VXMQ01000018.1 GCA_009841015.1 Candidatus Palauibacter denitrificans | reverse complement strand
GCGGCCGGGCAGCCGACCGGCGTCCTCAAGGAGTCCGCCATGGGTCTCGTGACCCGGCTCATCCCGCCGCTCGGACCCGGCGAGCAGCGCGAGGGGATCCGCGCGCTCGCCGGCGCCTTCAACGCCGAGTGCATGACGGGCGGCAAAGATCCCGGGATCGGCCGCCGCGCGTGGGAGGCCTACCGCGATGTGCTCGCCGACGGCGACCTCACGGTCCGGATCTTCGTCCTGTGGGGCGACCGCGGCGTGACGCTGGACGAGGTCCGGGCCTACGCCGACAGCCTCGCGACCTTCACGCGACCCTGGGAGTCGACGGGGGACGACCGGCTCATCCCCGGCGGCGTCAAGTTGTACATCGACGGCAGCGGCGGCGCCCGCACGGCGTGGCTGTACGAGGACTGGAGCCGGGAGCGCACGGAGACCGACACAGGCAACCGCGGCTACCCGACGATGGACCCGGACGAACTGCGCCGCCGCTTCCGGGCCTACCACGACGCCGGGCTCCACGTGTCGATCCACTCCATCGGCGACCGTGCGATCGACTGGACCGTCGACAGCTTCGTCGAGGCGTTCGAGGCCACCCCCACCCGCGGACTCCGGCACGGGATCATCCACTCGAACATCCCCACGGACCGGGCCCTGGACGCGATGGCCGAACTCCAGCGGGAATGGCAGGCCGGCTACCCGGAACCGTCCCCCACCTTCACGTGGTGGATCGGCGACACCTACGCCGGGAACTTCGGGCCCCGGCGAACGCTGCGGCTGAACCCGTTCCGCTCCTACCGGGACCGGGGCATGATCTGGGCGAGCGGCTCCGACTTCTTCGTCACCCCCTACCCGGCGCGCTACGGCGTGTGGGCCTCCGTCGCGCGCCAGCCGCTGCTCGGCGTCTACGGCAGCGACCCTTACGGCGCCGCCGAATCCGTCGACGTCGAGACGGCGCTGCGCTCGTTCACGACCTGGGCCGCGCACCAGATGTTTCTCGAGGAGAAGGTCGGGACGATCGAGCCCGGCAAGTACGCGGATCTTGCGGTCTGGGACCGCGACCCGCTCACCGTCCCGACGATCGAACTGCGCGACATGGCGTGCGAGATGACGGTCTTCAACGGCGAAGTCGTCTTCGACCGCGCCGGCGCCCGCACGCCGTGACGCGCTCCACCCATTTCGGCGGCGACCCCGCCGCGGAAGGACAGCCGATGCAGGCTCGACCCCTCGCGACGGAACGTCCCATCCCGGAGGGTTGGCAGCCGGACCTCAATGCGACCCTTCTCTTCATCGTGCGGGAAGGTGAAATCCTCCTCATCCACAAGAAGCGCGGGCTGGGCGCCGGCAAGCTGAACGGGGCCGGGGGGAAGGTCGACCCCGGCGAGAGTACGCTGGATGCCGCGATGCGGGAGTTTCAGGAGGAGCTGCGTGCGCGTCCGGTGGCGCCCCGGAAGGTCGGCGAGGTGGCGTTCGAGGTGCTGAGCGGCATGTCGATCCTGATCCACGTGTTCCGGTCGGACGCGCTCGAAGGGGAGCCGGTCGAGACGAGCGAAGCGACCCCCCGGTGGACGCCCGTCGACGACATCCCGTACGATCGGATGTGGGAGGACGATCGCCACTGGCTGCCGCACGTCATCGAGGACTGCCCGTTCGAGGCCTACGCACGCTTCGAGGGCGACGACATGGTGCACTGCCGGGTGGTCCTGTTCTCCGACACCGAACGCTTGCCCTGGAAGTCGCGCTGAGAGTACCCGGGGTGACCCGCCGCCGGGGCGTGGAGTCTTCACGGATATGGATCCGATGCCGACGACGTTGCGAAACCCGGTCCCGCTTCGTGCCGCGCTCTTCGCGCTGGCGGGATTGGCTCTCCCTCGGAACGCCGTGGCGCAGCAGCCGGTAGATATCGCGGGACGTCTCCTCGACTCCGACACCGGAGCCCCCATCGCGGCGGCGCTCGTCTCCATCGCGGCGCTGGACATCTCGACCCTCACCAACACGGACGGAACGTTCCATCTGGTCGTACCCGCCGGCTCCCACACCTTCGAGATCCGGCACATCGGCTACGGCACGCGGACGACCGAGGTCGAAGCGCCCGACGGCACACTCTCGCTGGAGATCCGCATCGAACCGGCCGCGATCGCAGTCGCCCCCCTCGAGGTCAACGTCGAGTGGAGACCGTCGTACCTGGAGCAGGTCGGTTTCTACGAGCGTCGGGCGCTCGGCAGCGGCCGATTCTACGATCCCGAAGACATCAGCCGCGGGGGCGACCCGCTGATCGTCGGCTGGCGAAACATGAGCGAGCGCATTCTCAACATGAGCCGGGCCAACGTCGGGTGGTGCGCTCCGCAGATCATCATCGATGGCTGGCGGGACCGGGTTGGTCTCATGACCACGCTCGCCCATCACCGCATGGGAGGCGTCGAGGTCCACGACGAGCCGTACAGGGTGCCGGGCCTCGATTCTCTGATACGCGCGGCGGGCGAGGATCCGTTCTGCCCCACGGTCATCGTCTGGACACGACAATGGCTGACCGCGGCCGAGCTTGAAGAGCGGCGGATCGTTCTCTGCGAGCCCGCCCCCACCGCGGAACGGGCTCCGCTCGTGGTCGAAGGGACGGTCACGGATGCGCTGACCGGCATTCTCCTGCCCCGCGCGACCGTGACGGCCTGGATCACGGAACCGGGCGGGCGGCGGCGCGAGAAGGAGACGACCGCCGACGACAACGGCCGCTTTCGGTTCTGCGACCTCGATCCGCGGACGGACGTGGGCATCTGGGCAAGGTTCGCCGGCCTCAGCGGCGAACTGGCGCCGGTGGCGGCCGAGGCAGCCCCCGGGACGGCCGATACGGTCCCCGTGATGCGGGATCTGATGGTCCCCCTCGCTCGTCACGGCCATGTCGCAGGCCGCGTCTTCGATCTCCGGCGAGGCGAACCCGTGCGGGAAGCCGAAATCAGGCTGGCGGTGGCCGAGGCAGCACCGGCCGCCGCCGACCGTGACCCGCCCGCGGAGGACGGATATCTGGCGACGAGTGACGAGCACGGCTTCTTTGCGATCCCCGACCTGATCCCCGGGGACTATCGGCTCGATGCATCTCACCCCGACGCCGGCGTCGCCGGAGACACCATCCCGGTTCCCTCCGGTTCAACGGTGGATGTCCGCGTCGCACTCGACCCGACGCCGCCTCCCCCGCCCGACGCCGCCGCGCCCGATTCCGCCTCGCCCGCGGCGGGGCCGCGGATCGTGGCCGAGCGGCGGCATCCGAGGCTCACGGAGGTCGGTTTCTACGAACGCAGGCGGGAGAGCGCGACGCGGGGCCGCGGACACTTCTTCACGCGGGAGCGGATTCGGGCCCTCGCGCCCACTCGCCTCACCGACCTCCTCACCGAGGTGGACGGCCTGCGTGAAGTCTGCCCGCGACAGACCTGCCGCCCCGTCTCGCGAAGGGCGCGGAGATGCTCCCACATGTCCGTCTACCTGAACGGGGTCCTGGTCATGGATGGCCGCGCCTGGGACTTCGAGCGGGGGGGCGTGGACGACCTGGCGGCTCCGCACGAGGTCGCCGCCATCGAAGTCTACCTGAGGTCCGTCTCCCTGCCCGGGGAGTTCACCGCTCCAGCCGACCGCTGCGGCGCCATCATCATCTGGAGCGGATAGCCCCGAGCGCTGCTCGGCGGTGGACGAAGCATTACGTTGAGACGGTCCACCGTGCAGACGCATCACGATGAAGGGTGAAAGGGCCGGGATGACGGTAGGCGTCAACGAGATCATGTCCGGAGCCGAGTCCTCGCTCAGCCTGAAACGGCAGGCCAAGATCGAGGCTTGGCGGGACGGAGCGGCGCCGGAACGGACGGAACACACGCTGTATCTGGGCGACGCCCGCGACATGCCCGAAATCCGGGAGCCGATCCACCTCGTCGTCACGTCACCGCCGTACTTCAACCTCATCGACTATGACGGTGGCCGCGCCGACGATGGCCAGCTCGGCGGCATCGACGACTACGAATCGTTCCTGGACGAGCTGGACCGCGTGTGGCGGCGGTGCTACGACCTCCTCACGCCGGGCGGCCGGCTGTGCGTGGTCGTGGGTAGCGTCTGCATTTCACGTCGAGCCGGAGGCCGCCATCACGTTCTGCCACTTCCGGCCGACATCTCGGTGCGCGCGCGTCGGATCGGGTTCGACTACCTCACGCCGATCCGCTGGTACAAGATCGCCAACATGGCGACGGAGGCGAGCGGAGTCGGGTTCCTGGGGAAGCCTTACGAACCCAACGCGATCGTGAAGAACGACGTCGAGACCATCCTGATGCTGCGGAAGCCCGGGAGCTACCGGAAGCCGACGGCGGCACAGCGTGCGCTCAGCCTCATTGAACCGGACGACCACCAGCGCTGGTTCCGGTCGATCTGGGACGACATCCGCGGTGAAGCCCGGAAACGAGGCCATCCGGCGCCTTTCCCGGTGGAACTCGCCTCCCGTCTGGTCCAGATGTTCAGCTTCGTGGGGGACACCGTCCTCGATCCGTTCTGGGGGACGGGGACGACGACAGCCGCCGCCATGCTCACGGCCCGTTCGAGCGTCGGGTACGAGATCGAACCGAGATATGTCGAGATCGGACGGAGTCGACTGGAACAGCTTGACGCCCTGCAAGTGCCGGCGGAGGTGACCTTCCCTTGAACGCCCCCGAAGCGTTCGTCCGCCACCTGGCCGAGAACAACTACCATCCACGATCCGACGCTCACAGCAACGCCATCTGCCTCGCGATCGTCGATGACCTGCTCGCGCATTGTCCCGCCTTCGCGGAGCGAGCTCGGGCCGGCGAGATCGTCGCCAAGCTGAACCACACGGTCAAAGTCAACTACATGGACTGGAACATAGACCTGGCGGTGGGGCCGCCGCCCGGATTGTCCCTGCCGCCGACAGACGGATCGATATCGTTTGAAACCCCGGCCACCATCGAGTTAGCTCTCGAAGCGAAGGCCATCATGGCGGAACACGGAAAGGCGCGCCGGAACCGGCTTCGTGACCTGCAAGCGTTCCACGGCTACGCCCACAGTTACAACGAAAAGACGATCGCCGTGGGAACCGTGGCCGTGAACGTCGCGCGTGTGTTCTGGTCGCCGACAAGGCCCAGGGAAGACATCACCGAGCACGACAACATCGATACGCTCGGCATATCAACCGTCGATCTCTTCCGGGGACTTCCACTCCGTCACACTCCGGTCGAGGGCCCCGGCTTCGAGGCTGTGTCGGTGGTCGTGGTGGATTTTGACAACCTGGCGAAGAACCCCGACCTGCCGTACGGCGCTCCCCGCCCAGGAGACCCGAAGCTCGTCACGGGAACACCCGCACCTCGGACGGGTGACCCCATGCACTATGCCACGATGGTCCAACGGATCTGCGCTGCCTACGAAGATCGCTGGCAGAGAAGGACCCGCTAACGCTCACCGGAGGCCCCTGCGTTCCGGGCTGGCCACATCCCGGCTGGCTACTTCAACGGGCGCAGGGGCCGCACCTCAAGACGTTGACTGTCTACCTGGCGGCGGCCTGGGCTCTCAGGGCGGCGACGCGCTCCTCGGTGGGGGGGGTGGGTGGTGAAGAGGGAGGTGAGGCCGCGGCGGCGGCCGGCGAAGGGGTTCACGATCGCGAGTGAGGCGCCGGCCGGGTTCACGTCCATCGGGATGCGGCGGGCGCCGGACTCCAGGCGTTTCAGCGCGCCGGCCAGACCCATGGGGTCTCCCGTGATTTCGCCGCCGGTGCGGTCGGCCTGAAACTCGTTGCGGCGGCTGATCGCCATCTGGATGATGACGGCGGCGAGCGGCGCGACGATGGCCATGACCAGCATGCCCAGAGGGTTGTCGCCGTCGTCGCGGCCCCCGCCGAAGATGAACCCCCAGCGGGCGATCGAGGCGATCATCGCGATCGCGCCCGCCATCGTCGCCGCGACCGTGCCGACCAGCATGTGCCGGTGCTTGATGTGGGCGAGTTCGTGCGCGATGACTCCGTCGAGTTCACGGGCCGGCAGCGCCCGCAGGATGCCCTGCGTGAAGCAGACCACGGCGTGCTCCGGGTTGCGGCCCGTGGCGAACGCGTTCGGCTGCGGCTGCGGCGAGATGGCCACGACCGGCGCCGGCAGGCCCGCCCGCTTCCTCAGCCGCTCCACCCGGTCGTAGAGGTCCGGCGCCTGCGACCGGTCCACGACCTGGGCCCGGTACATGCGCAGGACCACCCGGTCGCTGAACCAGTACATCCCGAAGTTCATGGCCCCCGAGAGCACGAGGAACAGGACCGCGCCCTGCTGCCCGAACATGATCTGGCCGGCGAACACCAGGAGAACCGTCAGGCCCAGCATTAGGCCGAAGACTCTGAACATCCCCGAAACCCTCTCTATCTCACGTTCCGACTCACGTTCCGAGCTGACTCGTCCGTCGCTCGCAGTACTGCTACACCCCAGGCGCCAAGTGGGTCACGCTATGGGTCACGCTGCCGCCGCGAGCAGGTCGCAGAAGACGAAACCATCCCGTTCCACGACCTCGCCGCGCGCGACCGGGATCGGCCGCGGCAGGATCGGGCCGTCCCACACGAACGTATGGAACTCTCCGTTCTCCCCGCACGGATCCACGCCCTCCGGAAGATCGGCGACGAAGGACGCATCGAAGGCGCGGCCCGCGAACGAGGCGTCCAGCACCGCCGGGTTGACGCACACCGCGACGGCCTCGAACCCATCCCGGATGAAGGAACGCGCAAGCGCGGCGGTGGGTTGCTTCCAGATCGGGAACAGGCACTCCAATCTGGAGGCTGCGAGCTGCCTTTCCCGGTATTCGCGGAGGTCCTCCAGGAAGATGTCTCCGAAGGCCACGCGACGGATACCGTCCTCGTAGACGCGGTCGAACGCGTCCCCCATGGCGCGTTCGTAGATCTCGTTGGAGGACTGCGGCGGGACAACGACCTCCAGCAGCGGGATGCCGATTGCCTCAGCCTGGTCGCGCACGAGCGCGCGCCGCACGCCGTGCATGCTCACCCGATCGTAGGCGTCGGTCACCGTCGTGATCAGGGTCTCGACCCGCCAGGCTCCGGACTGCTGAAGCGCATGCAGGGCCAAGGCGCTGTCCTTGCCGCCGCTGAAGCACATCGCGATGCGTTCGCTCACTCCAGCGCTCACTCCATGACCGTCGCTTGGAACGCCCCCGTGAGGACGCGGCCCTCCCGCTTGACCTGCACCCAGATCGTGTACTCGCCCGGCTGCGGGAACGCGAACGGGAACTCGACGACGCCGGCAGGGGCTGCTGTGCCGCCGCCGGCCATCGGCGACCCTTCGGGCGCGAGCACCGAGAGCGAGCCCATCGAAATCGTGCCCGCGGGGTGCAGATGGACGAACACGGCGCCGTCGTCCCGCGTGAGCGCCGCGTGGCTGAGCATCCCCATGTAGGGCTCCAGTTCGGCCGGTTTCTCGTCGGGATCCCAGAGCCTGAATGCGAGGACCGTCTCCTCGTCGACGCGAAGTTCCTGGCTCCCCTGCCATTCGAGGATCGAACCGTCGTCCAGCCGCGCCTCGGAACCCGGCCCGGAGAGGGCGACCGGCACGCCCGTCCACGCGGAGTCGTCCGCGTCCGGCAGCAGGCCCCCCGACGCCTCTGGCCGCAAGTCCTGCGCTCCGGGCGCGACGGGGGCCGTAACGGCCTCCCCGGAGACTGCGGCCTCCCCCTCCGCAACCGCGAGCGCCGCCGCGTCGACGGTCACCGTGTCGACGACCGTCTGCGCGAAGCCGGACTCCTGGACGATGTCGCCGTAGATGCGGTACTCGCCCGGCGGCAGGCCCGGCCACGGGACGCGGAAGGTGGATGAGTCCACGGGAACGGGGTGCACGTGCGCGAACGCGCCCATACCCGGGGCCCCGACCACGAACATGTGCATGAGCTTGCCGTGGTCCGGCACGAGCGGGCTCCAGTTGCGGCCCAGCCACGCCGGGTCCGTGATCGCGATCTCCAGCGCGGGCGTCCCGCCGTCGCGCACGATCGCGCCCTCCACCTCGAGGCGCTCGAAGATCCCGCTGCGCACCTCCCGGTCGACCGCCTCCCACCACGCGTTCCCCAGGTAGAGGAGGCCCGCCATCCCCACGGCGGTGAGGGCCATGGCGATCCGCGCGCGGCGACGCTGCCGGGAGTCCGCCGCCTCCCCCGCCGGGATCTGGCTCTCGCGCACCGCGGCCCCCGTGATCGAGACCACGCCGGCGACGAGCAGAAGCCCTAGCGCGGCCAGGACCAGGCCGAGACCCGGCGGCAGGTCGCGCACGCCGAGCATGACCGAGGTCACCGGAACCGAGACCTCGCCGCTCCCTCGACCCCCCTCCACGGCGACCTCGATCCGGTAGGCCCCCACCGTCATGAGCCACAGTTCGGCGGCGAACAGCTCCGCGTCGCCCGCCACGGGAACGGCCTCGTCGGGGGACGGCGCTCCGCCTTCCGGGGCTGCGTCCCAGCGCACGGGGCGCGCCGTCACCCGGTCGACGTCGCCGCCCGGCACCCGGATCGCGATCTCCGCCAGCCCCGGGATGACCTCGGGGGGACGGATGATGACGGAGACGGGGTAGGGGCCCGCTTCGCCCGAGAAGAACACGTTGTTGCTCCCGACGTGCCCCGTCGCCACGACGTACAGCCCGGCGACGAACGCGGCCGCCCGCGCCAGCCGGGCGGCCCCGCCGCGCGTCGGTCGGATAGCCGTGCCGCGCTTCACCGGCGGACGCGCAGCCACCAGTTGCCCAGCCACAGCCCCGAGCGGGCCGAGACGAACGCGATCGGCAGCGCCCACCACGCCGCGGACAGGAAGCGCGAGACCGAGAACTCGCCCGCGAGGAACTGGCCGCCGTGCCAGAACACGTTCTCCCATTCGCCGGGCGCGGCCGTGTAGCCCCACGTGTTGCCCTGGAAGAAGTAGTTCCGTGCGCCCTCGGAGATCATGAAGTCGGCGAACACCCACTGGATCGCGCCGAAGATGGCCACGAAGGCGACGCCGCCCACGGCCGCGATCCGCCAGTCCGCCGAGGCCCGCTCCGGCGCCTCGCCCGGGGCCGAGTGCCGCCGCAGCAGGAGGTCGATCACGATCGCGGGCGCGAACAGGAGGAGCGGGAACTCGGGCGCCACCATGTGGGTGACCGGCCGGAGGATCGGCGCCAGCATCGGCTCCGCCGGGAAGAGCGGCAGCACCCACATCATCGCCAGCGAGATCCCCGTGTAGATCAGCGTCGCGCACGTCGCCGGCCAGCGCATCTGCCCGGCCCGGCCGATGGCGAAGAGGAGGACGGGGAAGAGCGCCGCCATGATGAGGTGGAACGTCGCCCCGTGCATCTGGTTCGGGAACGTGTACTCCAGCAGCAGCACGGAGAGCGACAGGATCAGCATCGCGGCGCTGAACACGTACGCCCACGCGAGCTTGCGTCGGCCCGTCT
Organism: Candidatus Palauibacter denitrificans; assembly: GCA_009841015.1. Lineage (GTDB taxonomy): Bacteria > Gemmatimonadota > Gemmatimonadetes > Palauibacterales > Palauibacteraceae > Palauibacter > Palauibacter denitrificans. The sequence continues at coordinate 933 of VXMQ01000018.1, read as the reverse complement.
CCGAGGCGCGGTTGTGCCACGACAGCGCCATCAGGAGGGCGCCCACCTGGATCGCATAGATTCCAAGCGCCAGGACCACGTGGGGCGGGCTCAGGATCTCGACATCGAGCCCGTACGCGTTGTGCCACCAGTCGTCGAGCGGCGCGGACGCGAGCATGGCGATCGCGCCCCAGATCGCCACCCAGGCCCCGAGCGGCGCGCGGAACCCCCACAACCTCACGGAACGCCCGACCTCCCCGTCCGTCCCGGAGAACGTCGTCTTGAGCGCGAGCCACCCGCACGACAGTCCCGCCGCCAGCCCGCCCGCGTACACCAGCAGGTGGGCGGGCGTGAAGAGCGTGTCCCGACCGATCGTCCGGTGCCACGAGATGTCCCACGTGATGCCCACGATCACGGCCGCCGACGCGAACAGGACCGCGCTCAGATACCACGGGATGCTGTCCGCCGACTCCGCCGCGGCCTCGCGCTCCGTGAAGACCGAAGCCGGTGCTACCGTCGATTCCATCGCGTCCCCCCGAGTTCCTTCCTCCTGCGGCCGGCGCTTGCCGGGCCGCGGGCTATCGACACATCCGATCCACCGCCCGAAGATAGGTCTGGTTCAACCGAGATGCAGGAGATTCAACGTGAGATCACCCAGATTCCGGCGTGCGCGCTCGGGCTTTCCCGGAACCGGGCTCGGCGTTGCCGTCCCGGCCGTCGCGGTCCTCGCCCTCGGGGTCGCCGGCTGCGCCCCGCCGGACTCGGCGTCGGACCCCGCCGCGTCCGATCCGTCCCCCGCCTCCCTTGCGCCGGACCAGGTCGACGCGATCCACGCCATCGCCACCGCCCCCATCGAGGCCGGCCGGACGGCCGGCATGTCGATCGCGGTCGTGCGCGGTACGGACACGCTCCTGATCGAGGAGTTCGGTCACGCCGCCCTCGAACTGGGCGTGC
>VXMQ01000144.1 GCA_009841015.1 Candidatus Palauibacter denitrificans | reverse complement strand
TGTCTAAGAGCCCGGTCCTGCGCGTTCCCCGTCCGCCCCGCCACGCCGGCGCGTCCCGCGCCGACACGGTTGGGAGTCCCGGGAGGAACCTCGGGGCGGAGCGGCCCGGGATCTACGGACGACACGGCCACCCCGCACGAGAGATTGAAGGCCACGTAGGGCCCGGCGAGGACGCCGAAGTTGAGACGCCCCTCTTCCGCGTCGGTGCCCGCGCGGAGCAGCGCGGAGAATTGCAGGTAGTCCATCTCCGCCTTCGACTCGGTGAGCGCCCGGCTCGCGGTGATCGACGGCGGTACCTCCGTGGCGCCGCCCTTCGGGGCCAGTCCCAGGCCGAGGCGCACGCCCAGCCCGCCGCTCAGCGGAATCCCCGCGTCGACCCCCACTACGATCCCGCTTCTGGGGTCATCGAACGCGGCCGCGCCTCGCGTCTCCGGGACGTCCCCGGACAGGGTGGCGAGGCCGATGCCGGCCCTCACGCCGATGGTCGTCTGCGCCGCGAGCGGCGCGGCCGCCAGCGCGACGACCAGGGCGACGGCGTGGCTGGCGGCTTGCGCGGAACAACGTCGTGCGGACATGGCGTCTCCCTCCCTGCGGATTGCGTGCGCCGGCGGCCACCCACGGACCCGATGAGGCAGCCCTTCCCCTCCCCATTCTTCCCGGTTTCCCCGCGATCATCAACCTGTATTATGTTTTCCCGGTTGCCCGAGGTTGCCCGAGGTCCTCTCGACCACACCCTCCACTCTCATACATCCCAGGTCTCCGACCCATGATCGATATCAACGAAATCGGTGCGACGGCCTTCGTCATCGCGTCCATCCGGGCGCTGGAGCCCGAGAAGCCGCGCCCGCTCTTCAACGATCCCTACGCGCCGTGGTTCTCGAACGACCGGGCCCGCACGGCGGCGCGGCAACTGGACGCGGCGTTCCCGCCCTCGACGACGATGGTTCGCTTCCGCACCCGCTACTTCAACCGCTTCGTCGAACGCGGGATCGTGGACGGGGCCCGGCAGGTCGTGCTGCTCGGAGGCGGCTTCGACATGCGCGCCCACTTCTACCGCGGCACGGGCGCGACCTTCTATGAGGTAGACCAGAAAGCGGTCCTCGAGTTCAAGCGCCATGTCCTGTCGGACAACGGGATCGAACAGCCGCCGTCGCTCTTCGCCAACTACCTGGAGGCGGACGTTCCGGGCGGCCTCGCCGACCTCGGCTTCGACCCGGCGGCGCCCACGCTGATGGTCTGGGAAGGCAACACGATGTACCTGCCCCCCGAGAGCATCATGCCGTTCCTGAACCGGCTCGCGGGCGCGATGCCGTCGCTCCGCATCGCCTTCGACTACTTCTCGGTGGACCTGCAGCGGCGCGACTTCGAAACGGACGAGGACATGAAGCGGCTCGAGGGGGTCGAGCGGGCGATGAACGCCTCGTTCCCCACCGGCTTCCCCGACCTCACGGTGTTCGAGAAGCAGACACCGTTCGAGGTGGCCGAGTCCGGCACGTTCGCGGAACTGGCCGAGGAGTACGGCCTCGGCGAGATGGTGGCCGAATACCCCGAGGACTGGCGCGAAACCCTGAAACTCTACCGCTACTGCGTACTCGAACGGCGGTAGCCGGCGGCGCCCGCCACAACCGGATCAGTCGCGGTTTCCGTGGCGGTCGAAGAACTCCCCGGTGCGCGCGGGGAGGAGGAGACGGTCGGCGATGGCCGCGATCTCTTCCGCCTCCTTCCACGCCTGTTTCAGTATCCGGAGTTCGCCCTCCAGCGCGCGGCGTTCCTGCTCTTCGTGAAGGGACATTTCCAGAGCGAGGCGGGTGGGCTTGGGCATGTAGCGGACGCGCCCCGCCCGACTCGGCCGGCGGCGCTGTGCCGTGTTGGCTACATCGGCGAGGAAGTGGCTTGGGTGGCCGCTGGATTCGATTTCAGCCACGGCCCGCTGAACGGCGGAGCGGGAACCGCCCCATCCGTTCAGGTGCGGGACGACGGCCGACGCCACTCGGCGGGCGTCTTCGCCGGCGAACCAGGTCTTCCGCCCCGACCGCCTGATCTCGACGCCGAAGCCGAGGTCGCCATCGTCCGGCAATACACGAATGGATGCCAGGTCCTGGAGTCTGAACTTCGCGACGTTTTCCGGAGTGACGGCGCCGTCGTCAAAGGCTTTCCCGCCAACCCGAACTTTCACCCTCGGGCGGAGGTAGACCCACGCCATGAGCGGCCACCCGACCACGTTCGTCGCCCCACCGATAAACAGCCAGGAGAGCGGCAGCGCCCAAGCTACGCCCCCAGCGGCAAGACCAGCGACCGCCCCGACGCTCGCCCAGCGCATGCGCGTCCCGAACTGGTCGCCGTACCGCCAGGCGGCGAACTCCCGCCGCGGCGGCTTCCCGATCCGCACCAGGTCCAGCCCTTCTCTGTGGCGCGCAATGCCGATGTTCTCGGTCGAGGCCCGCGTGCGCGTGTCGCGGAAGATGCGCTCGCAGGTCTCGATCGCCTCCCAGCGCTCCTCGAGCGGGGTCAGGTTCCACCGGTGGCACTTCCTGCAGACCACCCACAGCCTCCCCTTCGCCGCGTCGAACGCGAGCCTTCGTCCAACCGGGAACTCCTCCACCACATCGTTGGAGTCGAGGGGTTTCTTGCAGAAGATGCAGGTCTTGTACACACGCTCCTCTTCGGCCGCCACGCGTTAGACTGGAGGTGTCATGAGACGTTCCCGCGGGAACGTCCGTCAACCGTCCGCAAGGCAAGGGAGCGAATCGATGGTGTCCGTCTTCAGCCTCTGGCTGCCCATCCTGGTCTCCGGCGTGCTCGTGTTTGTCGCGAGCAGCGTCATTCACATGGTCCTCAACTACCATCGGCACGACTACCGGGCGCTCCCGGACGAGGACGGCGTGATGGACGCCCTGCGCGGGTTCGACATCCCGGGCGGCACCTACTCCGTCCCGCACGCCGCGTCCCGCGAGGTTCTGATGAGCGAGGCGTTCCAGGCGAAGGTGAAGCGGGGCCCGGTCGCGTTCATGACGGTGCTGCCCGCCGGCCGCCCGCTCATGCGAAGCAGCCAGCTCGTGCAGTGGTTCGTCTACTGCCTGGTCGTGAGCCTGCTGGCGGCGTATGTCACCGGCCTCGGGCTCGGACCGGGCGCGGAGTACATGTCGGTCTTCAAGATCGCCTCGACCGCCGCCGTCATGGGATACGCGCTTGCCCACGCCCAGGACGCCATCTGGACCTTCCAGGGCTGGCCCGCGACGGCCCGCAGCATGTTCGACGGCGTCGTCTACGGCCTCCTGACCGGCGGCGCCTTCGGCTGGCTCTGGCCCTGACTCAGCGCTGAGACCGTGCGGAGGTGGTCGCGGATCGCCTGCTCGCTGAGCGTGTTGCGGCGCCGGCACTCCACGCTCCACAGGGCGCCGTGGACCTGGGAGACGATGAACGAGCCCGCAAGGATGGCTGAAGCGAGGCGGTATCCGTCGTAGGCGTCATCCGAATCGAACGCGTCGCGCGACTCGCCCCACACGCCCGCGGCCTGTCCGAGGTGCCCCCAGCCGACGACGCCATCGATGACCGGAGCGACGAGGCTGCGCGTGCAGTCGCCGCGCGCCACCGGGCCCTTGCCCCTGGGCGGCCTGCGCATGAAGAGCATCGAGCACCCGCTCGAGAGCAGGGCGACGACGGTCGCATCGAGGATGCGGTCCGGTCCGGCCGGGTCTCCCCCCTGTCGACGACCGATCCGCGAGCGGGATCACCGCCTAAGGGGTCACGAGCGCAGCCGGAACCGCTGGATCTTTCCGGTCGCCGTCTTCGGCAACTCCGCCACGAATCGGATCCAGCGTGGATACATGTAGCGCGGCAGATCCTCCTGACAATGCGCGACGAGTTCGGCCCGCAGCGCGTCGGCGGCCGGTGGCGCGCCCGCCGTCTCCCGGAGCGGCTCCGCCAACACGATGTGCGCCTCCGGCTTCACCAGGCCGTGGTCGTCCTCGCAGCCCACGACCGCTGCCTCCAATACCGAGGGATGTTCCATGAGGCGGGCCTCGATGTCGAACGGAGAGCACCAGATCCCGCCCACCTTGATCATGTCGTCGGCGCGGCCCTGGTAGTGGTACCAACCCTCCGCGTCGCCCACGTACTGGTCGCCGGTGCGGAGCCAGCCGTCGACGATCGTCCGTCCCTCGAGTTCGGGACGGTTCCAGTAGCCGGGGGTCGTGGAGTCGCCGCGGATCTCGAGTTGTCCCGCCTCGCCGGGTCCGGCCTCGGCGCCGCCTTCATCCATGATCCGCGCCTCGTAGCCGGGGACGACGCGGCCCGTGCTCCCGGGCTTCACCTCGCCCGGCGCGTTGGAGATGAAGATGTGGAGGGCCTCGGTGGAGCCGATTCCGTCGAGGATCTCGAGCCCGGTCGCGGTCTCCCAGCGGCGGAAGAGATCCGGTGGCAGCGCCTCGCCCGCCGAGACACAGAGCCTGAGGGAGCTCAGGTCGGGACGGTCCTGCCCCGCCGGGCCACCGCGAGTCGGACCACCGCGCACCGGACCACCGCCCGCCGCGCCGGCCTGATCCAGCGCCTGTAGCTGGGCCGCGTACAGCGTCGGCACCCCGAAGTACGCGGTGGGACGCAGCGTCTCGATAGTCTCGAACGTCGTCGCGGGCGTGGGCCGCCGCTCGTCGAGGATCGCCGTGCCTCCCACCCACAGCGGGAAGGTCATCGCGTTCCCGAGCCCGTAGGCGAAGAAGAGCTTGGCCGCGGAGTAGCAGCGGTCGTCCTCTCCCAGCCCGAGGATCCCCACGGCGTAGTGCTCGCAGGTGGCGGGCATGTCGCGGTGGCGGTGCGGCACCCCCTTGGGACGGCCCGTGGTGCCCGAGGAGTAGAGCCAGAACGCGACGTCGTCGGGGCGGGCCGGCGCGGCTTCCAGCTCCGGAGCGGCCGCGGCGACGTCGTCCAGCACGCCGCCCTCCGCCTGGAGCGCGAGCCCGCGGGCGCCCGTGCGCGCCGCCGCCAGCGCCGGCACGACCTCGGCCGCGAACTCCGGCGAGTAGACGATGGCCCGGCACTCCGAGTCGGCGATGATGAACGCGAGATCCCGCGCCCGCATCAGGTAGCTCACGGGCACGGGCACGATCCCCGCCTTGATCGCCCCCCAGAAGAAAAAGAAGAACTCGGGACAGTCCTTCACGACCATGAGCATGCGGTCGCCCGCTGCGAGCCCGAGCCCGAGGAGCGCGTTCCCCGTCTGCGCGACCCGCTCGGCCAGCTCCGCGTAGCTGACCGCCCGCCCGGCCTGCTCGATGGCGACCTTGCCGCCCCGCCCCTCGGCCACATGCCGGTCGATGTACCAGGAGGCCGCGTTGAACGTCTCCCCATACCGGAGACGCGCGGGGACCACCGAACGGTCGATTCGCATCGGCAGCTAGCCGCTACAGCGGAGGAGGGACCAACCAGATGGGACGCCAAACCATAATCGTATTTTACGTTTGGTCCGACCAAACGGAAAATACACCTGCGGCGAAAGCCTCGCTCAGGGCCGCGCGCCCGGCCGCTTGCCGGTTCGTCGGGGCGGGGGGCACAATGGCGGCCGGATGCCGGAGCCGAAGGCCGGCACCCGGGGTCCAACTCCGATATCCAATTCCGGGAGTCATTTCAGATGCGTGACGCAGACCGAATCGATACTTCGCGGCCACGTTGGCCGACATTCCGCCACCGCCGGGCGGCGCTTTCGCTGGGCGCGGGCCTTGCGCTGCTGCTCGTCGGCGCGTGTCAGGCGGGCGACGCCGGGGATGGCGCCGAGACCGGCGCGGCCAGCCCCGCGGCGAGCGCGTTCATCGAGGCGGGGGGGGCCTTCCCCGATGGGTGGCCGTTCGCGGCGGAAGACGCGCCCGTGACGGCCAGCGAGGGCATGGTCGCCTCGACGGATGAATTCGCGTCGCGCGTCGGCATCGAGATCCTCGCCGCCGGGGGCAACGCGGTCGACGCCGCGGTCGCGACGGGACTCGCGCTCGCCGTCGTGAACCCGGAGGCCGGCAACCTCGGCGGGGGCGGGTTCATGATGATCCGCCTCGCCGACGGCACGGTCTTCGCGCAGGACCACCGGGAGAAGGCGCCGCTCGCCGCCACGCGCGACATGTACCTCGACGAGGACGGGAACGTGACCGACCGCTCCGTCCTGGGACACCTGGCGGCGGGCGTGCCCGGGACGGTCTCGGGGCTGTGGGAGGCGCACCGGCGCTTCGGCGCGCTCGAGTGGACCGACGTGGTGCAGCCGTCCATCGACCTCGCGCACGGGTTCGAGGTCACGACGCGGCTCGTGTCCACGCTCGACGCGGCCCAGGAGGGGATCCGCGCCTTCCCGCACAGCGCGCGCATCTTTCTCCCCGGCGACGCCGTCCCGGGCATCGGCGACACCTTCGCGCAGCCGGATCTCGCCGCCGTCCTCACGCGCCTCCGCGACCGGGGGCCGGATGACTTCTACCGGGGTGAGACGGCCGCCCTGATCGTGGCGGAGATGGAGCGCGGCGGCGGCATCATCACGCTGGAGGACCTCGACCGCTACGAGACGGTGTGGCGCGACCCCGTCGCCTTCGACTACCGCGGCTACACGGTGCACTCGATGCCGCCGCCCTCCTCCGGCGGCCTCACGATGGCGGCCATCGCCAACATCCTCGAGCGCTGGGACCTGGGCGCGATGGGGTGGAACAGTCCGGAGACGATCCACGTCATGGCGGAGTCCTTCCGGCGCGCCTACGCCGACCGCAACGAGTACCTCGCGGATCCGGACTTCGTCGAGCTTCCCGCCGGCGAGTTCCTGTCGGAGGCCTACGCGGACAGCCGCGCGGCGACGATCTCCACGGAGCGCGCGACCCCCTCCGCCGAGGTCAACCCCGGCATCGACGCCTTCCTCGATGAGAGCCACACGACCCACTACGCGGTCGTCGACTCGGAGGGGAACGCGGTCGCGGTCACGACGAGCATCAACTCGTGGTACGGCGGCAAGGTCGTCGTGGAGGGGGCGGGGTTCTTCCTCAACAACACGATGGACGACTTCGCCTCGAAACCCGGGACGCCGAACCAGTTCGGCCTCGTGCAGGGCGAGCGGAACGCGATCGGTCCGGGCAAGCGCATGCTGTCGGCGATGAGCCCCACGATCGTCGAGGACGCGGAGGGCGACCTCTTCCTCGTCACCGGGACCCCCGGCGGCGCCACGATCATCACGACGGTGCTGCAGTCCATCTTCAACGTCGTCGACCACGGGATGAACGTCGTGCAGGCGGTCCACGCCCCGCGCGTCCACCACCAGCACCTGCCGGACCTCGTCTTCCACGAATACGGAGGACTGGGAGGGGCCACGGCGAGCGCCCTGGAGGCGCTGGGACACACCGTGCGCGAGCGCGACCCCGGCCCGCCCGACGCCTACTTCACGGGCGGCATGTCGGGCGACCTGCAGCTGATCATGGCGATGCCGGACGGATCCTGGACGGCCTGGTCCGACCCCCGCCGCGGCGGGACGGCGCTCGGCCGCTAGGGTCCCCGGCCCGGCGGGCCGCCGCCCTACGACCGGAGCTGGATCTCGCGTTCGTTCAGGGGCTGCACGGGGCGCGCGTTCATCGGATAGAGCGCCGCGAAGGCGTCGATCTGCGCCTGTGAGACGGAGATCGAATCCGTCATCACCACCCAGCTGACCACCTCCGAGCAGGGCGGCGTCGTCAGCGACCCCTGGTAGCGGTAGTAGGCGCGCCCCTCGGGAAGCAGCGTGCCGGGATCGAGCGCGCCGACCGCGGCCGGCGACTCATCGACGCCCGGAATGGCGTCCCAAAGTCCCTGGATGGTCGCGTCGGCGTCGCCCGCCTCCATGAGGACCCCGATCACGGCGAGGTCTCCCTCCGCGGCGCCGTGCACGAAGTGGACCTCCATCGCGGAGGCGGTCCCGTCGACGGTGTGTTCGCTCGGCAGGTGGAAGTGGAACTGCACGAGCGAGAACTCGCGGCCCTCGAGGACGATCGAACTCCCCTCCCCCACGTTGATCTGGATGGTGTGGCCGTTGTCCACGACCTCCGACTCCGTGGCCTGCCACCGGATGTCGAGGCCGCCGCCCTCCGCGGCATCCCCCGGAACCGCGCCGGTCAGGTCCACCGGAGACTGCTCGATGCCGACATCGCAGACCGCGAAGGCCGGGTCGAGCCCGCCCCACAGGTCGGCCGCCACGTCGCCCTCGTACCCCCAGTGGACTTCGCCCTCGCCCATCCCCTCCTCCTGCTCCGCCATCTGCCCTTCCGCCGCCGCCTGATCTTCGGTTTCCGGCCCACACCCCTGCACCCCGACGAGCAGGAGCAGCACCATGCCGACAAATGTCCTCGGGATACATGTCGCCGCTTGCATCGATACCTCCGTTGGGCGCGAGGGACTGGACCTGACCCCCGCGAATCTGCCCACCCCCGCCGGCCCGTCAAGACCCGATGCGCGGTCGAGGGTCCCGCCGTTACGTTGCCTCGTCCACCGCTCACACCTTCTCCAGGAGACGACGCTTGACGGCTGGGCGCATCATCTCGCAGCCCATCTCCCGCGCGGATCTCACGCAGCTTGCCGAGGCCCAGTTCGGTGACTGGATCAAGGCCGTGATCGACGTCTCCCGGGAAATCATGGCTGTCGGAGGCGATTTGCACGCGGATGATGAGGCGTTGCTCCTCGAGCACGACTCCCGGCAGCAGGACCTCTGGGGCATCAACCTGTATCTGGAGGAAGAAGGACCGGAGTGGATCGAGTTCGACTCGCTGATCAACATCCGGCCCGGACAGGGGAACCGCTCGCGCGGCGTGGACGACGAGCGGACGCGTGAACGCATCCGCGCGCTGGTCGAGTCGCTCATTCTCACCAAGTAGACGCGCGGACAAATGGCCTCTCCCCTTCACAGACAAGCCGCTGCGGGCGGGTGGGCCAAGCTCGATCTGGTCGAGCAGCTCGGTAACGTGGGCAGCGAGGTGGAGCGCGCGATTCGCGCCCACGAGGCCGGACGCGCGAAGCGGTTCGACGGCGCCCTTGCGCGGGCGCTCGAACTCTTCGACCTCACGGCCGCCGACCCCCGCTGGCACGGCCACCGCTGCCAGGAGATCCTTCGCGCCCGCGAGGAGTTTTGCCGTCTCTTCTTCGACCCCGACGTGCCGCCGGGATCGGCGGACGGGCTGCGCAGGTACTTCTTCGGCTTCGCCTACGCCGCGCGCCTGCGCCACTACCGCCGCTCCTGACGGGGTCTTGCCGGGGGGTGATGGGCGCACCGTATCATCTTCCAGCCCATCGCCACGAGAACGGAGTTGACTCCATGTCCCAGGTATCGGTGCCCCGCAGCCGTCTTTCGTTCAGCGCGCTCATCCCCCCGGCGGCGCGGTTTCTCCCGCCCGTAGCGCTGTTCCTCCTGCCCGTCGGGCTGTTTCTCCTGCCCTCAGGGGCGCACGCCCAGGATCGGGAGGTGCGGGTCACCGTCTCCGAGGGGACGAACATGGCGGCGGCGGTTTCGCCGGACGGGAGCCGGATCGTGCTCGACCTGCAGGGGACGCTGTGGGTGATGGACGCCGGGGGCGGCGAGGCGCGCGCGATCACGGACATGTACTACGACGCGCGGCAGCCGCAGTGGGCGCCGGACGGGAGCCGGATCGCGTTCCAGTCGTTTCGGGACGGGCGCTGGCACATCTGGTCGATCGCGCCCGACGGGACCGACCCGGTGCAGCACACCTTCGGTCCCTACGACGAGCGGGAGCCGGCCTACTCCCCCGATGGCGGCGCGATCGTCTTCGCGTCGGATCGTTCCGGCAACTACGACATCTGGACACTCGACGTCTCGGGCGGCCCCGGTGACGGCCAAATCCAGCGGGTGACGGACGCGCCCACGCACGAGTTCACGCCGCAGTGGGCGCCGGATGGCGAATCTCTGGCCTACGCCTCGGACCGCGGCCTCGGGGCGATCATCGTCCGCGAGAGCGGCGGCTCGACCCGGGTCGTGGCGCGGAACGCGGGCGCGATTTCGCCGGCGTGGAGCCCGGACGGCAGCCGGATCGCGTACTCGGCCGTCGTCCAGGGCCAGACCGGCCTCTGGGTGGCCGACGCCGGCGCGGCCGGGGGCGAGGGTGCTGTCGGAGGCGGGGGCGCCGCCACGCCGGCGCGCCTCACCGAAGAGGGGGCGGACGTCTTCCCCTTCCGTCCCATGTGGATGGGAGACGGGGCGGACGCCGCGGAGATCGCCTACACCGGCGACGGCCGCATCCGACGCGTGTCGGCGGACGGCGCGCCGGGGGCGGACATCCCCTTCGAGGCCACGTTCGCGTTCACGCGGCGCGACTACGAGCGCGCGCCGCGTTCGTTCGAGGCGGGAGGACCGGAGCCCGTGCAGGGGATCGTCGCCCCGGCGGTCTCCCCCGACGGTCGCCACATCGCCTTCACCGCC
>VXMQ01000147.1 GCA_009841015.1 Candidatus Palauibacter denitrificans | reverse complement strand
GGTATTCCGCCTTTATGCTCATGGTCCTTCGACTCTAGCAGGCGACGGGCAGCACCGCCACCTGCCGGAGTTGCCCGCGGCCGACGGCCCCCTCCGGTCTCGCGCCTGCCTTTATGTGGCGGCGAAGGGAACGCAAAAAAGCCGGCCTGCGGGCCAGTAGGCGCACTCGCCCGGTCGCTGGTTCAGGAGCTTCCGGACCGCACCCTCGCTCAAGCCGAGGCGCCGGGCCAGACCGACCTTCGTAAAGACTTGACATGTGTTTAACATGAAATCATGCTTAGCACATGTCGAAGATGCTTCAGATCCGAAACATCCCGGACGATCTGCACCGTCGGCTCAAGTCCCGCGCGGCGCTCGCCGGGACATCGATGTCGGACTATGTCCTCCGCGGGATCCGCCAGTCGCTGGAAAGGCCGACCCGGGAAGAACTGTTCGCCCGCATCGCCCGGCTGCCGCCGATCGACGTCGATCCCCCCCCGAGCGAGGTCCTGCGGGAGGCACGTGAGAGGCGCTGAAACGGCGTGATCGTCGTCCTGGATGCGTCGGCCGTCGTCGAGTTGGTGCTCGGCACGCGGCGCGGCGCCCGCATCATGCACAGGGTATCGGACCCCGTGACGTCCCTGCACGGCCCCGAACTCCTGGACCTCGAGGTTCTGCATGTTCTGCGCCGCTACGAGAGCACCGGGGCCGTCTCCCCCACCCGCGCCGGCGAGGCGTATCGCAACTTCCTCGATCTCGATGTGCGGCGGCACGGCCACGAGCCGCTCCTGTCGAGGATCTGGTCCCGCCGCCACAACCTCACCGCGTACGACGCCGCGTACGTCACACTGGCCGAGACTCTCGAAGCCCCCCTTCTCACCACGGACCGTCGGCTGGCCGGAGTCCCGAACCTCGCGGTGCCGGTCGAGGTCTTCGCCGTCACCCCCACGGAATCGCCTCCTTGATCGCGCGGTCAAATCCCGTCAAGACCGGCCGGTCAGCGGAACATGCGCCGCAGCATGAACTCGTAGAGGCCGTCCCCGAACCACTTGCGGAGGAACATGAAGGGGCGCGCCATGGAGCCGCTGGCGTATCGCCGGCGCGGCTTCCGGGCCGTCGCGGCCTTGACGAACACCTTGGCGAGCACTTCCGGCGCGGTGCCGCGGCCGGGGTCGAGGCCGTCCATCAGCTTCAGAAACGAGTCCACCTGGGTTTTGTACGCCGTGTCCCCGGAGTACTTCCTCATGTGGGTTCCCATCACGTCGCCGAACTCGGTCCTGATCGCGCCCGGCTGGATCACGACGACCTGGATGTTGAAGGGGGCGGTTTCCACGCGCAGGCAGTCCGACCAGCCCTCGAGGGCGTGCTTGGTGGCGTGGTACCAGGCCCCGAGGGGGGTGAAGATCCTCCCTCCCATCGACGAGACGTTGATGATTCGGCCTGAGCCCCCCGCCCTCATGTGCGGCAGGACGAGTCGGGTGAGATGGGCGAGCCCGAACAGGTTCACCTCGAACTGGTAGCGCGCGTCGTCGAGCGGCACGTCCTCGACGGGACCGTAGAGCCCGAAGCCCGCGTTGTTGACCAGGACGTCGATGCGTCCCTGATCCTCGATGATGCGGCTCACCGCCCGCTCGTTGTCGTCGCTTCTGGTGACGTCCATTTCGACGGGGGTGACGCCGTGTTCGGGCAGATCTTCCATTCGGTCCGCCCGGCGCGCACCGGCGTACACGGTGTGGCCTTCACGGGCGAGAAGGATCGCGGCCGCACGGCCGATGCCGGAGGAAGCCCCCGTGACGAAGATGATCTTGCCCAAGGCGCTGCTCCTTGACGTTAGGGGATTCGAAGCTTGTACCTGGCGATTCGCCACGGAGGGAACTCCGGATTCACAAGCACGTAGAGATACCTGCCCCCGCCCAGCACCTTCGAACCCTCCGGCAGCGGCACGTTCTCGAAGAGCTTCTCCCCTGTATGGCGATCGTAGGCCTCCACGAACACATCGAGCTGTTTGAACGGAAACCAGGGCTTGGCGGGATCGTGCCGACCGACCGTGAACACCAGGTAGTCGTCCACGATGTCCAAGCCGGTCACGAGATCGAAGCTCTCGATCAACGTCTTCAGCCCCGTGCCCGCCTGGGCCGCCGCGCCCGCTCCGCCCGCAAACGCCAAAGCCCCCGGCTCGAGTTCCGGCACTCTGCGGAAATCCGGCGAGGGAGTCCCGATGCTTCCCACTGAATCGCCGGCGGCGCTGAGAATCGTAGCGGGATACAGGAGGCCCGCCATGACGTACACGGAGTCGCCGGCTGCGGCACCGTGCAGTCCGCCCAGGGCGTTCCAATAGGGCTTGCTCGCGGCGGGGGTGTTCCAACTGCTCCAGGTGACCGCGCTGTCGATCAGCCGATGGAAGATCCCGTCCATTTCGGCCACCAGATTCACGTCCCGCGCTCTGCCGGTGAACACGAGGTCGCGGCCGAACGGCAGAAGCATGCTGGATGTGAAGTCTTCGATCAGCAGCATGCTGTGGGGCGTCAGATCCGGGTTCAGATAGGTCACGGCCCCGTTCTGCGCACCCGTCACCGCGATTCGGCCGTCCGCGACTTCTGCGACGCCCCGAATCGTGCGGAATTCCCACGGTCCGTCGCCGAAGCGTCCGAACCCGGCTTCCAGGGATCCGTCCTCGCGGTAGGTCCGCACCCGTGGGAGCAACCGGTCCGCGATGATGAAACCGCCGTCACGTCGCTCGAAGAACTCGCCCACCTCGGCGACGGAGTCGGACGGGCCCTCGCCCAGGACGATGACCTCCGCCAGCTCGAAGACTTCCTCGAAGGGTGGAGAGGGAACCTCTGCCGGTCGCTCCTCGCACGACGCAACCGAAACGAGGATCGGAACGACTAGAACCGCGAATGGTCGCAGCGTGATCTCCCCTCGAGATTTTGATCGACGGCCCCCGGCATGGTCACTGGCGAGCGTGATCCACAAGTACCTGGCCGGTCGCCTGGTCGAAGAGGATGACCCTCCTCATACCGCCGCAAAGCGTTCGACCCTGATTTCGCCCGCGCGGCTGCGCGCCTGCCAGAGATCGTACGCCATCTGCATCCCCAGCCAGGTTTCCGGCGTCGAGCCGAAGGCCTTCGACAGCCGGATCGCCATCTCGACCGACACGCCTGTGCGCCCGTTCAACAGCTCCGAGAGCGCCTGCCGGGTGACGCCCAGGCCCTCGGCCGCCCGCGTCACGGTCAGACCCAGCGGTTCGAGGCACTGACGCCTCACGATGCCGCCCGGATGCGGCGGGTCATGCATGGCCATGGTCGGTCCTCCCCTTCAGTGATAATCCACGTAATCCACATCGGCCGCGGCGCCGTCCTCGAACCTGAAGGTCACACGCCAGTTGCCGGACACCGACACCGCGAAATAGCCCTTCAGTCCTCCCTTGAGCGCGTGCAGCCTGAAGCCCGGAAGATCCATGCCTTCCGGCCCCCGGCTCAAATCGAGCGCCGCCAGGATGTCACGTAGCTTCGACACGTGCTTCGGTGCGACCCATCGGGCCGTCCGGCCGTCGTAGAGCGCCTTCAGCCCCCGGTGGCGGAACGATGCAATCATCACTCAACGGTGGAGCGTCGCCTGTCAAGTGACAACTTGCAACCCGCCAGCGGAATGAACTGGCGGGTCGCTACTTGACGGTAGATCGTGCCCGATCATCCGAGCAGGGAGTAGATTTGTCCGAGGAAGATGTTGAGCGACGACACACAAATGGCACTAGGTATCAACATGAAGGTCTCACTCGAACGGCATGGCTCCGCCGTGGTAGCGGTGCCGCGAGAGGGGCTGCCCGTGTTGACGGCGGCGGAGGTCGAGGAGACGAACCGCCCGCCTCCGCCCCGCCGCACCCTCGGCGAGCGGGACTCACGGGGCCCAGTCGGTCGCAGGGATCATCCCCAGCCGGAAGGCGACGCGGGACTACCGGAGGAGGCAATCGCCATGAACGACCAACTGAACCGGGAAGAACGGGAGATCCTGGAGAAGTTCGACCGGGGAGAGTTGCGTCCCGTCACCGGCGTCGAGGGTGAAATGACGATCGCGCGTCAGGCGGCGAAGCGTTCGACCCTCTGCTCACGTATCCAGCGGACGATTTGATCGGTCTTGACTACGGGCAGCCGCGCTCGCAATGCGTCCATCCGAGCGGCGGCGGCCCGCTTGTCGCTCACGATGTTGACCCGTCGAACCATGTCGGCCTCCTCCCACATACCCCGGGCCTGGTGTGTGAGGATTATACACCTCCAAGCGCCCGCGGGGCTCGAGGGGTTGGGTGACCCGCGACGGCTGCGACACAAGCGTCCAGCTCTAGGGGCGCAGGATCAGGCCCAGGCCCAGGCCCGCTGCGCTGGCCTTCATGCTCGAACGGACGGTGACGGCGACGTCCTCGAACTCCGTGGTCCACTCTTCCCGGGCGTAGACGGCATAAATCGCTTCGAACCGGAGGGTGACCCGCTGGCTCAAGGTTTTTTCCAGTCCGATGCCGGACGTCCAGCCCGTGAGGTCCAGGTCGCGGACTTCCTCGCCCGCCTCGAACTGGGAGGGATCGCAGGGTTCCGTCGTGAAACAACCGTCGACGTGGTTGGTGAACTGCGCACCGGCAAAGCGGACTCCGGCGACGAGGTGCAGGCTGATGCCCCGCGACTGCAGGCCGCCCGGACTGCCACCGAGCCTCAGGGTCGCCCCGTAGCCCGTTTCCGGATCCAGGTTCCATCGGTCCGGCCAACTCTCTCCGAGTTGTTTCCGTTCCGGCGAAATCCCCACGCCCGGGAACTCCGCCTCCACGCCGCCGCCGAGCGTCGCCACGTCAACGGCCGCATCGACGAAGTAGACTCCGCTCGAGAACGGCAGCCGGTACCCGGCCACCAGACCGATTCCGTAGGAGAGCGCGTCCCCGGAAGCCTCGTCTTCGAAGATCTGCCCGCGCCTGGGTTCCGGCACCAGCGTGTTGGGCGACGTGTTGTCGACCGACTTCTGCATGGTCGCGCTCAGCAGTCCGAGCGGAAACGCTAGGCGGAGGTAGGCTCCGCCATTCCCCGCATTGCCCTCGTCCGCCTGGCCGGCGAGGCCGTTGGTGGCGACGAGAGCCGCCAGCACGAGGCAGCCGAGCAGGCCTGTGGTCGACACTCTTGGGAACATCCTCAGTCTCCGTTCTCTGCCGGTAGCGGTAGTGGTCCGGGCTAGTAGCGGCAGTGGTCCGGGCTAGTAGCGGTAGTGGTCGGGCTTGAAGGGCCCGTCCTTTGATACGCCGATGTAGTCTGCCTGGGTCTCTGTCAGCTCCGTCAGGCGCGCGCCGAGGTGGTCGAGGTGCAGCCGCGCCACCTTCTCATCCAGGTGCTTCGGCAGCATGTAGACCTGCCGCTCGTAGGCTTCGTGGTTCCGCGCGAGTTCGATCTGCGCCAGCACCTGGTTCGTGAAGCTCGCGCTCATCACGAAACTCGGGTGCCCCGTCGCGTTCCCGAGGTTGAGCAGCCGTCCCTCGGAGAGGATGAGCACCGAGTGCCCGGCCTCGAACACGAACTCGTCGTACTGCGGCTTGATGTTGTTCCGCGTCACGCCGCCCTTCGCGAGCCCGGCCATGTCGATCTCGTTGTCGAAGTGGCCGATGTTGCCGACGATCGCCTTGTCCTTCATGCGCGCCATGTGGTCGAAGGTGATCACGTCCCGGTTGCCCGTCGCGGTGATGAAGATGTCCGCCGTCTCGACCACGTCCTCGAGCGTCCGCACCTGGAAGCCCTCCATGGCGGCCTGGAGCGCGCAGATCGGGTCGATCTCCGTCACGACGACGTGCGCCCCCTGCCCCTTGAGCGCCTGCGCGCACCCCTTGCCGACCTCGCCATAGCCGCACACGACGGCGGTCTTGCCCGAGATCATCACGTCCGAAGCGCGGTTCAGCCCGTCGATGACCGAGTGACGGCACCCGTAGATGTTGTCGAACTTCGACTTCGTCACCGAGTCGTTCACGTTGATGGCGGGGAAGAGAAGCGTCCCCTCCGACGCCATCTCGTACAGGCGGTGGACGCCGGTCGTCGTCTCCTCCGACACCCCCTGGATGGCGGGGGCCGTGCGTGCCCACCGTCCGGGGTCCTTCGCCGCGATCCTGCGCAGCGTCTCGAGGATCACGCCCCATTCCTCCGGCTCCGTCTCCGGGTCGAAGTCCGGGATCCGCCCCGCCCGCTCGAACTCGAGACCGCGGTGGAGGAGAAGCGTCGCGTCGCCACCATCGTCGACGATGAGGTCCGGGCCCGAGCCGTCCGGCCACAGGAGCGCCTGCTCCGTGCACCACCAGTATTCCTCGAGCGTCTCCCCCTTCCAGGCGAAGACGGGGATCCCGCGCGGGTCCTCCGGCGTGCCGTCCGGGCCCACGGCGGCGGCCGCGGCCGCGTGATCCTGGGTCGAGAAGATGTTGCAGGAGACCCAGCGCACGTCCGCGCCCAGGTCGGCCAGTGTCTCGATGAGGACCGCTGTCTGCACCGTCATGTGCAGCGAGCCCATGACCTTCCGGCCCGCGAGCGGCTTCGCGTCGCAGTATTCCGCCCGCACCGACATCAGTCCGGGCATCTCGTGCTCGGCGAGGCGGATCTCCTTGCGGCCCCATTCCGCCAGGCTGAGGTCCGCGACCTTGAAGGGAATCCGGCCGGCGGCGGCCTGGGTCGATTCGTGAAGTACGGCGCTTTCCATCGTCTATCTCCTTTTCCGGGCGGTGGCCGCGAAGAGTGCGGGGCCCGAAGCCTCGGGTTCGGGGGCGAGCGGGAGGTGGCGGTACCCTTCGAGACGGGCGCTACGCGTCCATTCCCGCATCTGGTCCTCCGTGAAACCGAGCCACAGGTGGCCCATGGTTTCGCGATACTCCTCTCGCGCGTGCGCGCGCATGTCGAGCACGAGAAGTCGCCCGTTCGGGGCGAGTGCCCGCGCCGCCTCCGCCAGCACCCGGCCGGGTTCGACCGTGAAGTGGAGGACGAGCATCAGCACGGCGAGGTCGAGCTCTCCGTCCTCGACCGGGAGCGACTCCAGTTCCCCCTGGCGGACGTCGACATTGTCGCGTTCGCCGAGGCGTACGGTCGCCGCCGCCAGCATCTCGGGCGATCGGTCGACCGCAATCACGCGCTTCACAAAGGGTGCGATCATGTTGGCGAGCGTCCCGGTGCCCGCGCCGAGGTCCCCCACGATCCACTCGGGATCGAGAAGACCGAACAGCGCCGCGAACCGGGCGTCGCTCCCGAACAACTCATCGCGCAGGGCGTCCCATTCCGCCGCGGACTCCGAGAAGAAGGCCGCGGCCCGATCCCGGCGCTCGGCGAGCACGCTCTCGGCCCGCTCGGCGTCGTCCGCGACCCAGCGGGCGT
Source organism: Candidatus Palauibacter denitrificans (assembly GCA_009841015.1). Lineage (GTDB taxonomy): Bacteria > Gemmatimonadota > Gemmatimonadetes > Palauibacterales > Palauibacteraceae > Palauibacter > Palauibacter denitrificans. The sequence continues at coordinate 3,067 of VXMQ01000147.1, read as the reverse complement.
CCGTGAGCGTTCCGGACGCGATCTGCCACAACTCCCGCGCTCCGGCCTGGAGCTCGCCCTCCATGCGGTAGAACCGGGTCTTGCCCTCGTGCCGCCGGCGCACCCACCCGTCATCCGCGAGCACCTTCAAGTGACGCGAGACGGTGGACTGCGGAAGCTGCAGGACGGAGACCAACTCCGAGACGGTGAACTCGTTCCGGTCCAGGAGCGTAAGCAGCCTGAGCCGGTTCTCGTCCCCGAGGGACTCGAAGCGGGAGAGAAGGTCCCGAGTCGGCGCGGGCACCCGTGCGGCCATCGTATCCATAAATCCAAATATATGGATATCGTGAGGGTTGGCGCCAGACTGCGCGCCGAGGGGAGTTCCGAATCAGTAACTCGCTCTAGCCGTGGCCCGGTTCGAGCCGAGTAACCCCTTCGATGTCGTCAAAGCCCCGGTCGAAGGTGGCGATCGCCTCAACACCGCGGTTCAACATGACCCCGGCGTGGACGGCATCCCGGGCCGAGATACCGCTATGCGACATAAGAAGAGTCTTCGCCACGTCCGTATCGGCCAGCGTGACGTCGAACACCTCCGGAATGAGGGCCACGAAGAGATCGTACACCCTGGCCCCGACATCGCGCCGATCGAGCGCGGCGTACCTGTAGAGGATCTCCTGCAGAACCTCGGCGCTCGTGCACAGTTCGAGCGCATTGTCCCCGGCGCTCTCCAGGAACCGCACGGACGGATCGCGGTTCGGATGATCCGACCCCGCGACGTACATCGGGATGTTGGAGTCCACGAAGACCTTCACGAACGGCCAGCCTCGATCTCGGCGATCATTACGTCGATGTCGGCGGTGGGAGCGTCGATTTCCCGCAGGGCCGCGAGTGGATCGGAGGGCAAGCCTCCCGACTCGCGTTCAAGACGCTCTTCGATCGCTCGGCGCACCCAGGCGCCTTTCGAGATGCGAGCTCGCCTCGCCGCCTTTCGGAGACGGTTCTCCAAGGCTCCCGGAATCAGCACCTGCAACCGATAGCTTGCCACGGTCAAGCTCCTGCCGAACATGATCTACTCCTATGAGTATATACTAATTCCAGATACATCGAACGCGCAAAGAATGGATGCCGGCGCCCCTCAAGCGTGCGTCAAAGCGCTTGACCGCATCACGGGATCGGCTAGCTTCACGTCCACATCGGGGCGTGGCGCAGCCCGGTAGCGCGCCTGAATGGGGTTCAGGAGGTCGCGAGTTCAAATCTCGCCGCCCCGATTTTTCCAAACTGCAGCACTTCGGTGTCGTTGTCCTTCTCCGGAGTCGGGACCATGGGCTCACGATCGGTTGTCGCGACGGTCGCCTTTCTCTCCCTCCTGTCCCGGCCGGGTCCGGCCACGGCGCAGGAAACCTCTCCACCACTCGCGATCGTCGGGGCGACGGTCATCGACGGACACGGGGGCGCGCCCATCGCGGATGGGACGATCGTCGTCGAGGGCGGCCGGATCGTTGCCGTCGGGCCGAGTGCCGACGTGGCCGCCCCCGCGGGCGCCGAGGTCATCGACGGGAGCGGCAAGTTCGTCACGCCCGGGTTCGTGGACACGAACGTCCACATGTCGCTCGCCTTCGGGCGCGGAGGGCGCGTCGAGGAGCACGCGGCCTACTGGGCGCAGCACGAGGCGCTGATCCTCCAGGGACTCCAGCTCCATCTGAAGCACGGGGTGACGACCGTCCGGGACAGCTACGGCGTCCTGCGTCCCATGCAGCGGGTCAAGAAGAAGATCGACTCCGGGGAGGAGATCGGCCCGCGCACGTACCTCGCCGGCAACATCGTGGGGTGGGGCGGCCCTGCCTCCGAGACGTTCGCCGGGCTCCCCGAGTCGGAGATCAGCTTCTTCGCCGAGCAGATGAACGACGAGGTCACGCTTGGAAGCGGCGAAGAGATGATGCACATGACGCCCGACGAACTGCGGGTCGCGATCAACGCCTACCTCGACCACGGGCCGGACTTCATCAAGTACGGCGCCACGCACCACTTCAACTATCCGGCGGGGATCTCGTTCTCGCCGCGCGCCCAGCGGGTGATCGTGGAGGAGACGCACAAGCGCGGGCTCGTGGCCGAGACCCACGCCACGAGTCTCGAAGGCCTGCGCCTCTCGATCCTGGCGGGGATCGACCTCATCCAGCACCCGGACAACGTCGGGAACCGCACGATCACCGATGAACTCGTCGACATGATCGTGGAGCGCGGGATCGTGTGCTCGATGCTCATCAACCAGTTCACGGGTCCGAGCTGGCAGTTCCACGTCCGCAACATGGAGCGCGCGCGGGAGGATCTCGCCGAGGCCCAGTCCGGGGACCGTCAGCGCCGTATCCCCCCGACGACCGCGGAGATCCGGCGCCGCGTGCAGGACACGGGGCTCCCACAGCCGGGATCGGTGATGGAAGGACGCTGGACGACGAAGCGCACGAACGCGAAGAAGCTCATCGAAGCGGGCTGCATCGTGACCGTCGGCACCGACAACACCCTCTTCGGGCGCGGCGGCGTGGCGGCGGACTTCCTCCGCGAGGAACCCGAGAACATGGAGCACCAGCTCCCCGGCCTCGGCACCGTCCTCGCCATCGAGGGGCTGGTCGAACTCGGCATGACGCCCCTGGAAGCGATCACCGCGGCGACGAAGAACGGCGCCATCGCGAGCAAGGCACTCGACGAGTACGGCACGCTCGAGGCGGGGAAGGCGGCCGACATCGTCGTCCTCGACGCGGACCCGCTCGCCGATATCGCGAACATCCGGCAACTCTCGATGGTCATCAAGGGCGGTCAGGTCATCGACATCGAGGCCCTGCCCACCGACCCCATCGCCCTCGACTGGGCCGCGGGGACGCCGAAGGAGTAGCCGAGTAGCACCCTCGGTGCTACAAGCTAGTCCGCCGAGTCCGAGTTCTCGGTATCGGGTTGCCCCGTTTCGGGCGGGGACGCCGGCGGCATGACGGCGGGCCTGTAGCTCATGCGGATGATGAAGACCAGGAGCATCTCCAGGATCACTAGCCCGGATTTCTCACAAGATGAAGTAGGCACCGGCCTCCAGTAGTCGCTA
>VXMQ01000009.1 GCA_009841015.1 Candidatus Palauibacter denitrificans | reverse complement strand
CGTACTCCCGCACGATCTCGCACAGCTCGCGGAAGTGCGCGTAGAGGAAGTTCTCTCGGTGGTGGGCCATACACCACTTGGCGATGATCGAGCCGCCGCGGCTCACGATCCCCGTCAGGCGCCCCGCCGTGAGCGGCACATACCGGAGCAGCAGCCCGGCGTGCACGGTGAAGTAGTCCACCCCCTGCTCGCACTGCTCGATGATCGTGTCCCGGTAGACGTCCCACGTGAGTGCCTCGGGGATGCCGTCCACCTTCTCCAGCGCCTGGTAGATGGGCACGGTGCCGATGGGGACCGGGGAGTTGCGGAGGATCCACTCCCGCGTCGCGTGGATGTTCCTGCCCGTGGAGAGGTCCATGACCGTGTCGGCGCCCCAAAGCGTCGCCCAGCGGAGCTTCTCCACCTCCTCCTCGATGGACGACGTGACGGCGGAGTTCCCTATGTTGGCGTTGATCTTCACCTTGAAGCCGCGCCCGATGATCATGGGCTCCAGCTCCGGGTGGTTAATGTTGGCGGGGATGATCGCCCGCCCCCGCGCCACCTCGTCGCGCACGAAGGACGGGTCCAGGCCCTCCCGCACGGCGATGAACGCCATCTCCGGCGTGATCTCGCCCCGGCGCGCGTAGCGCATCTGCGTGACGGGGCCGTCTCCTCGCCGCGTCTCGCGGACGAGCGTCGGGGGCAGTTCCACGGCGTCGTCCCGTGGCCCGCGGATGACCGCGGCGGAGCGCCCGGTCGAACGCACGTCCCGGGCCCGGATCCACGCATCGCGCAGGAGCGGCAGGCCGTGCCGCACATCGCGCCCGCCCGGGCCGCTGGTGTCGTAGACGCGCAGCGATGGCTCGCCGCCGGAGAGGGCGATCTCCCGCATGGGGACGCGAAGACCTCCGGGGCCATCCGCGAAGACCCTGGCGGAGTTCGGGAAGGCTCCCTCGTACGGAACCGGCGAGCTGTGAGCGGGGCTGGGCCTCAGGGCAGGGTCCGGCTCGATCATGACGGGCGTCGTCTCCCCGGCACACCCGCGTCGTCGCCGGACGGGAGACGGTCGACGCCGGACGGGGACGCTACCCCGCTCGGGTCGCGCTCCCTACGCCGGTATCAGCCGGATCAGGTTCATGGGGTACGCTCTCAATCCCGACAGATCGGGATGCCCCCGGCGACCGCCGGGAAGATAGGGGATCGCCGGCCGCACCGCAGACCGCCGTTGACCGGAGAAACGCGGCGGCCGGCGCTCGCAGCCGGTGTATCACCCGTCGTGCGCGGGCGAGGCGTCAACGTCCCCTGCGGGCAGGTCTCGGGGGTATGATCGACGATCCGGACGGGTTCGACGCTTCAAATGCCGATATGGCTTCGTCATGGCAGAGGATGTACGAGAGTTCGTCGAGCCCCTCGAGCAGACAGTTGCGAGCGAACGGATCGATCCGGAAGGGGATCGTGCGTGCCGGCGTCGTCACGACGCTGTTTTCCAGATCGACGATGAAGGTCGCGCGGGACGCGGCCTCCTCGATACAGGCCGTGTACATCTCTCCGTCGACGCGGATGGGGAGCAGGCCGTTCCTGAGCGCGTTCTTCCGGAAGATATCGGCGAAGCTCGGCGCAATGACCGCGTCGAAGCCGTGGTCCATGAGCGCCCACACGGCGTGCTCGCGGGAACTGCCGCAGCCGAAGTTCCGGCCCGCGATGAGCAATCGAGCACCCTCCGCTTCGGGCCGGTTGAGCGCGAACTCCGGCATCGGCTCGCCATCGCCCCCGTATCTCCAGTCATGGAACAGGTGCCCGCCGAGTCCCGTCCGGTCCACGGTCGTCAGGTAGCGGGCGGGGATGATCTGGTCCGTGTCGATGTCGTCGAAGGCAATGGCCACCGCCCGCGTCGCGAACGTCCGGAATCTCTTCATGCGACCCCCTCCCGCAGCTTGCGGCAGCCCCGACTAGGCGCGGAGCAGTTCGCGCGGGTCCGTCACCTTGCCCGTGACCGCGGCGGCGGCGGCGGTGAGCGGCGAACCCAGCATCGTCCGGCCGCCAGGCCCCTGCCGACCCTCGAAGTTCCGGTTGCTCGTGCTCACGGACCGCTGGCCAGCCGCCAGGTGGTCGCCGTTCATGCCGAGACACATGCTACACCCCGGCAGCCGCCACTCCGCCCCGGCTTCCGTGAAGACCCGGTCCAATCCCTCGCTCTCGGCCTCGCGGCGAACCTGCTCGGACCCCGGCACAACGAGCGCACGCACGCCCTCGCTCACCTTGCGACCCCGGAAGATGCGGGCCGCCTCTCGCATGTCCTCGATGCGCGCGTTCGTGCAACTGCCAATGAACACGACATCGATCTTCTGGTCGATCACGGGCTCTCCGGCGCCGAGGTCCATGTACTTGAGCGCGCGAACGACCTGCTCCCGCTCCACCGCATCCGCGATCGCGGCCGGATCCGGGATGCGCGAACGGATCGGGATCGCCATCGAGGGGTTCGTGCCGAAGCTGATGAAAGGCTCAAGTCCGGACACATCGAGCGAGACCGTCTTGTCGAAAGGCGCGCCCGGATCGCTCGGCAGCGTCCGCCACCGGTTCAGAGCCCGGTCCCACTCGGGCCCTTTCGGGGCGAACTCGCGCCCGGCCACGTACTCGAACGTCGTGTCGTCGGGAGAGATCAGCCCGGCGCGGGCTCCGGCCTCGATCGACATGTTGCAGATCGTCATCCGGCTCTCCATCGACAGGCGACGGACCGCCGGACCCGCGTACTCGATGACGTGGCCCGCCCCACCGTCCACGCCGATCTTCGAGATCAGCGCAAGGATGAGATCCTTGCTCGTCACCCCCGGCCGGAGTCGTCCTTCGCATTCCACCCTGAGGTTGCCCATCTTGCGCTCGAGCAGGCATTGCGACGCGAGGACGTACTCCACCTCCGTCGTCCCGATGCCGAAGGCCAGGGCCCCGAACGCGCCATGCGTCGACGTGTGGCTGTCGCCGCACACGATCGTCTGGCCCGGCTGCGTGAGTCCGAGTTCGGGACCGATGACGTGGACGATCCCCCGATACTTGTGCCCCATCGTGTAGAGCCGGATCCCGAACTCCTCGCAGTTCTCCTCGAGGCTGCGCAGTTGTTTTGCGGCGAGTTCTCCCGCCGCGGCGATGTTCAGGCTCCTCGTCGGGGTCACGTGATCCGCCGTAGCCAGCGTACGATCCCGTGCCCGGACCTTGAGGCCGCGGCGCCTGAGCCCTGCGAAGGCCTGGGGCGAAGTGACTTCGTGAACGAGATGGAGGTCGACATAGAGCAGCGACACGCCCCCCTCACCCTCCGTGACGACGTGGCCGTCCCAGATCTTGTCGTAGAGCGTCCTCGGCCGGTCCGCGGGCATGCCGGTCAGGGCCTCAGTCCGCGGAGCGTCGTGCCGGCCCGCCAGAGTTCCGAGTTCGCCATCTCGTCGAGTTCCTCACCGAGCCTGTCGCGATAGTCGTCTTTGCCGCAGGTCTCGATGACGATCCGGGCCTCCTCGCCTGTCTTTACGCTCTCGTAGAGCTCGTCGAACAGCGGCGTGACGGCCTCGCGGAATCTGTGCCGCCAATCCAGCGCACCCCGCTGCGCCGTCGTTGAACAGTTCCGGTACATCCAGTCCATGCCGTTCTCGGCCACCAGCGGCATCAGGCTCTGAGTGAGTTCCTCGACCGTCTCATTGAAGGCTTCGGAGGGGGAATGGCCGTTCTTGCGCAGCACCGCGAACTGCGCCTCGAAGACGCCCGCGATCGCGCCCATGAGGATCCCGCGCTCGCCCGTGAGGTCCGACCACACTTCCCGCTGGAAATCCGTCTCGAAGAGAAAGGCGGAGCCGACGCCGATGCCGAGCGAGATGACGCGCTCCCTCGCCCGGCCCGTCGCGTCCTGGAAGATACCGTAACTCGAGTTCACGCCCTTCCCCTGAACGAACAGCCGCCTGAGCGAAAGGCCGGATCCCTTCGGGGCCACGAGCACGACGTCGACATCCCCGGGAGGGATGATCCCCGTCTGTTCCCGGTACGTGACGCCGAACCCGTGCGAGAAATAGAGACACTTTCCGGGGGCGAGTTGTGCCTTGACCTCGTCCCAGCAGGCGATCTGACCGGCGTCGGAGAGGAGGTACTGGAGGATGGTGCCCCGGCCGGCTGCCTCCCCGATCTCGAACAGCGTCTCGCCCTCCACCCAACCATCGGCGACGGCGCGGTCCCAGGAGTCGGAACCCGTGCGCTGTCCGATGATCACGCGGAATCCGTTGTCTCTCAGGTTGAGCGCCTGTCCCGGACCCTGGACCCCGTAGCCCAGCACGGCGATCGTCTCATCCCTCAGCGCCTCGCGCGCCTTCTCGAGCGGCCACTCTTCCCGCGTGACGACATCTTCTTCCGCGTCGCCGACATGTATCCTTGCCACAGGCCCTAACCCTCCTTGCGGACGACTGGCGTCTTCAGCCGGCCTTTTCAGAGTTCGCGTTCTCTTCCAGCCCGCGATAGCAGATTCCGAGAACGCCCACGTAGCCACCGATCTGCTTGACGGCGCGGCGCATGCCCTCCGGCCGGGCCCGCACGGTCAGCACGTGTTTGTATGTCGCACCGGAGCGACTGGTGCTGCAGGCATAGCTCTCGATGGCGATCCGATGCCGACCCATGGCCGAAATGAGACGCAGGAACGAACTGTTTTCCTTTTCCGTCAGGGCCGTGACCGTATACTGAGCATGCACGTTCCCCCTCCTATTCGAGACGAATCTCCGCACAGCCGGCCCCCGCCGGTACCATGGGGAAGACGTTCTCCTCGCGCTCGACGATCACTTCCAGCAGGAACGGCGCTGCCGAGGAGAGCATCTCGTCGATCGAGGCATCGAGTTCGGCCCTCGCCGACACCCGTCCGCCCTTCATTCCGTATGCCTCGGCGATCGCCACGAAGTCCGGATTCGTGAGCTCGGTCTGGGAATAGCGGCGGCGGAAAAACAGTTCCTGCCACTGTCGAACCATACCCAGATACCCATTGTTCAATATCATGATCTTCACGGGTATCCGCTCCTCGACGATCGTTGCGAGTTCCTGCAAAGTCATCTGAAAGCCGCCGTCGCCGATCACCGCGACCACGGGGCGATCCCGGCGGGCCAGCCCGACACCCATCGCCGCCGGCAGGGCGAAGCCCATCGTGCCGAGGCCACCCGACGTGATGAAGGCCCCGCCGTCGCGACACCCGTAGTAGCGTGCGGCGGCCATCTGGTGTTGCCCCACGTCCGCGACGACGATAGCTCGACCCCCCGTTCGCGCAGCAAGCCGGTCCATCGCCTCGCTCATCCGAAGTTCGGGCGACGCGGGGTTCAGGTCGTTCTCGATCACGCGCTCCCGTTCGACCGCATCGCAGGCGGCGAACTCGGCCAGCCATGCCGTGCGAGACCTGCCCCGCACCCGCGTCGTCATGGCGCCCAGAGCTTCTCTCGCATCGGCCAGGATCTCCACGTCGGCAGGCACGTTCTTGCCGATTTCCGATGCATCGATGTCCAGGTGAACGACCTTGGCCTGTCGAGCGTACCTGGCGAGGTCGCCCGTTACGCGGTCGTCGAACCGCATGCCGACGGCGACGAGCAGATCGCACTCGTCGGTCTTTATGTTGGGCCCATAGTTCCCGTGCATGCCGAGCAGCCCCACATAAAGCGGATGTTCGCTCGTTACGGCTCCCAGCCCCAGCAGGGTGCAGGCGAAGGGAAGTCCGGCCTTCTCAACGAACTCCCTGAGTTCCTTCTGCGCTCCCGACAACAGGACGCCCTGGCCGGCGAGTACGAGTGGTCGCTTCGCCCGGTCGATGAGTCGACACGCCGCTTCCACACGCTCCTCATCCAGCGTCGGGAACGGTTCGTACCCCCTGACCTCGTGCTCCTCCTCGTGCGGCCGATAGGCGAGAGTGCCGGTCTGGGCATCTTTCGTGATGTCGACGAGGACGGGCCCCGGGCGGCCACTGCGAGCCAGGTGGAGGGCCTTCGAGATCACCACCGGGATATCCGCCGGATCCGTGATTTGATGGTTCCACTTGGTCAGCGGAGCACTCACGGACATCACGTCCGTTTCCTGAAACGCGTCGGAACCGAGGGCGCTCGACGGAACCTGGCCCGTAATGCACACGACCGGGGTGCTGTCCATCTTCGCGTCGGCGATGCCCGTGAGGAGGTTGGTCGCGCCGGGTCCGGAGGTGGCAATGCACACTCCCGTCCTTCCGCACGCGCGCGCATATCCTTCGGCGGCGTGTATCGATCCCTGCTCATGGCGTACAAGGACGTGGCGTATCTCATGACCGTGGTCGAAGAGGGCATCGTAGACGGGCATGATCGCGCCGCCGGGATATCCGAACACCGTGCGTACCCCGCCCTCGACGAGCGAGCGGACCACGGCTTCCGCCCCCGATATCCTGTTCGAGCGGCTGGTGAGGTCTCGTTCCCGGCGGGGCAAAGGGGCCTCGCCGACCGTGCGTACGGCGGTGCGCTCCAGTTCCATCATCTTACGGTCCATCGGTCGTACACCCTTCCGAGGCGGCGGACACAGTGCGGGAGTATCTATGGAGCGCACCCGACGCCACGCGCGGAGGCGGGGCCGTCCACTTCTCTCGCCGACCGCTCAGCTCAGCGGACGAAAGGTCGGCGTTTATGGTGTTCTCGACCGCGTCGATCCGTATGCGGTCGCCGTCGGAGAGGAGGGCGATGACGCCGCCCTCCTGCGCCTCCGGCGTAATGTGTCCGACGACGAAGCCGTGCGTGCCACCGGAGAATCGGCCGTCCGTGATGAGGGCGACGTCGCCGCCCAGCCCGCGTCCCATGATCATGGAGGTCGGCGTCAGCATCTCCGGCATGCCGGGCCCGCCGCGCGGGCCTTCGTAGCGGATGACGATCACGTCGCCCTTTCGGATCCGCCCCTCCCCGATCGCCTCGTTCGCCTCGGCCTCGCTGTCGAACACTCGGGCCGGCCCCTCGAAGACCTCGCCCTCCTTGCCGGTGATCTTCGCCACGGAGCCGCCCTCGGCCACGTTGCCGTAGAGGATGCGGAGGTGCCCGGAAGCCTTGATGGGGTCGTCCAGGCCGTGCACGACGCTCGGATCGTCGCCCAACGGGGGCGCATCCGCCGCGTTCTCCGCCAGTGTCTTTCCGGTGACGGTCATGCATTCGCCGTGGAGGAGGCCTTCCGCGAGGAGCACCTTGATGAGGGCCGGCATGCCGCCGATCCGGTGCAGATCCTCCATGACGTAGGGGCCGCTGGGTCTGAAGTCCGCGAGCACTGGCGTGCGATCGCTGATGCGCTGAAAATCGTCGATCGTGAGGGCGACCCCGGCGGTGCGCGCGATGGCCAGGAGGTGAAGCACCACGTTCGTGGATCCGCCGATCACCACGGCCAGTGTGATCGCATTCTCGAACGCCTCGCGCGTGAGGATGTCGCGCGGACGAAGGCTCCGCTCGAGCAGGTTCCGGATCGCCCGTCCCGCCCTCCGGCACTCCGCCTTCTTGTCTTCGCTCGTCGCAGGGTTCGAGGAGCTGCCCGGGAGGCTCATCCCCATGACTTCGATCGTCGAGGCCATCGTGTTCGCCGTGAACATGCCGCCGCACGCCCCCGCGCCCGGGCAACTCAGGCGCACGATGTCCCGGTACTCCTTCTCGGTGATGGCGCCGGCCAGCCGCTGCCCGAGCGCTTCGAAGGAGGAAACCACATCAAGCCGCTCCCCGTTCCGGCGTCCCGGCGCGATGGTCCCGCCGTAAATCATCATGGCGGGGCGGTCGAGGCGGCTCATGGCCATCATCGCGCCGGGCATGTTCTTGTCGCAGCCCATGATCGTGACCACGCCGTCGTAGTGTTGCGCCGACGCGATCGTTTCGATCGAATCCGCGATCAGGTCGCGCGAGGGGAGCGAATAGCGCATCCCGAACGTGCCCATCGAGATTCCGTCGCTGACCCCGATCGTGTTCGAGACGAAGCCGATCATGTCGGACGACCGGACGCCTTCCCTTGCCGCCGCGGCGAGACCGTTGAGGTGCATGTTGCACGGATTGCCTTCGTACCCGGAGCTGACGATCCCGATCTGCGGGCGATCCAGATCATCCTCGGTCAGACCCGCCGCGAACAGCATCGCGCGTGCGGCCGGCCGGTCCCGGCGCTGCGTTAACTCGCGGCTGATCCGGTTCAGCACGCTTGCCCCCGCGCGCCACCGTCCGCCCCCACCCCGCCTGCCGGCGCCGCCGCACCCGGCGGGCGCAGCGCTCCGGCGACCAACTCACCCATTCTCGCGGTCGACACCGGCGCCCGGCCGCCGGCGGCGCGGATGTCCGCCGTGCCGTACCCGTCCTCAATCACGCGGTTCACGGCCTCCCGCACGGCGCCCGCCTCCTCCGACAGCGCGAACGTGAGTTCGAGCATCATTGCGACGGAGAGGATTGCGCCGAGGGGGTTGGCGATTCCCCGCCCCGCGATGTCCGGCGCCGCACCGTGTACCGGCTCGTAGAGACCGACGACGCCGCCCACGCTCGCTGACGGCAGCATTCCCAGACTTCCGGCAAGCACCGCCGCCTCGTCGCTCAGGATGTCGCCGAACATGTTGCTCGTCAGCAGGACGTCGAACTGTCGTGGATTATGGATCAACTGCATCGCGCAGTTGTCCACCAGCATGCTGGAGAACTCGACGTCCGAATAGCCACGGGATACGTCTTCGGCGATGCGACGCCAGAAGATCGACGACTCCAGCACGTTCGCCTTGTCGATCGATGTCACCTTCTTCCGTCGCGTGCGCGCGAGTTCGAACGCCGACACGGAAATCCGCCGGATCTCCTCTTCGGTATAGACTTCCGTGTCATAGGCGACGCCGTCCTCAATCCCCCGCGGACGTCCGAAATAGATGCCGCCGAGCAACTCGCGGACGACCACCAGATCCACGCCGCGGACGCGGTCCGGGCGGAGGGGAGACCGGTCGACGAGGGCCGCCGGGACCGAGACAGGCCGGATATTCGCGTGATTCCCGAGCAACTGTCGCAGAGCGAGGAGCCCCCTGGAAGCATCGGCTCGCACGCCATCCACCGAGCGCACGGCGAGCCCCACGGCCCCGACAAGCACGGCGTCGACGCCGACGGCCAGCAATCGGGTCTCATCCGGCAGAGGGTCTCCGAAACGCTCCAGCGCGTCGTCGCCGATCGGAGCCTCGATGACCTCGAACCGGTGACCGAAGCTCTCGCCGATGGCCTCCAGCACCCGTCGCGCTTCGCGGAGGACTTCGGGGCCGATGCCATCGCCGGGCAGGAACAGGATGCGCCCGTCCATGGGACTAGGTCGCGCGCTGCCGCCCGGCCACGACTCCGGGATCCCGGTCCGAGACGGTCGCGCGAGGATCGGCGGCCGCACCGTCACGTGACGCCAGCCGGGTCGCCCTGTTGATCGCATCCACGTACGACAGGGCCGCACCGATGTTGAGGTCGGTGCTGGCCGCGCGCCCCGCCGCCTGCCTGCCGCCGAAATCCACGTTCATGAACACCTCGCCCACGGCGTCGCTCCCCTGAGTCACCGATTTCGCAGCATACTCGAGGACCCTGCCATCCGTGCCGACGATCTGATTCACCGCGCGCACGATGGCATCGACCGGTCCATCTCCGGTTGCCGATTCCGTGTACAGGACGCCTTCCCTCTCCAGACTGATGGTGACCGCGCAGATGGCATCCGCCTGCCCCACGAGATGGAAGTGCTTGAGGGCGTACGCCCGGGGGACCGAGGGCAGGCCCACGTTGACGATCGTCAACAGATCCTCGTCGTAAACCGTCCCCTTACGGTCCGCCAGCTTCGTGAACAACATGTACGCGCGTGTCAGGTCTTCTTCGCCGAGCTCGTAGCCCAGTTCCCGATAACGCGCCGCGAGCCCGTGACGCCCGGAGTGCTTGCCTAGCACGAGCCGGTTTTTCGGCACGCCCACGGACTCGGGCGTCATGATCTCGTATGTCCCCGCGTACTTGAGGACGCCGTCCTGGTGGATGCCGGCTTCGTGTGCGAAGGCGTTCCTTCCGACGATCGCCTTGTTCGGCTGCACATCCGTCCCCGTCACGCTCGCCAGCAACTGGCTCGCGCGGTGGATCTCGCGCGTATTCACGCCGCTCTTGAGGCCGAGCAGGCCGGAGCGGACATGGAGCGCCATCACGACTTCCTCGAGCGCGGCGTTACCGGCGCGCTCGCCAATGCCATTCACGGCGCACTCGATCTGGCGTGCTCCGTTCAGGACACCGGCCAGGGAGTTGGCGACGGCGAGGCCCAGATCATTGTGTGTGTGCGTACTGACCGTCACGCCCTCGATGCCGTCCACATCCGCGAGCCCGGCAAACATCGCGCCGTACTCGTCCGGCATGCAGTAACCCACCGTGTCCGGGAGATTGATGACTGTGGCCCCCGCCTCGATCACGGCGGCTACCACCCGATACAGGTATTCGCGATCGGAACGCCCCGCGTCCTCCGCCGAAAACTGGACATCGTCGCAGAGCGACCGCGCGAGTTCGACGGCCGCGGCCGCCATGTCCAGCGCCTCGGCTCGGCACACGCGAAGCTTGTGCTCGAGATGGATATCGCTCGTGGCCAGGAAAGTGTGGATCCTGGGCTTCGCCGCGCCCTGCAGCGCCTCCCAGCAACGACGGATGTCGCCGGGATTCGTGCGGGCGAGTCCGGTAACGGAAACTTCGCGGATCTCTTCGGCGATCTTCCTGACCGCATCGAAGTCCCCGTCCGAGGCGACCGGAAAGCCCGCCTCGATCACATCCACGTTGAGACGTTCGAGCTGGCGCGCGAGAAGGAGCTTTTCCTTCACGTTCATGCTGAAGCCCGGAGCCTGCTCCCCATCTCGGAGGGTCGTATCGAAGATCGCGACGTGCTGCATGGCGGCACCCCTGGGAGGGTTGGAGGACGCGGAAGCGGCGGAAGATAGGGGATTTTACCTGTTTCGCAAATTCCGAGGCCGGGGAAGGCGGCGGGACAGTCCTTGCTAGCTGAAACCGCCGAATCTCTCCACGAACGTGCGTTCGCGGTCGGTGAGGGCGGACCAGCCCGCGGCCTTGAGCTTGCCGGCGATGCGCTCGTACTCGGCCCGGTTCACGGGATGCAGGGCGCTCGGCTCGATGCGGCCCCACTTCACGTTCAACTCCCGCTCTCCCATGCGGACGCCGGGGCTCTCGGCCTTCTTGCGGAACTGCGCCGCGGCGGAGCGCGTGGCCCGCCACCTCAGGTAGAGCCAGCCGCCGAGGAACCCGCCCAGGTGCGCGAAGTGCGCCACGCCCCCACCGACGCCGCCCAGGCCCAGCCACAGGGAGAGCACGGTGAAGCCGATGACGAGGAAGCGGACCTGCACCGGGATGACGAACCAGATCATCACCCGGTCGCGCGGCCAGTAGCGCGCGTAGCCGAAGAGCACGCCGTACACCGCCGCCGAGGCGCCGACCATCGGCACGTACAGGGTGCCCTGCGACATCGTGGGGATGGTCCAGAGGATGTGGACGAGGGCTCCCACCAGCCCGGCCAGCAGGTACAGCCTGAGGAAACTCTTCGACCCGAGCAGCGACTCGAGCTTCGGCCCGAAGAAGAAGAGCGCGAGCATGTTGAAGAAGATGTGGGACATGCCGCCGTGCAGGAACTGGTAGGTGATGAGCGTCCAGGGCCGGGTCAGAACCTGGGCGGGGACGAGCCACAGCTCCGACATCAGGGCGGGGTTCGTGCGCGTGAACACGTAGGCGACGACGTTGATCAGGAGCAGTTGGCCGACGACGCGGGTCATGCGTGGGCTCTCTCCGCCATCCCCGTCATCTCCGTCATCATCTCGGTGAACTGCTCGGCGAGCGCGGGACCCACGCCGGCGTCCTCATGCTTGAAGAAGGCGTAGACCCGGCCCCAGCCCGAAGCGCGCAACCGCCCGGCCCAGGTTTCCAGCTCCTCCGCGGAGTACGCGCTGCGACGCAGCCGGAGGTAGGTCCAGTCCGCCGTCTCGACGAGAGGCGCATCGTCTCCGTCGTCCGTCTCGGCGAGGCAGAGGGCGGAGTTCCGGGCCCGGAGGATGTCGAACACCGCCTCGTCGAACCACGAGGCGTGCCGGAACTCGAAGGCGGAGGTACCGGGGTTCGGAAGCTGGTCCACGAAACGCGCGAGCCGTTCATCGTCCCGCTTGAAGTTGGGCGGAAGCTGGTAAAGGATGACGCCCGCGCGATCCGCCATCACCGACGCCGTCTGCACGAGATACTCCGTCTCTTCTTCCGTGTTCTGCAACCGCTTGAAGTGCGTGATGCGGCGCGACGCCTTGAGCGCGAAGCGGAATCCGTCGGGCACCGCCCCGGCCCAGTTCTCGAGCACGCTCTCGCGCGGCATGCGGTAGAAGGTGTTGTTGATCTCGACGGCCTGAAGCCGGCGCCCGTAGAAGGACAACATCTCCTTGTTGGGGAGATCCTCCGGGTAGAAGCTGCCTTTCCACGCGGGATAGCTGTAGCCGCTCGTGCCGATCCAGACCTGCATGGGCCGGATGATACGGCCCCGCCGTCGGCGGGCCAACGCAACCTCGTCAGCGGGCCGACGCACCCTGGCCGCGGGCCGACGCACCCCGGCCGCACCCGCATGGTACATTGGCCGCCGGCAACTTCGGCCGCGAAGCGACGTACTACGGTTGCGAAGCGACTTGTGAAGAACGAGGGGACGGATCGTGGCGAGCGGAAACGGGACGAACGGGGGCGGCACGCTCCTGCTGGGCACGACGAAGGGCGCCTTCCTGGCGCGGCCGCGCGACGGCGGCGGAGCGGGCGACGGGGGCTGGGAGCTGGACGGCCCCCACTTCCCGGGAGAAGAAATCTACGCGATGGCGTACGACGACCGGGCCGGCCGGTCGCGCCTGTGGGCGGCGCCGCACAGTCCCTTCTGGGGGACGACGCTGCGCTTCTCGGACGACTTCGGGGCGAGCTGGTCGGGGACGGCCGAGCGTTCGGTCAGCTTCCCCGAGGACTCCGGGCTGTCCCTCAAACGCATCTGGCAGATTCAGCCGGGGTCTGCCCGCGAACCCGATGTGATCCGGCTCGGCGTCGAACCCGCTTGCCTGTTCATCTCGCACGATGCGGGGGAGAAGTGGGAGGCGGTGGACGGACTCCTGAACCACCCGCACCGCGAGCGGTGGGAGCCGGGGGCCGGCGGGCTCTGCCTGCACACCATCATCACGGACGGCGAGCCGGGCGGGCGCGCGACCATCGCCATCTCGGCGGCGGGGACGTATCGCAGCGACGACGGCGGGGCGAACTGGGCCGCGCGCAACAACGGCGTGCGCGCGGAGTTCCTGCCGGACAAGCACCCGGAGTTCGGCCAGTGCGTGCACAAGATCGTGCACCATCCGTCGAACCCGGGACGGCTCTTCCTGCAGAACCACTGGGGACTGTACCGGAGCGACGACTGGGGCGATTCGTGGACGGACATCGCCAACGGCGTCCCGTCGGACTTCGGCTTCGCGATGGCGATGCACCCGGGCGACGCCGACACCGTCTACATCGTCCCGCTCGAATCGGACGGTTTCCGCTGTACGCCCGAGGCGAAGCTGCGCGTCTACCGCACCCGGAACGCCGGCACGAGCTGGGAGGCGCTCACCGAGGGACTCCCGCAGCGGAACGCGTACGAGACCGTGCTGCGCGACGCGCTGGACACGCTCGCCCCCGGGCAGGTGTTCTTCGGCACCCGCAGCGGCAAGGTGTACGCCTCCCGCGACGACGGGACGACGTGGGGGCTCGTGTGCGAGGGACTCCCGCCCGTGGTCTGCGTGAAGGCGTGCGCCCCGCGGGCCGGCTGATGTCCGCAGGGACGCTGGCCGCCGGGACGCCTGCCGCCGGCCTCGTGCGCGTGACGCTGCCCGCCGCGCTGACGGAGTTCACGGGCGGGCGCTCCACGGTCGATGTCCCCGGCGCGCCCGCCCCGGTCGGGGATATCCTGGCCGCACTCGGCGCCGCCCACCCCGGCGTCCGCGACCGCCTGATCACGGAACGCGGCCACCTGCGGCCTCACGTGAACATCTTCGTGGACGGCGAGAACATCCGCTTCCTGAGCGGCCTGGACACCCCCGTCACCGATGGCGCCGAACTCGTGGTCCTCCCCGCCGTCAGCGGCGGCTGACCCCGACCCGGCCAGGCTACGGATCGGCGTCGAACAGCGCCTCGATCTCCGTCGATCCCATTCGATCGAAGTCCGGCGGAACTGCGATTTCGCCGACCATGAATCCGGTTCGGCGAGCCGTCGCGGGCCCCGGCGTGCTGATCGACACCACCTCGACCAACGGCCTGCCGTCCCGCGTGATGACGAACGGGTCGCCGTCCGCCGCCTCCTGGACGAGGCGGGACAGGTGCTTCCGGGCGTCATGGATTTCAACCGTGCGCATCGATTCCCTCGATCCTGTGTGGAGCCGCCGTATCGCCTCGCCGTATCGCGGCCAACCGTTTCGCCGCGCACGTGAATCTAGCGTCGCTCGAAACATAACAAATGATAGGTTACACGCGAAGCGGGCGCGACCCTGGCTTGACGAGAGGTCGAAGGTAGGCGACCTTGGCGCCATGTCCTCACATTTCGATGCGTCGCATTCGGACCCGGCAGGCCCGACGATCCCGGCTCGCGTTCGTCGCCTTCGACGCGGGTTGAGGCTCACCCAGGAGGGCTTCGCCAAGCGACTCGGCGTATCGGTCATCACGGTCCACCGGTGGGAGACGGGGCAGTCTAGCCCGAGGAGACTCGCGTTGCGACGTCTGGACGAACTGGAGGAGCAACATGCGCTGGACATGGCTCGGCACCGCCCCCGATACGGCGACGGGACCCACGTGATCCGAGAGGCGAGCCAGGACGTCCGCGATCCGCCGTTCCTCGACTTCAACGGTGACCCGGACCGGCTCTCCCTCTTTGTGGAGGGGCTCCGGCTGACGCACGGCTACCAGTTCAATCCGGCATTCGCGAGCGAGATCTCGCGCATCCATCCCCTGCCCCACCAGCGGATCGCGGTCTACGAGCACATGCTCAAACAGGAACCACTCCGCTTCCTGCTCGCGGACGACGCGGGCGCGGGTAAGACGATCATGACCGGACTCTACGTTCGCGAGATGCTCATGCGCGGACGAATCCGGCGCGTGCTGGTCGTCCCTCCGGCTGGGCTCGTGGGCAACTGGGAGCGCGAACTCCGTACTCTGTTCCGGCTCGACTTCCGCATCGTGTCAGGGGACGACGCCCGGGCCGGAAATCCGTTCGCCGGATCCGGTGGCGACCGCGTTGTCGTTTCGCTCGACACGTTGCGGGGCGGCGCGGCGTTCGGGAGGCTGACCGAGCCGGGCACGACACCCTACGACCTCGTAGTCTTTGACGAGGCGCACAAGCTGAGCGCCACGACCTCGGGCGGTCGCACCGACAAGACCCAGCGCTACAAGCTCGCCGAGGCCTTGGCGGGGTGTTCGTCCGGTACGCCGGGACGGATGCGCCTCCGGCGCGGGAACGGGGGCTCGACGGAGCCCGACTGGGCGTCCCTCAAGTGGTCGGCGCATCACCTCCTGCTCCTGACGGCCACGCCCCACATGGGGAAGGACTCCCCGTACCATCATCTGTGGCGGCTCCTGGACCACCGCGTGTTCGGCGCGGAGGAGGCGTGGCGGCGCTTCCCGCCCGAGGATCGGTCGCGCCACTTCATTCGCCGCACCAAGGAGGAGATGGTCGACTTCAACGGTCAGCCGATCTTCCGCAACCGCCGCTGCGACACGTTCGGCTACGACCTCACGGAGGGGCCGGACGGCGAGCGGGCGCTGTACGACCGCACGACGGAGTACCTGCTCGGCTCGTACGGCCGGGCCATGGACAACCGGCAGGCCGTCAAGCTCGCCATGGGCGTGTTCCAGCGACGGCTGGCCAGTTCGACGTGGGCGCTGCTCACGTCTCTGGAGCGCCGCATCCAAAAGGTCAAGGCATTGATCGCCGATCTCGAGACTGGGCGCATCGACGCAGCCTCGCTCGGACGGCGTCAGGCGGGGCTCGACCGGCAATTCGATGCGGATTTCTTCGACACATTCGACTCGGCCGATGACCAGCCCGACGACCGGCGACGAGAGCGAAGCGAGGCTTACGAGGACGCGGTACTCGGCGCGGTCGTCGCGGTCACCGTCGAGGAGCTGCGGGAGGAAATCGAGACGCTGCGCGACCTCAGGGACCGTGCGCGCCACCTCATCGATTCGGGACGGGAGTCGAAGTTCGAGCGGCTGCGTGAACTGCTGGAGAGTCCCGAGTACGCGGAGGAGAAGTGGCTCGTGTTCAGCGAGCACCGCGACACCGCCGACTACCTTGTGCGGCGTCTGGAGGCGTTGGGGCACGCGGGCCGGGTGGCCACGATCCACGGCGGCATGGGCTGGCCCGAGCGGGAGGAGGCGGTGGAGCGCTTCCGGGATCCATCCGGCGCCCGCTTCCTGGTCGCGACCGACGCCGCCGGGGAGGGGATTAATCTCCAGTTCTGCCGGTTGATGGTGAACTACGACATCCCGTGGAACCCGGCCCGTCTCGAGCAGCGTATGGGTCGCATCCACCGCTACGGACAGGAACACGACGTCCGCATCTTCAACCTCGTCTCCACCGACACGCGGGAGGGACGCGTCCTCAAAGTGCTGCTGGAGAGGCTGGAGGCGATCCGCCGGGAGCTGCGGTCGGACAAGGTCTTTGACGTGATCGGGCGGATGTTCGAGAACCGTTCGCTAGTCGAATACATGCGCGACACGCTGACGGACGAGGGGGAGCGGCGGGCGCGCGATCGAATGTCCGGACTCGGCAGCGATGAGGTGCGCGGCATCGAGGAGGACGACGCGCACCACTACGGTCCAGGCGGCGACGTGTCCCGCCGCCTGGGCACACTGCGCGGCGAGATGGAGCGCGAACGCTACCTGCACCTGCTCCCCGCGTGGGTGTTGCGGTTCGTGGAACGGTCGGCACCGCTGCTGGGACTCGACGTTTTCGGCGACCTGAACGATGTGTTCGCGCTCGTTCCAAACCGCGGGCGCGCGCTGGATCCGCTGCTCCCCGCATTGGAAGCCTATCCGCCCGAGGCCCGAGACGGCCTGCGCGTGCGGCGTCCCGAAGGCGACGAGCCGTGCATCTGGCTCCACCCCGGCGAACCCGTTTTCGACGCTCTGTGCGCCCGCGTCCTGGCGATTTGCGAGAGAGACGCCCAGCGCGGGGCGATCTTCATCGACCCCAAGGCCGAAGACCCCTACCTCGTTCACCTCGGTGAACTGGCCGTGCTGGAGGAGGCGGAGGATGAGACCGCCCCCGATGTCCGAGCACGCCGGACATTGGAGCAGCGGATCAACTGTCTCCGACAAGGCGAGGACGGCCGGATCGCCCCGTTGCCTCTCGAATACCTCGCGTTCCTCCAGGAGGCGCGGCATGTGCCCCCTGGTACTGTCCCGCTCGCGACCCGGGCCGTCACCCTGCGCGCGGAAACAAACGCTTACCTGCACAAGGAGGCGCAGCGCGTGGCCGAGGCCCGGCGCGAGATGGTTCGCGACGCGATTCCCGAGCGCCGGGCGCGAATCACGCTAAGCCTCAACCTGCGAGCGGCGGAGGCCGCCAGCCGTCGTTCGGCACTGTCGCGCGACCCCGACGCAGACCCGGAAGACCTGGACGCTGTGAAGCAGGAACAGGCCAACCTCCGTCTGGAGCGGTCGGTCGCCGTCCAGGAACTCGAGGGCGCAGCGCGACGGATCGTTCCCGGGGAGCCTCGCTTCCGCGCGTTGGCGATCGCCCTCCCGCCCCGCGGCGACGAAGACATCGAGGCCTTTGACGCGCGCGTCGAGGCGACCGCCATGCGCATCGCCTCCGAGTGGGAGCGCGCACGGAGGGCTACCGTGGTGGACGTCTCCCGACCGAGCGGAGCACGGGCAGCGGGCCTGGGCGACTACCCGGGCTTCGACCTGCTCGCGACGCGGCCCGACGGCAGCAAGCGGCACATCGAGGTCAAGGGCCGCGCGGGCCGAGCCGAGATTCGCATGGAGGACAACGAGTGGAGGGCTGCCTGCCACCTGGGCGACGAGTTCTGGCTCTACGTGGTCTACGGTTGCGCGGCCTCCAACCCGCAGCTTGTATGCATTCGAGACCCCTTCAACCGCTTGATCGCAACGATCACGAGCCGCTGGAACATCTCCGTCGGCGAAGTGCTAGGAGCAGCGGAGGACGGGACATGAGAACCGGCGATAGACGGCGGCCAGGTGCCGGCGAGGCCGGCTCGGACCCCGCGCCTACGAGCGGCGATTCAATGACCGACGGCTTCGTGGGCCCTGACTCCCGCGAGACCCCGTCCTCGCAGGCAGACGGACTGGAGAAACCGCGCGGTCGTCCCGGGCCAGCGGAGTTGCAAGCTCACGTACGGCTGGGCCTCTGGGGCCTATTCGCCGAAACCACACGCCAAGCAGCCGTAGCCGACCCCGCGACGGGAACGTACGCACCGGTTCTTCTCGCGGGCGGATGGGAACAGATCGCCACCCGGCTTGCACAAAGGCACCTCTGCGTTTCAAGCGACAACCTTGCCGCCCACGACGCTTTCCTTGGACATCGCGGCACGGCCGTTGAAAAGGTACTTGAGGCATTTGGGCCATTCTTCGTTGGCGCACCGGGCAATCGTCTTCTAGACCTGCTGGAAGAAGCTATGAGACACGAGCAGTGCCCCCCGTCGTTTATCCAGAACGTCAAGGCGGCGTTCAACGAGGACGGCGTGCCGTACTTCGTCGACACGGACGGCTCGCCGACGATAATTTTCGCCGCCAACGCGCAGGAACGGCACGCCATCGAGCAAGCGCGCCGGAGCCTTACAGAGGCTGAGCACCCTGCTGCGGGCGGGCACTTGCGGCGTGCCGAGGAGTTGTTGCGAGATGGGCAATGGCGAGAGAGCGTGCACGAGAGTATCTCGGCGGTTGAGTCTCTGGCGAAGAGTTTGGTCCCCGGAAAGGCTCCGCTTGGCACGATTCTCGAAACGATGCAGAGGGACTGGAACACTCACCCGGCATTCTGTTCCGCAATGGAGAAGCTCTTCGGGTGGGCTTCTAACGAGCCAGGAGTACGGCACGGGGGGGCCGACACGAGTGACCGACTTGGGCGAGCGGAAGCCGCGTTCATGATTCCGGCTTGCGCCGCGTTCTGCACTTACCTGCTCGGAAAGCGACCGACGGAGAACGACGGTTGAATGACGTGAATGACACGAGAGCTGAGATTGCGCGGCTCGACCCGGCCCCAGATGGGGAACCGCTCTCGCGCGAGGCCGTGTCCCCTGGCTGCCCGGGAGAATCCAGCGTGGTTCAATCGACCGTGTCCGAGTGGGCTGTCGTCGATCTCTTCTGCGGTATCGGAGGCCTGAGCCATGGACTGCGCCGGGCCGGCCTCAATGTCGTCGCGGGAGTGGACGCCGACGAAACGTGCCGGTACGCCTTCGAAACGAACAACGAGGCGACCTTCGTGGGACGGCCGCTGGAGGAGGTGTCCGGCGAGCAGGTCGCATCGCTTTTTCCGGAGGGGTCCCGCCGCATTCTGGTCGGATGTGCTCCTTGTACGCCCTTTTCCTCTTATAGCGCCGGACCGGGTAAACCCCGAGACAAATGGTCGCTTGTCGACCTCTTCATGGATCGAATCGGGGTTGTCAAACCTGAAGTGATATCGATGGAGAACGTGCCGCGCCTCAGGTCTTTCGCTGGGCGGCGGGTGTTCGACGGGTTTCTGGAGCGACTGGAGGGCGCAGGATACGACGTGTCGGCCGAAGTGGTGAACGCCGCAGACTACGGCGTTCCGCAGGATCGCAGCCGCCTTGTGGTCGTTGCCTCCAAGATGGGCCCCATCGACGTTCCGGCCTCCACGGTCGCCGAGCGCGCATCGGTTCGCGACGCCATAGCGCACATGCCCGCTCTTGATGCCGGGGACGTGGACGCAGAGGACGGGTTGCACCGTTCGTCGAGGCTCTCACCGGTAAACCTCCGGCGAATCCGCGCGGCGAAGCCCGGTAAGACATGGTCCGAATGGGATGATCCAGACCTTGTATCGCCATGCCACCAGCGAAGCACGGGCGCCAGCTACAAGAACGTCTACGGGCGCATGGAGTGGGACAAGCCTTCTCCCACGCTGACTACGGGGTGTTTTTCCTTCGGTCGCGGCCGATTCGGCCACCCGGAGCAGGACCGCGCGATTTCCCTCCGCGAAGCAGCTCTACTGCAGAGTTTCCCGGCAAGATACGCCTTCACTGCACCCGGTGACCCGGTGTGGTTCGCCCGCGTCGGCCGGCACATCGGTAACGCCGTGCCAGTCGGCCTCGCCGCCGCTATCGGGGACGTCATCCACGCCCACATCCACGAGTATGCCGCATGACCCACGATGACCGCCCCTTTCAGATGACGATTAGTCTCGATGTTCTCCAACACCTGGGCATCGGGCTCTATAGCAACATACCTGCCGTCCTGTCGGAACTCGTTGCTAACGCATGGGACGCCGACGCGAGCCGGGTCCGTATCGACTTCGATCACCAGACGCCTTCGATCCGGATCCGCGACGACGGACACGGCATGAGCCTCCACGACATCAACTCCAAGTTCCTCACCGTCGGCTATAAGCGTCGCCTACAACACGCCGAGACTCCAGACGGCCGCACTGTCATGGGGCGCAAGGGAATCGGGAAACTCGCGGCGTTCTCCATCGCCGACACCGTTGACGTCCACACTTCCGACGGGGAATCGGTACACGCGTTCCGAATGAACACGAGGGACATCGAGGAGGCCGCCCGTACGGGCGGGAATTACTTCCCCGAGCCCATCGATTGCCTCGTTGAGGAGAGTGACCGAGGCACGCTGATCCGCCTTACGGATCTTCGCAAGCGGCCCTCCTGGGCCGCAGATCACCTGCGCCGCCGCTTGGCGCGCCGATTCAGCGTTATTGGCGAGAAACACGGTTTCGACGTGTCCATCGACGGTGACCCGATAACCCTCGATGACCGCGACTACTTCAATGACATGGAGTTCATCTGGTACTTCGGCGACCCCGCAGATGACTGGGATTTCTCCAGGGCACCATCGGGCGACGGCGCCGGCGTCCTACCAAATGTTGTGCCCATCCTGCCGCCGAATGGAGGCCCGCCCGTTGAGCACGCCATCCGCGGCTTCATCGGCACCGTCCGCAAGCCCAGCCAACTGGACGACGTAAACAACGCGGTTGTCCTCTCGGCCCGCGGCCGGCTGATTCACGAGGATATGCTCCCCGAATACCGTCAAGCGCGCGTTTACACCGAGTATGTCGTTGGCGAGGTCATTGCGGATTTCCTCGACGATGACAACGACGACATCATCACGAGCGGCAGGCAACGAGTCCAGCAGGACGACGCAAGATACGTGGCCGTTAAGACGGTCGTGAACCAAGCCCTTCATTCGATTCGGGACGAGTGGGACCGCAAGCGGAAACAGGCTGGAGTGCAGAGGGCCCTCGAGTACCCTTCGGTGAAGGCCTGGTACGAGCGAAGGGGGCCCGACACGCAGCGGACGGCCAAGCGACTGTTCGTCAAGATCGAGGCGCTGCGGCTCGACGAAGATGAGCGAAAATACGAGTTGTATCGTGCGTCGATTCTCGCATTTGAGAAGTTGGCCCTCAAAGACATGCTCAGCGCGCTGGACCACGTTGAGACGGTGGGCGACTTCGATCTTCTCGCCCGTCTAATGACCGGAGTGGACGAGATCGAAGCGACGCGCTACCGGGACATCGTCGAGGGGCGTCTGAAGGTGATCCAAGCGTTGCGAAATCTCGTGCCGAACGCCTTGGAAAGAGCGTTGCAGGAGCACCTCTTCAACCATCTGTGGCTCCTTCACCCGTCCTGGGAACGGGCTGCGACGGTGCCTCGCATGGAGGAGACGGTCGGTGCGGAGTTTGAGAAGATCGACGCTGGCCTCAGCGAGGAGGAGCGACGAGGACGGATTGACATCAGGTTCCAGACGGTGCCGGGGAAGCATGTAATCGTGGAACTGAAGCGATACGACGCACGAGTCAACGCCGCCGATCTCGTGAAGCAGTTGCAAAAGTACCGTCGTGCCCTGCAAAAGTGTTTACGAGACAAGTACCAGGGGGAGCCGCGCGACGTGGAGTGCGTCGCCGTTCTCGGTGCGGCACCGACGCCACAGGATGACCCGGAAGGCAACCGTCGAATACTCGATGCGATCGGGGCAAGATACGTCACCTACGACGAACTCGTGCAGCAAGCGGAGGCCAGCTACGACGACTACCTCAAAGCAAGGACACACGCCTCGGACTTGGACGATCTGCTGACAGCCCTGGCGCACGACTTCGGAATCGACGGGAAGCCGTGAGTCGTTCCGCCAAACTCCTTCTCGCGCCGAGGCCCCTCGACATCGGTGACACCGCCGGGTTTGAGAAGTCCGATATCTTCCAAGCGAAGGCGCCCGGTGAACGGCTTGCCAACATCGTCGGCGACCTCGCGGGCCATGCCGTTATCGTTCTCGATGGACCCTGGGGAAGCGGCAAGTCCGTATTCGCCAGACAGTGGGCAGGCCTACTCCGGCAGCGCGGACACGCCGTCGTGTACTTCGATGCCTTTGAGCACGATCACCTCGACGACGCGTTCTTCCCCCTCTTCGGCCACCTCCTGAAGGCATCCGATTCGAGCGGCCCTCGCTTGAAAGACTCCAAGGCATCTCTCGTCCGAACCGCGACGCCTCTCGTGCGGGCGATGCCCCGCATCGTGGCAGACGCGGCCCTGCGCACCGGCACCGGCGGCCTCTTGTCGCTGGCCGACCTTCAGCAGCACGTACGGGACGCGAGGTCAGCCGAAACGGACGACATTGAGGCGTTTGTCGAGGAATCTCTCGAGCAGGCCGCGACTCAGGTGGAATGTGTCGACGGTTTCCGAGACGCACTCGCCGCCGCCGTCGCCAACACGGGTGACGGTGAGCAAGGCAAGGCGCCGTTGGTATTCGTGATTGACGAGCTGGATCGATGCCGCCCGTCCTACGCCCTGAACGTGCTCGAACGTGTCAAGCACCTCTTCACCGTGGACGGAATCTGCTTCGTGCTCGTGACCCACCTAGAGGGGTTGGCGGCCATGGTGAAGCGGGCATACGGCCTTGAGAAAGCCGACCAGTATCTGGATAAGTTCTTCCAGCTTCGGTTCGACATTCGAAGGATCTTGAGCCGCGGACCCGAGACATCTCACACGCGGTATCTCCGACACCTCGCGGAACTGATGGGCCTGTCTTGGAATCATGGCCAAAACCCGACGATGACAATCAACAGTCTCGTTCAAGTCCACGACCTTACGTTTCGTAGCCAGGAACGGCTAATGCTAAACCTGGCGCTGCTTAAAAGGAGCAAGGGAGGATTCCCGAACGAGATCCACCGGGCCCTTTCCGCTGGGCTGTGCGTCATGCGAACCCTGGCACCCGAACTTTATCACGACGCCGCACGCGAGCGACTCGGATATCGGGATGCGATGGCGTTCCTGAAGTTCGACCAATGGCCAGGTGTTGGAGAAGAGACCATCGACAGGATCAAACGGTATTGGACGTTTTCGGCAGCCGACGGGGAGGAGCACTTGACAGCGGAGGAACGGGCGAATTGGAGTTCGGCCACCTTCTACAGCGGGCGCAGGGAGATGGCGGAGATTTGCGCTGACATCGATCTGCTGTGGCAGGAATGATGGCACGTCTGGCTGAGGCGACGCTGCCGCTGCGGCAAATCTCGTTGGACTCGGTGCATGAGAAGAACGTGCGGCACGGGCACATCTCCACGCTGCATATATGGCCGGCGCGGAGGCCGCTGGCGGCAAGCCGAGCCATGCTACTGGCCACTCTGCTGCCCGACCCCGGTGACGACGAGGGACGGCGCAGGCTGGGGCGGCGCATCGCGGGGCGGTTGGTGCCTAAGGAGCTTAGGGGCGGAGGGGAGGATCCAAAACTCAAGGAGACGGCGGGCGGCATCCTGCACTGGGGGCGAGAAACCGATCCCGAGTTGGATCGTCTGCGGGAGGAGATACGGGAGGCGTTCGGCGGGCGGGCGCCACGGGTGCTGGATCCGTTCGCGGGCGGCGGCGCGATTCCGCTGGAGGCGATGCGGCTTGGGTGCGAGACGTTCGCCTCCGACCTGAATCCCGTGGCGTGGTTTATACTGCGCTGCACGCTCCACTACCCGCGGCTGGTGGGTCGAGAAGAGAGGCCGCTTCCAGAGTTCGCGCTCGGAGACCGCGACTTCGCTACCGCGTTGGTGAAGTCGCGCGGTGCGCGAACGAAGGTTCAGATCAGAAACGCGCTCGCCGAACTGGGACACCGCGACGGCGGTGACGTGCAGATCTCCTCATCCGTGCTTCGAGACGACGCCAACGTCAAGGCGGATTTCGCCTGGCACGTCCGAGCGTGGGGACTTCGCGTACTAGAGAACGTGAGGCGGAAGTTGGCCGCCCGATACCCCACCTACGCCGAGTTCGAGCCCGTGCCGCGCAAGGGCCGGTCGCGGGCGTCGCAGGCGGAACCCAAGCCATACAAGCGGCGAGTGCCTCGTCTGCTCGAGCCGGATGCGGACGGGCGTGTAACGGCTGAGGCGCTGAACGCCGACTTTGACGAAGTCTACCTGAAGGACGACAACAACCCGCGTTGGGTGGTCAAGCCGGTTGTGGCCTATCTGTGGGCGCGCACCGCCGAGTGCGGCGGCTGTCGAGCCGAGATCCCGCTCCTCAAGACGCGTTGGCTATGCAAGAAGACCAACCCTGCCAAGCGTGTCCTCTTGACGATGACGAAACGGGCCGATGGAAGCGGAGTCGAGTTCGGCGTGGAGCCGGACGTGCCGCAGGGATCGGGATCGGTCGCTCAGCGGCGGCGACACGACGAATCCCTCGGCGCTGGCACGATGAGTTCTAGCGGAGTCGGGTGCCCGAACTGCGGGGCCGTGACCAGTATGGCCGAGTTGCGCGCCCAAGGGCGGTCGGGACGACTGGGAGCGCGGATGACGGCCGTGGTCCTCGCTGGACAGACCGGCAAGGAGTATCGCCCCCCCACCGAGCGAGACATCGAAGCCGCTGGCGTGAGCCAGAGCGAACTCGACGCGCTCTATTCGGATGTGCCTTTCGGCACACCCGACGAGCCAACCCCGAAAGCCGGAATTGGTGCTTCTCGTGCGTTTTCGGTTGATGGCTACGGCCTCGACTCTTGGGAGAAACTGTTCACTCGCCGTCAACTGCTCGCATTGGGGACGTTCGTACGCGAGATCCGCTCCGTCTGCGCCGAAATGGACGGCAACTTGGACGATTGGCCGGGGGCGTTGACGGCATACCTAGCATGTGCGTTCAGCAAGCTGACCGACTACAGCAGTGCGGTCTGCTCGTGGCACAATAGCGGAGAAAAGCTCGGCCACACGTTCGTGCGCTTCGCGCCACCGATGGTATGGGACTATTGCGAGGTGAACCCGCTGTCCGCCACGACCGGTGGGTTCAAGGGCATGCTCGATTGGGTCGCGCGTTGCGTTGACCATGTCCTGCCCGCCGGGTCGCATGCACCCTCCGTGGAAGTTGAGACCCGGAGCGCGATCGCCGCCCAGCCGAACGGTCTCGACGTGATTTGCACGGACCCGCCTTACTACGATG
Source organism: Candidatus Palauibacter denitrificans (assembly GCA_009841015.1). Lineage (GTDB taxonomy): Bacteria > Gemmatimonadota > Gemmatimonadetes > Palauibacterales > Palauibacteraceae > Palauibacter > Palauibacter denitrificans. The sequence continues at coordinate 51,997 of VXMQ01000009.1, read as the reverse complement.
CGATCCCGTACTCTGACCTGATGGACTTCTTTCAGGTTTGGCTTCGCCGCGTTCTACACGGTCTCTCGTCCGTCACGGACTCGGCCTTCGCCGACCCGTTGGGTCCGAAGTGGGAGCCGGGCGCATCCGACGGCGAACTCATCGACGACGCGAGCCGTTTCGAGGGGGACACGGAAGCTTCCAAGCACAACTACGAAGATGGGATGGCTCGGGCGTTCTGTCGCTTCCACGATGCCCTCGGCGACGATGGGCGGCTGGTCATTGTGTTCGCGAACAAGAGCCCAGATGCGTGGGAAACGCTTGTGTCAGCGTTGATCCGGGCGGGCTTCGTGGTGACGGGCTCGTGGCCGATTCAGACCGAGATGCAGACCCGGCAGCGCGCCATGTCCTCCGCCGCTCTCGCGTCGTCGATTTGGCTCGTGTGCCGGAAACGCTCGGCACCAGGGCGTCCCGGATGGGAGCGTAACGTCCTCTCCGAGATGCGGAAGAGAATCACGCAACGGCTACGCGACTTCTGGGATGCGGGAATTCGCGGACCCGACTTCGTGTGGTCGGCCACCGGACCCGCTTTGGAGGCGTTCAGCCGACATCCGGTCGTCAAGCGAGCCGACCGGCCAGGTGAGGTTCTGACCGTAGCCGACTTCTTGCGACACGTCCGACGCATGGTGGTCGGCTTCATCGTAGGCCAGTTGCTCTCTCAACGGAACGGCGAGGCGACGGAGCTGGACGACGTCACGACCTACTACCTGCTGCACCGCAACGATTTCGGCTCGGAGGCGGCCCCCGCCGGCGCGTGCATCCTGTACGCGCTCTCGTGCAACCTGTCCGACGCCGACCTGGCGAGCAGGCATGATCTTCTCGCCCGCGGGGGGAGGAGCTCGGCCGCCACGTCCGACGAGGAGAGCTCGGAGGGAGCACCGACCTCGGGCAGTGCGGTGCGCCTTAAGGGTTGGAACCAACGGGGCGGCACTCGCTTGGGTCAGCCCATGCCTGATGGCGCGCCCCCACCGCTCATCGACTGCGTGCACAGGGTCATGCAACTCTGGAAGACCGGAGAACAGGCCCGCGTCAACAACTACCTGAGCGACCGCGGGTTGTGGAAGCACGAACTGTTCGCCAGCGTGGTGCAGGCCATTATCGAGCTGGCCGAACGCGGCTCTGAGGAGCGGGCGCTGCTGGAATCGGTGCAGAACCACCTGCGCGACGGGAGCGCGGCAACATCCTCCCAAGGGTCGCGAGCAGCGCCGGCGCAGAGGTCGCTCTTCTGAGCGATCGGTACTTTGCTGGACGTTGCTTACCCGAAAAAAGCGTGTGCTCCCTAGGGTATTGCGGGGGTTGCCACCCCGGTTGAGCCCGGGCAAGACCGGGATGAGGTGGAGGTGTCATGATACTGAAGATCGTTGTTCATCGGGCAGAGGAAGGCGGCTACTGGGCCGAAGTGCCGGCTATCCGGGGGTGCGTATCCCAGGGCGAGTCACTCCACGAACTTCTGCAAGACGTCCGCGAGGCGGTTGAGGGTTGCCTGTCCGTGGACTTGCTCGCATAGGCGAGGCTCCATGTCGAATCTCGTTCCTTGGCATCAGATCGTTCGTCTCAAGCCGGAACTTCGTTCGGGGGAGCTCTCGCTGGCCGAGTTCGCCGCCGACCTGCACGAGGTGGTCACGGAGGCGGGGAAGCGGCCCATCTACGAGGATCGGGAGAAGTTCTTCGCGCTGACCTACCCCACGCACGCGCTGCGGGAGCTGGTAAGGGATGTCGCGGGACGACTGGCGGGCCAGAACACCAAGGCTGTCCGCCAGCTCGAGATGACGTATGGCGGCGGCAAGACACACACGCTCATCACCCTCCACCACCTGTTCCACGACCCCGACGGGCTGCCGGACATCGCTGCTGTGCGGGAGTTCCGTGAGCATGCGAACTCCCGCCTTCCCCAGGCCGCCACGGCAGCGCTCTGCTTCGACAAGATCGACGTGGAGAAGGGCATTGAGGGCGTGCGCGCCCCGGACGGAGAGCGGCGGACGCTCAAACACCCGTGGAGCGTGCTCGCGTTCCAGCTTGCGGGGGCGGAGGGCCTGCGCCTGCTGCACGCGAACAACGAGGACGAGGAGCGCGACACGCCGCCGGCCGAGCCCCTCCTCGTCAAGCTGATCGAGCGACAGCAACGGGACGGGACGGCCACGCTCATTCTCCTGGACGAAGTCATGATGTACGCCCACGCCAAGGCGGGGGTGGCCGAGGATTGGGTGGCGCACCTGCGAAACTTCTTCCAGTACCTCACGCAGGCCGTGACGAAGATCGACCGGGCGGCGATCGTCGCATCCATCCTCGCCACGGATCCGTCGCGAATGACCGATGCCCTTGGCAAGAAGATACTTCGCGACATCGCGGACATCTTTCGCCGTCAGCGCGAGGAGGGCGTGCAGCCCGTGCAGAGGGAGGACGTGGCGGAAGTGCTTCGCCGCCGCTTCTTCGAGTCCGAGAGCATCCGCGATCCGCAGAGCTACAAGCCGCAGGTAATCGGGATCGTGAAGGGCATCGCCAAGCTTGACGAAACGACGCGACGCGGAACGAAAGAGGCCGAGGAGCGGTTCCTGCACAGCTTTCCGTTCCACCCGGACGTGACTGACGTTCTGTACAGCCGGTGGACGCAGATCGAGAGCTTCCAGCGCACGCGCGGGATTCTGCGTACGCTCGCCACGGCTCTCCGGGACGCAGAGTCATGGGACCGGAGTCCGCTGGTCGGTCCGGCCGTTCTCCTCGCTGAACCCGATTCCGCGAACGTCTCCGAGGCGGTGCGGGAACTCGCGGGCGTCGCGTCAACGGACGCCGTGCAGGGCAAGAAGACGGAATGGGTGCCCCTGCTCGAGGCCGAATTGGACAAGGCCCGGGAGGTGCAGCGTGAGTGCTCGGCGCTTCAGCCGGAACGCGAGGCGGAGCAGGCCGTCGTCGCCATCTTCCTCTATTCGCAGCCGGTGGGCCAGAAGGCGCACACCCCCGAGTTGCTGCGTCTGGTGGGCGGCGCGGGTCCGGACAGAATCGAACTCGAGAAGGGGCTGCTCCGCTGGCGAGACACCTCCTGGTTCCTTGACGACGCCGACATCGGGGACGACGCAGCCAGCTACGGGGCCGAGCGGGGCCTCCCCAAGTCGTGGCGCCTGGGTAACGCACCCAACCTGAAACAGATGCACGACCAGGCATGCAAGGACCGCGTCACTGACGACATGGTGGAGGCGCGGCTGGAGGATTTGATCCGTAAGACGAAGCCTCTTACGAGCGGCGCGGCCGCCGCCGGGGCCGTTGTGCACATGTTGCCTAAGTCGCCGCGAGAGGTCGGCGACGACGGCAGCTTCCGGTACGTGATCCTCGGCCCAGACGCGGCGTCGGAGTCGGGAAAACCGAGCAGAATCGCCAAGCAGTTCCTCGACGAGACCACGGGCTCGAACCGGCCCCGCGTGAACCGCAACGCGGTGGTCATCGCCGTGCCGTCGCGCGAGGGTTTGGATGCGGCACGCACGCGAGTGCGGGCGCTACTCGGTTGGGAGGACGTCGAATCGCAACTCACGACCCAAACGGTGGATCCGGTGCGGTCGCAACGTCTCCGGCGCCAGAAGAGCAACACCCAGGCGGAGTTGCCAAGCGTGATTCGCCAAGCCTATGGGATCGTCGTGACGGTGGACGCAGAAAACAGCGTTCACGCCTTCAAACTCCCCGCCAGCGGTCAGCCGCTCTTCGAGGAGATCAAGGGACACGAGAAGACGCGCCTTACGGATACGCCGGTGAACGCCGAGGCCCTCCTTCCCGGGGGGCCATACGACCTATGGCAGGAGGGGGAGGACGCCCGTTTCGCCAGCCAGTTGGCGGGCGCCTTCGCGCGTCATCCGCGGCTCCCGAAGGTACTGAGGCCGAAGCTCGTCACCGACACGGTGTTGGCTGGTGTCCGGGAGGGCCTGTTCGTCGCTAGGCTGAGGCGGCCCGACGGCAGCTTTCGTACGTGGTGGCGCGAATCGGTGGAGGCGGAAGCTGCGGGAGATGAGGCGCTCGAGATCGTCCTGCCTGAGAAGGCGGAACTCACCCGGCTGCCCGAGGCGCTGCTCGCTCCCGGAGTGCTGCCCAGCCTGTGGACCGACGACGACGGCGGCGAGGCCAGTTCGGCCCTGCCGGTGGCCACGCTCCTCAACTACTTCGCGGGCGGTCACGTCGCGACGATCCCCCGCGACCACTACGACGATATGGTCACGGTCCCAGCCTGCCCCGCCGACACGGTGCTGGAAGCCGTGGAGCAGGCCGTTGAACTCGGGACAGTCTGGCTCACGAATCCACCCGCCACGTCGTGGAAAGAGCCGGTGCCCGCTGGGGCGCTGAACGACAAGGCGATGCTACGCCCGCCGCCGGACCGGCTCACGCCGCAAGATCTTCTCTCCGAAGCGATGCGAGCCGCTGCGTGGCAAGACGACGCGGCGAACGGTCTCGCCATCGCGCAGGCGCTCTCGCAAGAACGGGCAACCAGTCTTCCCTGGGGGCTCGTGCGGGATGGAATCCGCGCTGCGATCAACGCGCACTGGCTCGTGCTGGCGGACGGAAGCGTCGACCCCAACTGCGAGTACGACCAGGCCAGACAGCTCCAGATAAGAGTGCGCACGGACGCACCACCGTCACCACCGCCGCCGTCTTCTGCCGCTAAACTCGATGTGGCACAGCTACAGGAATTGGCCGACAGGGCACCGAGTCTCCTCGCCGCCGCCGGCTCCGCCGAACTCGGCTTCGAGGTCTCCGTCACGCTCACCGGCAACGTATCGGACGAGGAACGCACCGCCGTGGACGCCGCCCTCGCCGACACCGCTCCCGACCTCAAATCCACCTGACCCGAGCCCCCGCCAAGCGATACCACGCCCGATGACGTCGACCTCCGACAGACAGCTTACACCCCAAGCGATGCCCCTTCTCGCTGACCGCCTCAACGACACGATAAGAAAGATCGAGAAATGGGCAGGGTTCTCCGTATCCCCTGGCAGCCGCCTCTTTAGGGCCATCGATGTGCTGCACTCAGTCCCCTCAGGCAAGGCTTTCCCGGCTTCACCTGACCAACTCAAGCAAATCGCCCATGCTGTTCGCGACGCGCAGAGTTTTTTTGTGATCGGCAATATGCTCGGATCCGAGCGGTCTGACCCGGTCGTCACGTCTCTCCGACGCGCAATCGGCGGCGCACTTGGAACCACCCCTCACGCGGCTTATCGCGCGCAGAGTGAACTTTGGGCTAGCGCCATGATTGCCGCCGCTGGCACGGCACCGGTCATCGTCAATCTGAAGAAGGACGAAAAAAGTCCAGATGTGATAATCAAGAAGAACACCATGGAGTATTCGGTCGAGGTCAAGCGGCCTCAAAGCCTCAGCCATGTCGGCAACATGGTTTCAAAGGCAGCAAGGCAACTCACCCTTAGGCAGGAAGACGGTCGCTTACGAAAGCGTTTCCACGGCGGTGCGTTGGTCGTGGATCTGACGGATTGTCTTCCGGCGGACATGACCATGACGCTCGGCGCTGGCCCGCCCGTCCTTGACGCGCTGCGTGAGGCGCATACGTCTCTCTCCAAGCGGATCCACGAGCGGATATACTCGGAATCATCGAGGAGGATACTGGAGAACCGGCGTCATGTCTTCGCAGCGGTCAGCTTCGTGCGACTCAGCTGGTGGGACCTGAGCGACCGATCACAGCTCAATTGCATCACCCAGCGACTCAAGGTGACCTACCTCACCGAAGGAGGTCGCAAGACTCTCAGATATCACCGCGCCCACTGGCTCGCGGGGCTCATCTGCAACGGGATTCGCGAAGTTGGTGTTGAGCCACTCGGGAGCGGGGAGCTTCGGTTCGATTCGTAGCCCGGTCACGGCTGCATCAGGTGACGTCCAACAATTCTTGCCAGAAGCGCTGGATCGCCGGGCGGCTCCCGTCGTCGATGTTTTCGCCACGCCGGATCAAGTCTGCGGGATAGCCGAGACGTACAAGGGGCTTCGGGCGACCGGACATGGGCGGAGTCTCGATTCTCACCACCCTCCGATCCTTTAGCAGCTCGTACACCTCATCCCAATCAGGATCGCTCCCCAAGCCCAGGCGGCCGAAGTCCTCTTCCGCTACGTAGAAGCGGCGCTCCATCTTGAGAAGGAACCGCTCGACGAGCCGTATGCGAGCCTGCTGTCGGTCACTATACTCCGATACGGTCGCGGGGCGGTCCTCCCCCTTCATTCCCAGCCGCACTAGAATCTTCCGGACTTGATCGGGGGCGTACAACCTCGACGGTGCTTCTCCAGACGAATCACCGTTCAAGACGATTTCGACGCCGGTCACGATGTCCAACAGACCCGGATCCGCATCTTCTAGCCGCGTGCCCACTAGACTCAACTTCGGCATCTGAATGTTGCATTCCCCAAAGGCCGGTCGGACCATCTTGAGTGCGGTAAAGTCGACTCGGTCGAAGAAACAGTTCTGGAAATGAGGCTCGACCAGCGCCGCTTGGCCGAAATCCTCCTGGTCAAAATAGAGGTGCTTCAATCGCGTGCGAGGCCGCAATTCGCCGCACGCCTTGACGGCTCGGGCGACGAACCGACCGGCGTTTTGCCGGGCCACGCTGTCTCCCAATCCGCGCCGCAACACTTCACACATCTTGATGGCGGCGTCCGTGCAGGCGTCCACGTCTCCGCCGTACCGACCGATGGCTTCATCGACCGTGGCGTCGTCAAGCACGGAGCGTGCCAAGAACCTTCGGAGTTCCCCCCGCTCGCCCTCGATGCAGCGCTTGAAGGCCTCGGCGAGGAAGTACCCGTAGAACGTCTCGTGTTCGAACTGAAGGTGTCCGACGCCCGCATCGTCGGCGCGAAGCAAGCCGTAGTATGGCATTCGCCCGATCACCTGCCACGCCGTACGGGGGGGTACGCCTAATTCCTCCAGCAGAAGTTCGGCCGTGGCTCTTACGGTCTCCAAGTCGAGTCGCCGAGTTTCCAGCCACCACATCTCCTCGGCAAGCATGACGAGCAGCCTCCGATGTCCGTCTACGTCCAGCAGCGGCTGGCGGTCCTTGTCCAAGAACTTCTGGCGACTTTCTCGCTGCAGGAAAGCGTTGACGAGCGTGTCGAGTATCGCCTCATGCGACTCGATCTCGTCGCCCGTCTCTAGAAGCTCCGCGATCCGCGAGACATAGAACGGTTTTTTGAGCAAGGCCTTGTTGGACTCGCCCAGCTCGGCCCGAAATCGCTTGAACTGGGCCACGGTCGAACTCGGCACCGTAAGGGCCACGAGTTCATCCGCCTCTGCCTCGCTCCAGGGCTCGATCTCGACGGGTTCGACCTCGTAGTTCAAGTTCCCATCGTGCGCGTACTTGTCGGCATTCTCGCGGAACTTATGGTAGTCGAAGAAGGTCGAACGGGCTGACGCCACAACGGCACCGCTCCCATCCAGCTTTGAAATGAACGCCGTCAGAGAGGAGAAGGCCTCGTCGTATCCGCCGCTCCCGAGGAGTTCGTCAAAGCCATCGATCACGGGCACCAGGAGCCCTCGTCTCACTAGCGGGGGTACAGCGTTGTAGGAGAAGCGGGAACGCAGATCCTGCAGATCCCGGGCCATGGCATCGTCGAGTCGGGATAGCGCACGTCCTTGCGCGTCGATGTAGAAAAAGAGCGCGGTTGAAGTCCCGGTCAAGTAACGGTCGGCCCGCGCCCGGGTCATGTGTTTGAGGGCCATCGTCTTGCCGGAACCCGCCGGACCTCGAACGAGGATCATTCGAGTCGACCCATACGGTGCGTCGTCCGCCAAGTCTGCTATGAGAGTTTCGGCCTTCTCACCAGTGCCGGAGGATTCGGTAGGTGCATCCTCGTCCGCTCGCCTCGCCCGTGCCTCAACGTACGTCTCCGAACGCGGGATCGTCTTGAGAATGAACTCTGCCAAACTGCGCAGGTCGGCCAGGTGATGGCTGGCAAGAAAGGCCGGATACGGCATTGCCGCGCCCCTGCCGATCTTGACAGTGGGAAGATCTTGCCCGCGGTCCTGCAACAGCTTCGCCTTATGGTCGACGCCGTCCTTCCGCCAAAGTAGCAGTCCCTCGCCGACCTCGATTTCAGAGCCCGGGTCCGTGAACGGTGCGACATCACGTCGGATTCCTGCGAATCGGTCCATGCGTTACCAGCTCCTGATGTGGCTGCCGGTCTTTTCGAACACATGATCATACAGGGTCACCGGACCACCCGCGACGCGACGGCGAAGGTGGGTGAGCGAGACGTCGGAGGCCGAAAGGGCCAGCAGAGCGGGGATCATGTCGGCGTCGTCGCTGGCGATGATGACGGCGTGCGCCCGACCGTCCTGTATGATCGCCATCGCGTCGGCCGTGAGGAGCGTATCCACCATCTTCTGACGCCTGCGTTGAGCGACTTGGCGTAGCCGGACCGGGCACTCTTGCTCGGGGCACTTGCCCGAACACCAACTACTAAGGGCGTCAAGCGTACAGCTGTGCGGAAACGCGCAATGTTCGGCTGGCGATAGGCGGACGCTTACTCGTGTCATCGGCGATTCGACCAACGACCGCGTGAGGCGGGTTGCCGAATCCCAAATCGGGTGGTCTGCAAGTTGAACCCGAATCCTCTGCGCACGGTATCTCTTGGGATTGTTCTCGATGGCTCGGCTCATCATGTGCCGCATGTCCACCGGTGCCGTGAGCGTCTCCCGGTGCCAACCGCCGTACAGACGGATGGTGACTTCGGTGGCGGATGGCACTGCGGAAATCACCTGACCGATGAGATCGTGAAGTCCTTCCTCAACCTCGGGCTGCACCGGCGGCTTGTGGCGCGGCCAGAGGTCCAGGTTGAACACGTCCGCGAGGCAGTAGGCGATCATCGCTTGACCGAGATTAGGGTAGTGGGTGAAGGGGAGTCTGCGATCCGTCGACCCTACTGTCGAGGGCTCAACGCGGCATCAACGACCCACGCCGAACCTGCGGCGACAGACAGGCACCCCTCCTGTCTGCGGCTGCTCATGAATTGATGTCGAGGAGGACTTTGCCGAAGGACTGGTTGGACTCGACGTAGCGGTGGGCCTCGGCGGCTTCGGCGAGGGGGAAGACGCGGTCGATGACCGGGCGCAGGTGGGAAGGGTCGGTCTCCGGGGCCGTGAAGCCGGGGAGGAAGCGGGTCGCGAACATCTCCGTGAGGTGGGCCTTCTCCGCCTTCGAGCGGGCGCGGAGGACGGTGCCGACGACGGTCGCCCGCTTCCCCATCAGGGTGCGCAGGTTGGCCTCGACCTTCATGCCGCCCATGACACCGACGATGACGAGGCGGCCGAGGGTGGCGAGGCTGGCCATGTTCGCCTCCCAGTACGGGGCGCCGACGGTGTCGAGGATGACGTCGGCGCCGGCCCGGTCGGTGTGTCGCGCGACGGCGTCGGCGAAGGAGCCGGCCCGGCGGTCGACGGTGAGGTCGTGCGGCAGTCCGGCTTCGCGGATGCGGTCGAGCTTGGCCGCCGACGCGGTGGCGATGATCGCGCCCGCCCCGCTCGCGCGCGCCAGTTGCAGGGCGGCGGTCCCCACGCCGCCTCCGGCCGTGTGCACGAGCACGGTCTCGCCGGGGCGCAGACGGCCGCGCTCGATGAGGGCGTCCGCCGCAGTGAGGAAGACCTCCGGGATCGCCCCGGCCTCGGTCCAGTTCAGCGTCGGCGGGACCGGCAGGAGCTGCCCGGCCGGGACCGCCACCCGCTCGGCGTAGCCGCCGCCGCCCAGAATGCCCATCGCGCGATCGCCCGCGGACCAGCCGGCGACGCCCGTCCCGACCGCCTCGATCTCCCCGGCGAACTCGAGCCCCGGGATGTCCGGCGGGGCGTCCGCGGGGGCCGGATAGCGGCCCAGCCGCTGCAGGAGATCGGCCCGGTTGATGCCCGCGCAGCGCACGCGGACGAGCACCTCGCCGGCCCCGGCGACCGGATCGTCCCTCTCGACGAGTTCGAGCACCTCCGGGCCGCCGGGCTCCCTGATGCGGATCGCCTTCATGCGCCGTGCCTCTCCGCCGAGGGATCCGCCCCCACCGTGGTGGCTCCGTCCGCCGCGGATGCCGCCCCGAACGCGCGCCGCGCGGCGTCCAGCCGCTCGGGCGTCCCGATGTCGTACCACGCCGCGCCCGTCGCGTCGAACACGCCGACGTGCTCCCCGTCCCCGATCCAGTCCATGTACGAATCCATGATCGAAAAGACGCCTCCTTCCGCGTAGCGTTCGAACACCCTCGGCGAGAGCGCGTGGATGCCGCAGAAGCCGCACTCCCGGGCCTCGTCCGCGCTCGACGGCTCGCGCGCCACGACTTCCCACCCTTCGTCCCGGTTCGCGCGCCCGTACACGCCGCGGCCATCCACCAGCAGTGGCCTCGACGTCTCCCGCTCCGCGATCGCGAGCGTAGCCAGCCGCCCGTCCCGCGCCTCTCCCTCCAGGTGGGCGCGGTACAGCCCGGCGAGGTCGACCTCGGTTACGACGTCGCAGTTGTGGAGCAGGAAGGGTTCCCGCGCCTCGAACAGCGACCGGGCGTGGAAGAGCCCGCCGCTCGTGTCGAGGGGCGCCGGCGACTCCTCGTCTTCCCGCGACACGAACACCGGGACGCCCAGCGGAGACGCCTCCGCCCACGCCGCCACCTGCCCGGCCCGATAATGCGCGTTCACGATCAGGCGGTGCGCGCCCGCCGCGACGAGGTTCCCGGCGATGCGCTCCAGCAGAGGGACGCCGCCGAAGTCGACGAGTGCCTTGGGCGTCGCGTCCGTGAGCGGCCGCAGGCGGCGTCCCCGGCCGGCGGCGAAGATCATCGCCTCCAAGCGTCCGCCCCCGTCTGGCTCAAGCAGCCCACGGCCATGGTTCAGACCCGGGCGGGACGGCGCGGCCAGTCGGCCGATTCCCGGTGCGTGACCTCCACGCGGATGTCCGGGAAGCGCACGCTCAGGTGCTGGCGCAGCCGCTCCGCCATGTACACCGAGCGGTGCTGTCCCCCCGTACACCCGAAACTCACGCTCAGGCTGTGGAAACCGCGCTCCAGGTAGTTCGCGATGTGCGCGTCCACGATTCCCCGCACCCGTTCCCAGAACTCCTGCGCCTCCGGCCGGGCCGCGATGAAGGCGATCGTCTCCTCATCGAGCCCCGTGAGGTTGCGGTACGCCTCCTCCCGGCCCGGATTCGGGAGGCCGCGGCAGTCGAACACGTATCCTCCGCCGTGACCCGACGTGTCCGCCGGGTATCCGCCGGGATACCGGAAGCTCGAGACCGTCACCTCCATCCCCCTCTCGACCGCCGACGGCTCCGCCTTGCGGCCCCAGCGCTCGACGATCGCGCGCAGCGCCCCCTCGAGTTCGGGGACGTCCACGGGCAGACCCGCCCTGAGCAGCCCCCGCAGGTTCTCCGCCGCGTAGGGTACGCTCTGCAGGAAGCGCGGCTTGCGTTCGAAGAACCCCCGGTAACCGTAGGCTCCGAGCGCCTGCAGCAGGCGCACGAGGACGTACCCGGGCCAGAGTTCGAGGAACTCGCCGCGCCGCGCGACCCCATGCGATTCGAGGACGCCGATGTAGTGATCGAGCAGCGCCTCCCGGTGCCGGCGCGCAAGATTCGCCTTCGAGTCGTAGAGGAGCGACGCCACGTCGTACTGCAGCGCCCCGCGCCGTCCGCCCTGGTAGTCGATGAACCAGGGTTCCGGACCCTCCGCCCCCCGTCGCACCATCACGTTGCGGGACTGGAGGTCGCGGTACAGGAACCGGGACCGGTCGCACGCGAGCAGGTGGCGGGCGAGCCGCGAGAAGTCGCGCTCCAGGTCCGCCTCGTTGAACGGGATGTGCGCGAGCTTCAGGAAGTGGTACTTGAAGTAGTTCAGGTCCCAGAGGATCGACTGCCGGTCGAACGCCGCGCGGGGATAGGCCCGGCGGAAGTCGATCCGCTTCCCTCCCTCGACCTGGAAGCGGGGCAGGATCTCGAGCACCTGCCGGTAGAGGGGGAGGACGGCGTCCGGGAAGGCGTCCGATCCCGGATCGCGCGCCTCCTTGATCGCGTCGAAGAGGGTCGTGTCGCCGAGGTCCTCGAGGAGCCACACGCCGGATTTTTCGTCCGCTCCGTACACCTCCGGCACGGGAAGCCCGAGTTCGCGCAACGTGCGGGAGTAGGAGAGGAAGGCCCGGTTCTCCATCGGGTCGGGTCCGTGGGCGCCCACGGCGGATGCCCCGTCCGGGGCGGTGAGACGCCAGTAGCTGCGGGCGGAGCCGTCCGCGGCGACGGGCCGGATGTCCCGCGGCGGCTCGCCGTGCCATTCGACGAAGAGCGCCGACGCGAGGTCGACCAGGGCCTTGCCGGGAATCATCAGCCGGCCGGAATCGCGGGACCGGTTCCCGGCCGGGAGCGGAGCGCGCCCACGAGATCCTCGAGGCGCGCGACGCCGTTCGCCGCAAGAAACTTCGAGATCCCTTCGTGGACGTCCACCGCCGCCCCCGGATCGACGAAGGACGCCGTCCCGACCTGGACGAGACAGGCCCCGGCGAGGATGTATTGCAGCGCGTCCTCGGCGTTGCGGATGCCGCCGATTCCCATGATCGGAAGCCCGCACGTCTGACGCGCCCGCCACGTCGCGTAGACGCCCATGGGGAGGATCGCCGGCCCGCTCACGCCGCCGGACCGGTTGCCGATCAGCGGTTCGCGCCGCCCGATGTCGACGACCATGCCGGGGAAGGTGTTGATCGCGCTCAGACCGTCGGCCCCCGCCTCTTCGCAGATGCGGGCGAAGTCGCCCACGTCGGGGACGTTGGGCGTGAGCTTGATCACGAGCGGCCGCTCCGTGCAGCCGCGGAGCCGCGTCACGAGGTCGGCCAGCGCCCGCTCGTCGGTGCCGAACATCGTGCCGCCCTTCACGTTCGGGCAGGAGACGTTGATCTCGTACCCGAGGAAACCGTCCTCCCCGTCGAGTCCGCGCACGACGGCGGCGAAGTCCTCCGCCGAGTGCCCGACCACGTTCACGAACACCTGCGCGCGACGAAGGTGCTCGCGCAGCCAGGGGAGCTTCTCCGCGATGAAGCCGCGGAGGCCGGGGTTCTCGAGCCCGATCGCGTTGATCATCCCGCCGGGCGTCTCCGCGACGCGGTGGGGCGGGTTCCCGGGGCGGGGCTCGAGGCTCACCGCCTTCGTGACGAGCCCTCCGATCTCGTCGAGGGGGATGAGATCCGCGTATTCCTGCCCGTAGCCGCATGTGCCCGAGGCCAGGAGCACGGGACTCGGGAACTCCGCCCCGAACACGCGCTGGACGAGGCCCGGGGACGCCGCGGCCGGGGTCAGATCGCCCCCCAGTCGAGTTCCTCCGCGGGGAAGACGGAGCCCTCGATGCACGCCTTCACCCAGCGTCCGTCCGCCCCGCGCACGACGCACCCCTGGCAGGTGCCGATCCCGCAGCCCATGTGCTCCTCCACCGAGACCTGGAGCCGGCGGCCGTGTTCCCGCGCGAAGGCCGCGAGCGCCCGCAGGAGCGGCGTCGGGCCGCAGCCGAGGAGGAGCGCGCGCGACGCGGGGTCGAGACCGGCGGTCACGAGGCCCTTCCGGCCGGCGCTCCCGTCTTCCGTGAACAACTCGGGGTCGTGATCCGTGAGGCGGGCGATGAGCGCGGGGTCGAACACGGCCCCCGCATCCCGCTCTCCGTAGATGAGCCGCACGCGCCGCCCCGCCGCCGCCTCGCGCGCCGCGAGGAAGATGAACGGGGCGAGGCCGACGCCGCCCGCGACGCATTCGACATCCGCGCCCGCGGTGTCGAAGGGGCGACCCAGCGGACCGAGGAGGAGGGCGGTCTGCCCGACTTCCAGCCTGGCGAGCGCCCGGGTGCCCTGTCCGTAGGCGCGCAGGAGGATGCCGACCTCGCCGCCGGGGCCCGTCCAGCCGACGCTGAACGGACGCGGGAGGAGCCAGGCCCCCGGCTCGTCGAGTCCGACGCCGAGCATGACGAACTGCCCGGGGAGCGCGGCGGCCGCGATGTCCGGACAGTCGAACTCCTGCCACCAGGTATCGCGGGCCACGAGACGCGTGGAGAGCAGCGCCGCCCGCCGGCTCACGGGCGTCGCGCGCCCCACGGCCACATCGCTGCCGGCGCTCAGCACCCCGGCTCCGGCGCGGGGGCGTACCGGCGCAGCACGTCCTCGCGGTATGCCACGATCGCATCCGCGATCGCCCGCGCGATCGCTTCCTGTCCTTCCGTGCCGTTCAGGTAGCGCTCCTCTTCACCGTTTGAGAGAAAACCGACTTCAACGATCACCGACGGCATGCGCACGAGCGCCCCGAGAAGGACCCACCACGGACCCTGTATGACACCGCGGTCGGGGGACCCGCCGCGCCGGACCGTTCGGATCGAGTTCTGAACGAACCCGGCAAAGAGCCGCGACTCCGCAAGATTCTCGGTACGGTCGAGTCCCGCGAGGATGAACTGGACATCGGAGGGCGAACCTGCCGCGTCATCCACTTCGGGGCCACGGTTCTCCCGCAGCGCGACCTCTCGCGCCTCTTCGGAGCGGGCCTGCCCCAGGAAGATGGTCTCGAACCCGCGCGCCCGCTCGTCCGCCGCCGCGTTGGCGTGGATCGAGACGAAGAGATCCCCGGCCCGGTCCACCGCGAACCGGGACCGTTCGTCGAGGTCCACGTAGACGTCCGCGTCCCGCGTCATGTGAGGCTCGAACATCTCGCGCCCTTCGAGTTCGTCGTACAGTCGCCTCGCGATCGCGAGCACGATGTCCTTCTCGTAGCTCGCGCTGCCCAGCGTTCCCGGGTCCCGGCCGCCGTGCCCCGGGTCGATGATCACGCGCCACGGCGCCGTCGGGTCGACGCGGGCCGGCAACGGGTCCGGCGGCGGAGAGGACGGGGACTCCGGGGATGAGGCGGGCGCCCGGGACCCCTCCGGCCCGGCCGCGACCGGCGGCGGTCCCTCCGACACCCACCGCGTGACGAACTCGGCCGGAAGCCAGAAGGCGCCATCTTCCTCGTAGGGCGGATTCGCGAGCTGCACCGCGCGTCCGCCGTGTTGGAAGAAGGGAGATCCCGCCTCGAACGCGACCTCTTCGCCGCGGAGGCGGGCGCGAAGGAATACACCGTTCCGCGTGACGTCCTCGAAGACGCTCTCCGATGCGAGCGCGAGATCCGCCGCAGTCACGGCGGAGTAGGCCCGGTGCCGCGCGACGGGGAGACTCACGGTACGGCCCGAGACCTCCGCCTGAACCGTCTCCGGGGGCGTCTGCGCGGCGATCCCCGCCAGGGTCCCGGAGAGCGGCACCTGCGCGGCGACGACGACGGCGGCAACCACGATCCGCCGTCCCCCGCCGACGCGGTCGCGTTCGCGACCGGCTCTTCGGTCAACCGCCACGCGCCGCCTCTCTCTTCGCCCTCTCGGCCTCCCGCTGCATCGTCTTCCTCTTCAGATCCTCGCGCCGATCCCGGTGCTTCTTCCCCCGCGCCAACCCCAGCGTGACCTTGGCGAAGCCGCGCCGAAAGTGGATGTCCAGCGGCACGAGCGTCAGCCCGCTCTCCCGCGTCTTCGAGCGCAGGCGATCGATCTCCCGCCTTCTGAGCAGGAGCTTTCGCCGGCGCACCGGGTCGGGGGCATCGATCGTCGCCTTGTCGTAGGGAGGAATGTGGAGATTATGGAGCCAGGCCTCGCCGTCGTCGATCCGCCCGAACGAGTCGGCGAAGCTCGCCTTCCCGTCGCGCAGCGACTTCACCTCCGCCCCCCGCAGCACGATGCCCGCTTCGAACTGCTCGAGCACCTCGTAGTCGTGGCGGGCCTTCCTGTTGCGGGCGATGACCCGGACCCCCTCGCGGTCGCCCACGGCTCACACCCGGGACGTCCCGCCGTCCGCTTCTCCGGCGCTGTCATCGGCCTCCGGCGCGGCGGCCGCCTCATCTCCGGCTCCGTCTTCCGATCCGTCACCGGACCCCTCGTCCGGCGGATCCTCCGGAGCCTCGCCGTCGGCCAGCGCCGCGCGGTACACCTCCCTGGATTCGGCGACGCGCGCCTCGAGGTCCGAGCGAGCCTGCCGGGCCGCGTCCTTTCCCGCCTTGATCGCCTCCCCCGCCTTATGCTGGCGGTCGGCGACGTTCCGGCGGAAGGCGTCCACGCGCGTTTCCACCTGGTCGCGCGTGCGGTCGTAGCGTTCCCCGAGCGTTTCCCGGAGGTCGGTGAGCCGCTCCTCCGTCCCCTCCTTCAACCGACGAGCCCCCTCGCGCAGGTCGGCCTGCGTTTCGCGCCCGGACTTCGGCGCCAGGAGTAGCGCGACGCCCGCGCCCACGATGGCGCCGCACACGAATGCGACGACTCCGGACGCCCGGCGTTCCACGATCACGTATGGCTGTTGATCCTGCTCCGACATGTCACTCACTCCCCTGCTGGCGCCCCGGCGAACCCCGCGGATTCGGCGACCCCCGCGGACGCGGCTACTCCCGGCGCCCGCCGCCCTCTACAACCCGCCGGTATGCGGCCGGATCCCACTCGGGCCGTTCGTCGGCATCGGCGATCCGCTGCCCGAGATGAAAGATGAGACGCGTGATGCGCGCGGTCTTGTCGTACAGAATCCGGTCCGATTCGTCGTTGGGGCCGTGATAGTCCTCGTGCGTACCCGTGAAGAAGAAGAGAATGGGTACGCCCTTCCTCGCAAAACTGTAGTGGTCCGACCGGAAGTAGAAATTCTGCTCCGGCCACGGGTCGTCGATCATCTCGAGACCGAGTTCCGGGTGCTCCCGCAGCGTCTGCCGAAGGCTCGCGCCGAGCGTCGATTCGTCGGCGCCGATCGCCACGAGGGTGTCGCGCCAGTTCCGGCCGATCATGTCGATGTTCAGGTTGGCGACCGTCGCCCCGAGGGGAAACAGCGGGTTCTCCGCGTACCACCCGGAGCCGAGAAGTCCGCGCTCCTCCCCGCTCACCGTCATGAATACGAGGGAGCGGCGCGGCGGCGTTTCCAGCGACGCGAACGCCTGCGCGAGTTCGATGATCGCCGCGGTGCCCGAGGCGTCGTCGTCGGCACCGTTGTAAATGGAGTCTCCGTCGACGGGCCGCCCCACGCCCACGTGATCCATGTGGGCCGTGAAGACGATGAACTCGCCCCGGAGGTCGGGGTCCGAACCCTCGATCCAGCCGATGGTGTTGTAGGCCCTCTCCTCGCGGAATTCGGAGTGGGTGCGGACCCTCGCCTCCCAGGCGGTCGTGCCCGCGCCGGAAGCGAGGGCCGCGCGCAGCGCTTCGGGGAGTGCCTGCGTCCGGACGAGGGCGACCGGGGCGCCGAGTTCCTCCGGCATGCCGACGGACAGCCGCTCGCGCTCGTAGAAGCGCCGGATGCCGTCGAAGTAGTCGTCCGGCGCATCGACCGCGAGCAGGACGGCGACCGCCCCACCTTCGAGGATGCCGCGGACGGACTCGAGGCCCTGCCGCGTGTCCTCGGCCGCGACCCGCAGGACCGCGACGGCGCCGGCGGGCGGGTTCGCGCCGCCGGGCGTCACGACCGCGAGCGGACCCGTGGCCTGGCCGCGGCCGCCCGGAACCGGGAGGATGTCGGACGCCTCGATCGTCCCCCCGCCCGGACCGTCGATCTGCAGCAGCTGCCGGGCGGGGGCGCCGGCCCGCGAAGCGGTCAGCGGATACTCCTGCAGGTAGCTGTCGCCGTCCGCCGGCTGGAGGCCGAACGCCTCGAAGCGAAGGGCGATGTGCCGCGCCGCCTTGTCCAGTTCCGGGCTCGGCGTCGCTCGGCCCCGCATCGAGTCGTGCGCCAGGGCGCCGATGCGGAGCCGCAGGTCGCCCGCGGTGATGGTCGCCGCCCCGGTCCCGGCTTCGGCCTGCGCGGAGAGTCCCGCGGGGGAAGCCGCGAGCGCCAGCACCAGAACCCGTATCCTTTTCATTCGCTTCCTTCCCGGAGGAACGTTGGACCGAAGGCGAGTCCGCGACGTGTGGCCGGCCTCCGCCACGGGCTGCTAGTTTTTTCCGATGACCGAAGGCACCGCAACTCTCACCTCCGCTCTCGAAGCTTCCCGGCAGCGCCTCGACCTCGCGAGTCCGCGCGAGATCGTGGGCCTTTCGCACCTGGAACTCGTGGCGCGCCACATCGTCGAAGGGTTTCTCATCGGGCTCCACGACTCGCCGAAGCGCGGCTTCTCCGCCGAGTTCGCCGAGGACCGGCCCTACAATCGCGGCGACGACATCCGGTACCTGGACTGGAAGGCCTACGCGAAGACGGATCGCCTCTTCATCAAGCAGTACGAGGAGGAGACGAACCTGCGGGCTTACCTGCTCGTCGACGTGAGCCGCTCGATGGGCTGGGTGTCGGACGAAGAGCGCTTTCCGACCAAGCTCGCCTACGCGCGGCTGCTCGCGGCCTCGCTGTCGCTGCTCCTCGTGCAGCAGGGAGACGCGACGGGACTCATCGCCTTCGATGAGGCGCTGCGGGCGCACATCGCGCCGCGCACGACGCGCCGCCACTGGCGCCGGCTGCTGGGCGAACTCAGGCGCCTCTCCGCCGATGGACGGACCGATGCGGGCTCCGCGCTCAAGGAGATCGCCGGCCGGCTGCAGCGGCGGGGGCTCGTCGTACTCATCTCGGACCTGCTCGTGGACCCGGAGACGACGCGGATGTCTCTGCGCTATCTCCGGCACCGCGGCCACGAGGTGATCCTGTTCCACATCATGGACCCCGGCGAGCGGGAACTTCCCGCGGAGGGGGAGGCGATCTTCTTCGACCCCGAGACCGGCGAGGAGCTCGGCGCGAACTCCGCGGCGCTCCGCAGGCAGTACCGGGAGGCGGTCGAGGCGGCGGTCGACGGCTGGCGCAAGGAGGCGCTGCGCTGGGGGGCCGACTACGCGCTCCTCACGACGGATACTCCCATCGGGCTCGCGCTGAGGCAGTTCATGCGCCGGCGGGCCGGCGGGTGAACGGAGCCGGACCGGCTTGAGCTTCCTCTACCTGTCGGCGCTGGCGCTCGGGCTGAGCGTTGTCGTGCCGCTCATCCTCCACCTGCGGCGGCGGCAGACCGACCGGCGCGTGTCCTTCCCGGCGCTCCGCTACCTGAGCCGCGCCGAGGACGCGCGATCGCGGTCGCTCGCGGCCTCGGACCTGCTGCTGCTCGCCGTGCGGATCGGACTCCTGATCGCGCTCGCGCTCGCGGCAGCGGGTCCGCTCATCGGCCGTGGCGGCGCCCGCGACCACGAGCCGACGGACCTTGCGCTCATCGTGGACAACTCGGCGAGCGTAGGGCGGCTGGACGAGAACCGCGTCCTGTTCGAATCGCTCGTGGAGCTTGCCCGGTCGGCGCTCGATGCGACCCGCCCCGAAGACCGCGTGTGGCTCTTCCCCACGGTCGGGGAACCCCTCGCGGCCGGCGTCTCCGCCGGGCGGGCCGCGTCGGCCCTCGGGCAGCTCCAGCCGACCGACGGCGCGGCCGATCTGGCCGCCGTCGTGGCTCGTGCGGCCGCGGCGCTCCCCGCCGACGGCGAGCGGCGGCGCGAAATCCAGTTGCTGTCGGACCTCCAGGCGTCCGCTCTGCGGGTCGCCCCGGCAGCCGCAACCGACGCCGCCCCCCTCGTGGCCTACGCGCCGCGGCCGCCGGACGAGCCGAACGGCGCCCTCGTCGACGTCGAACTCACCGGTGGCACCACCGCGCCGTCAGGCACGGGGCATGGCGTCATCGTGCGGAGCGCACGCGCCGGGCCGGCCGCCCCGCCGGACTCGCCGGACGACGCCCCGGCGGAAGCCGACATCCGCCTTGAGCTCGACGGACGGCTCGCCGGCGCGGCCCGGGCCCCGTGGGGAGCGAGCGCCGTCCTCGGCCTCCCCGAACTCGGGCCGGGGCTGCACGAGGGACGGCTGGAGGTGGACCCCGCCGGCGCGCGGGCCGATGATCTGCGCTACTTCGCGATCCGGGTCGTACCTCCCCCCAACGTCCGATTCCATGGCGACGCAAACGGCTTCGTCGGACTCGGGATCGAAACGCTGCGCGACGGGGGACGGCTGGGAACGGGAGGGAACGGGGCCGTTGCGGTCGTGGACGGGGATCTGAGCATCGGCGCGCCATGGGAGGGTGCGGAGACCGTCATCTTCATCCCGCCCGCCGACCCGGTGGATCTCGCGGCCTTCAACCAGGGACTGGCTTCGGTCGGGATCGCCTGGCAGGCACGCGTCGATGCGGGATCGGGCGACCTCGGACTCGCGGAGCCGGAAGCCGCGTTTTCACTCTCGGGGGTCCGGGTCCGGCAGCGCTACCTCCTTCGCGCGACCGGCGGCGGGTCGGCCGCCGACACCGCGCTGCTGCGCACGGAAGACGGAGAACCGTGGCTCATTCGCACGGATTCGAACGACCGGATGGCGTTGCTCCTCGCCTCGCCGCTCACCGCCACGGCCAGCGACCTCCCCGCGCATCCTGCCATGGTTCCGTTCCTCGAAACGCTTCTCGTGCACTGGTCGCACCTGGCGACGTGGCCCTTCGCCGACTTCGGCGCGGGCCGGCCGCTGGCCCTCCCGGAGTGGGCGGGCGAGGTGGAATCACCCGACGGGACGGTGCGCGCCGTGGAGGGCGGAGCGCGGTTTACGCCGCTCACGGCGGGAGTGTATGCGGTGCGGGGTACCGGGAGCGACGGGACAGCCGCTGAAACGCACTTCGCGGCGAACGTGCCGGAGGAGGAGGCCGACCCGACACCGATGGAACGGCGCGAACTGGAGGAACTGTTCGCCGGCCGGCCGGTATTCACGGCGGGCCCCGACGCGAGCGCGTGGGAAAACGGTATCTTTCGCTCGCGGCGGGGGCGGGACGTGGCCCCCTGGTTGATCGCGCTCGCGCTCGCCTTGATCGGGATCGAACTGTACCTGGCGACGCCGGGCCGGTCGCGCCGCCCGAGCGCGGACGGTGAAGGGAGCGAGGCGACATCGGGCGCGTCGAACTGATTCGAACGTCGTTCCTCCAAACCGTGCGAGCCGCCGGCATCCCGGAGGCGCTCTCGCGGCGTGGTGCCCGTGCGTCCGTCCACCCGCTCCCGGGTGCGGGATCCGCCGCGCTTGCGCTCGCACTCGACGATCTGGCGGTCGGCACACCCATCGTCCTCGTCGCGGACACTCCCGAGCGGGCCGAGGCGCTCCACGAGGATCTCCTCACGCTCGGGGCCGGCGGCGCCCGCTGCTATCCGCAGCGAGAGGCCCTGCCGTATGAGGACGCGGACCCTCACATCGAGATCGAGGCCCAGCGCGTGGACGCGATGGGGGCGCTGCTCGGCGGACGCTGCCGCATTCTCACGACGACGGCCCGGGCGCTCGCCGAGCGGGCGCCGATCCCCGTCGGTCACGGCACGAGCCTCGCCCTCACGATCCGGCGGGGGGCCTCGCACCCTCTGGCCGAACTCGGCCGACGCCTGGAGGAGATGGGATTCGGTCGCACGCACACGGTGCGCGAAGTCGGGGACTACGCGATCCGGGGCGGGATCGTGGACCTGTTCCCGTTCGGGCATCCGGCGCCGCTGCGGATCGAACTGTGGGGCGACGAGGTGGAGTCGGTGCGCCGCTTCGACGCGCTCACCCAGCGTTCGACCGAAACCCTGGAGAGCGTGGAGATCCTTCCGATCGCGCTGCAGGGCCCGGAAGCGCCGGGCGACGTGGAGCGCCGTGCCCTCCTCGAGACGCTACCGCCGACCGCGCTCGTGCTGGCGCTCGACCCGGCAGGGGGGGCTCGGGCGCGCGAACGCCTGTGGGACGAGGTCCGCGACGCGAGGGAGCGCGTCGGCACCGGCGCGGAACCGGCCGAGTCTCTCGTCCTCCCGCCTTCCGAAGGGGAGCGACGGCTCGCCGCCTTCCGCCGCCTCGAATTCACGGCGCCGGGTCAGGCCCGGCCGACCGCGATTCGGTTGCCGGTCGAGCCTCCGCCCGCCATAGACCGCGACATGAAGCGGCTCGTGGCCGAGATCGGCACGGCGCGGGCGCGCGGGGAACGACTCATCGTCTTCTGCGACAACGACGGTCAGGTCGAGCGGCTCGAGGAGATCCTCACCGAACGTGGAGGCGCGGCGCTCGCCCGCGATGTCGCCCTCGCCATCGGATCGCTCAGCGGCGGGTTCAGAGTCGGCGTGCCGGGCACCCTGCTCGTCCTCACGGATCACGAGGTGTTCCGGCGACGGTATCGCCGCCACCGCGTCCGGCTGCGCGGCGCCGCGACCATCGAATCCATCGCGGCCATCGAACCCGGCGACTACGTGGTTCACATGGAGCACGGGATCGGCCGCTACATGGGTCTGCAGCGGGTCGAGGTGCGCGGCGAGACGATCGAGACGATGGAGCTCCGCTACGCCGACGGCGAGATCCTGAGGCTCCCGCACTATCGGCTGGACCTCATCGAACGGTGGAGCGCCGCCGGCTCCGACGCCCGGCCGCCCGCGGTTCACAAGCTCGGCCGGCGAAAGTGGAAGCAGCTCAGGAGCCGGACCGTCGCCGCGATCGAGGCCACGGCGGTCGAACTCCTCCAACTCTATGCGCGACGCAAGATGTCGCCCGGCCGCGCCTTCCCGGCCGAGACCGCCTGGCAGCGCGAGATGGAATCCGCCTTCCTCTACGATGAGACGCCGGATCAGCTCAGCGCCTGGGAGGCCGTCCGGCGCGATCTCGAGGCGCCGGTCCCGATGGATCGCCTCGTGTGCGGTGACGTCGGCTTCGGGAAGACGGAGGTCGCGATCCGCGCGGCGTTCAAGGCGGTGCAGGACGGCGCGCAGGTCGCCGTGCTCGCCCCGACGACGATCCTCGCGGACCAGCATCTCGCCACCTTCCGCGAGCGCCTCGCGGGCTTCCCCGTGCACGTGGACGGGTTGTCGCGCTTCCGCACCCCGCGTGAGCAGCGCGAGGTCATCGCGGGCCTCGAAGCCGGGACCATCGACATCGTCATCGGCACGCACCGGCTCCTCTCGCGCGACGTCGGATTCCGCGACCTGGGCCTCCTCATCGTGGACGAGGAACAGCGGTTCGGCGTCCGCCAGAAGGAGCGGCTGAAGGAGTACCGCGAGACGGTGGATGTCCTCACCCTCACGGCGACCCCTATCCCGCGGACCCTTCACCTGGCCCTCGGCGGGCTGCGCGACCTCTCCACGATCCGCACGCCGCCCCGAAACCGCATGCCGATCATCACGCACGTGCTTTCCTGGGATGACGGGATACTGGAAGAGGCGCTGCGGCGCGAGTTCGACCGCGGCGGCCAGGTGTTCTTTGTCCACGACCGCGTCGAGACGATCCATGCCGCCGCGAGCCGCGTGGAAAGGCTGATGCCCGAAGCGCGGGCCGCCATCGCGCACGGCCAGATGCCGGAGCGCGAACTCGAGGACGTCATGCACCGCTTCGTCCGCGGCGAGATCGACCTCCTCATCTGCACGTCCATCATCGAGAACGGGCTCGACGTCCCGTCCGCGAACACCATGATCGTCCACCGGGCCCACAACTTCGGCCTCGCCCAGCTCTACCAGCTGCGGGGTCGGGTCGGCCGCTCCCACCGCCGCGCCTACTGCTATCTCGTCGTCCCCTCCGATGTCGCCCCGGACGCGGCGGAGCGGCTGCGCGTGCTCGAGCACCACACGGAGCTGGGCTCCGGATACGAGGTCGCGCTCAAGGATCTGGAGTTGCGGGGGGCGGGGAACCTCCTGGGCGGAGAGCAGAGCGGCTTCGCCACCGCGGTGGGGATCGAGACCTGGCAGCGGCTCGTCGAGAGCACGCTCAGACGGTTGAAGGGGGAATCCTCGGACCCCGCGCCGCGGGCCCGGGTCTCCGTGGACGGAGAATCGTTCCTCCCCGACGACTACGTCGCCGGGTCGCCGGTGAAGATGCATCTCTATCGCCGTCTGGCGCGTCTCACGAAGTGGGACGAGGTGAAGGCCTTTCGCGCGGAACTCGAGGATCGCTTCGGTCGCCTTCCGCCCCCGGCGGCGCGTCTCCTCGCGGCGGCGGAACTCCGGATTCTCGGGGCGTCGATCGGCGCGGACTGGATCCGGGCCTCCGACGAGGATGCCCGAATCTCGTTCGAAGCGACGGCCTCGCCGCGCCTCAGGCTCCTCACGAACGCGCTCGCGGACCGCCAGTTGCACGTTGAAGTACGGCGGCTGGAACCGTTATCGTTGGTCCTGCGACGGGCGGGAACGGAGCCCCTCCTCCCGATGCTGGTGGAGGCCCTGGGGATCCTGGCGGCGCCGGGGCGCGCGGAGGCGAAGGAGACCAGAGTTCCGGCGACCGCCGGAGGAGTCTAGCGTGATCGATATCGATGGTGGAATGAAGGCCTTCCGGGCCGGAGCCTGCCTGCTGGCAGCGGGGCTCGCCGTCGGCGCGCCGCTCTCCGGGCTGCAGGAGAACGAACCTGCGGCGCCCGACACGGTGGCGGCGGCGGAGTTTCCCGCCGGCGTGGAGACGCTGGACCGGATCGTGGCCGTGGTAGGCGACACGGCGATCCTGATGTCCGATATCCAGGTCACGCTCTACCAGCTGCAGGCCCGCGGCGCGCGCGTTCCGCTCGAAGGGACCGACGGCTGGGAAGCGTTCGCCCGCGAAGTGCTCGATGCGATGATCGACGATCTCATCTATCTCCAGCAGGCGAGGAACGCGGGCATTACGGTGCCCGAGGGCCGCGTCACGGAGATGGCGGACGCCTACTTCGCGGAGACGCGGGCCAACTTCTCCTCCGACGAGGAGATGATGCTGGCGGTGGAAGAGACGGGCATGAACATGCTCCAGTTCCGGCAGATGCAGCGCTCGCAGGCGCAGGCCGAGGGAATGCGCCAGGCCTACCGGATCGAACTCGAGCAACGCTCGGACCTGCCATCCGTCATCGTCAGCGAGGAAGAGGTCGAAGCCGCCTTCGAGGAGTTCGCGCAGAACCAGCCGCCGCGCCCCGCGCTCGTCTCGTTCAACCGGCTCGTGGTCACGCCGAATCCGAGCGGCGCGGCCCGGGACAGCGTCCTGGCGCGCACGGTCCGCGTTCAGAACGATTTCGTGAACGAGGAGGAGTTCTCGGTACTCGCCCGCCGCCATTCCGACGACGAAGGCACCCGGGAGCAAGGCGGCGAGTTGGGCTGGATGAGTCGCGAACTGCTCGTGAAACCCTTCGGCGACGCCGCCTGGGGAGCGCGCCCCGGCCAGACGGTGGGACCGGTGCAGACGCAGTTCGGGCTCCACTTCATCAAGATCGAGCGCCAGCGGGGGGCGGAGCGTTTTCTGCGTCACATCCTCCTGCGCCCCGAGATCACGGACGAAGACGTCGAGGAGGCCCGGACGCTCGCGATCCAGATCGCGGACAGCCTGCGGGCGGGCGCCGACCCGGAACGGCTCGTGGCCGTGTTCCGCGGACGGGTGGCCGACGAGGCGATCCGCTTCGACGACGTCTCGCTCGCGAGCCTGGTCAGCCAGTTCACGGGCGGGGGCGCCGAATCCGGACTCACCGCCCCGACGCCCGGCACGGTCTACGGGCCGCTGCCGATGCAGCGCGGCGGTCCCATCGAGTTCGGGCTTGTCCACGTCCTGACGTTCCGCCCCGAGGGCCCGATCGAGCTCAACGACGTGCGGGACCAGATCCGGCAGAGCCTCCGTACCCGCAAGCAGATCGACATCATCCTCCAGGAGGTGCGTTCCAACACGTACGTCGACGTGAGATTCTGAGGACGATGACCCACATGCCGCGCCTCGGGATCACGCTGGGGGATCCGCGCGGGATCGGGCCGGAGGTGACCGCGGCGGCGCTCTCCTCGTTCTCGGGCGCGGACGGGATCGAACCGGTTCTCGTGGGGCCGCGGTCGCTCGGCGAGTTGGAGGACCGTCTGGAGGGGGCGCCCCGGGAGACGGTCGGAGACTGGGACCCCGCCGGCGGTGAGAGGCTCGCGGGTCTGCTGTCGGCGCGGGCCATCGAACGGGCGGTCGCCATGGCGCGGACAGGCGAGATCGACGGGATCGTCACGGCACCCATCAGCAAGGCTGCCCTGCGGGCCGCGGGGTACGCGCATCCGGGGCATACGGAGTTCCTCCAGGAGCTGGCCGGAGCGCACGAGGTCACGATGATGATGTCCGCCGAGCGCACACCTCTCGGCGGATCTCTGCGCCTGGCACTCCTTACCGCGCATCTTCCCCTGCGCGACGTCCCGTCGGTGCTCGACGCGGACCTCTTCGCGCGCAGATCCGGGATCGCGATCGAAGCCCTGCGCGCCTGGTGGGGGATCGAACGGCCCCGCGTCGCCTTCGCGGGGCTCAATCCGCACGCGGGCGAGGGGGGATTGTTCGGCGACGAGGAGACCGAGGTGTTCGCGCCGGCGCTCGCTCGGCTCGCTTCCGACCCCGCGCTGGACATCCTCGGTATCTTCCCCGGGGACACCGTCTTCCTGAAGGCGCTCTCGGGAGAGGCGGACCTCGTCGTGACGCCCTACCACGACGTGGGTCTCGCGGTACTGAAGACGATCGCCATGAACGAAGGCGTGAACGTGACGGCCGGGCTTCCCTTCCCGCGCACCTCTCCGGACCACGGCACGGCCATGGATATCGCGGGCCGCGGGATCGCGGACCCGGGAGCGATGCGGGCGGCGATCGACCTCTGTGCCCGATTCTGCGCGGCGCGGGCCGTCGCGAGATGATCTCGCTGCGAGACGTCTCGAAAGCCTACCCGCGCTCCGGAGACGCGCTGCGCGGGGTTTCGTTCCGCCTTCGGAAGGGGGAGTTCGCCTTCCTCACGGGACCGTCGGGGGCGGGCAAGTCGACGGTGCTCGAGCTGATCCACTTCCAGACCCGGCCGACCGAAGGCGAGGTTCAGGTCTCGCGCTACAACTCGAGGCGGGTCCGCCGCCGCGACATCCCCGCGCTGCGGCGGCGCGTGGGGTTCGTGTTTCAGGACTTCAAGCTGCTGGAACGGATGACCGCCGCGGAGAACGTGGCCTTCGCGCTCGAGGTCATCGGGACGCCGCGGCGCGAGATCGCGGGGCGCGTCCAGCGGCTGCTGAGTCAGGTCGGGCTCGCCGCCCGCGCCAGCTCGAGACCCTCGGAACTGTCGGGCGGCGAGCGGCAGCGGGTCGCGGTGGCGCGCGCCCTCGCCACGGAACCGCGCATCCTCCTCGCGGACGAGCCCACGGGGAACCTCGATCCCGACGCCTCCGGGGGGGTGTTCGAGCTGTTCCGCATGTTGAACCGCCTCGGCACGGCCGTGCTCATGGCCACGCACGACGCGGATTTCGTGCGCCGGCACCGCGAGATTCGCCGACTGGAGCTGCAGGACGGACGACTCGTCGGGGATTCCGCCGCGTGAGAGCCATGCGGGAGGCGCTCGCGGGCTTCCGGCGCACACCTCTGCTGTGCGCCCTCTCCGTCGGAGCGGTCGGGCTCAGCCTCGTGATCCTCGGTCTGTTCGGACTCGTCGCGCACAATATCGGCGGGGCGATCGGCGACGTGGAACGCCGCGTGGAGGTCGTCGGCTACCTGCTCGACGACGCCGGCCCGGAACAGGTGCGGGCCGCTCGGCGGGAGTTGGAGGCGCTCCCGGCAGTGGAATCGGTGCGATACGTCTCGAAGGACGAAGCGCTGGAGCGGGCGCGGCGCGATCTCGTCGAGTTCTCGAACGTCTACGGGGCACTGCAGGTGAACCCGCTTCCCGCCTCGTTTCACCTCAGGCTGCGGGAAGGTTTCCGCACACCGGAAACGGTGTCGGAGACCGCGCGCGCCCTCGCGGCATATCCGTTCATCGAGGAGGCGCGCTTCGGCGACGAGTGGGTGGAGCGGCTCTTCGCGCTGCGGACCGCGGCGGCGGGGATCGCGCTCGCCCTGGGCGGCGGGTTCGCGCTCGTCGCCGTGCTGCTCATCGTCACGACGGTCCGCATGGCCGTTCTCGCGCGCGGCGAAGAGATCGAGATCATGCAGATCGTGGGTGCGCGGGAGGGGTACATCCAGCGGCCCTTCCTCCTCGAAGGCGCGGTCACCGGGCTCGCAGGCGGGCTGCTCGCGCTCGGCGTCACGCGACTCGCGTACATCGTCTTCCCGGCGCGTTTCGTGGCCGTCGAGTCTCTCGCGTGGCTCCCGCACGCCTGGACCGCGGCGGGCGTCGCCGCCGCCGCCGTTCTCGGCCTGCTCGCCGCCGCCTCCTCCGTGCACCGCGAAGTGGGACGCGCGTATGGCCCGTCCTAGCAGCCCGTGCCACCCCCCCGCCCCGGCGCGATGCCGTGCGTGGACGGCGCGGCTCGTCGCGGCCATGAGCGTCGCCGTCGCGACGAGCCCGACGTGGACAGAGCCCGCCCGTGCGATCGCCCAGGAGTCGCCGGATGTGCGGCGACGCCTGGACGAGAGCCAGGCGCGGCTCGACCTCATCCGCGAAGAGCGGCAGCGGCTGCGACGGGAACTCCAGGGGATCGCCGGCGAGGTCAGCGGCGATTCGGCCGAACTCGTGAACATCGAACGCCAGATCGACGCCTCCGCGAGCCTCCTGGCCGAGTTCGACGTTCAGGTGCTCGCGCTCTCCGACCAACTCACGGCCATGACGCGCGAGATGCTGCTCACGCGCGACGAACTCACGGCGCGCCGGGTCGTGCTGCGGACGCGGCTCCGCGACATCTACAAGCGCGGCCCCCTCCGCACCGTCGAGGTGCTCCTCTCCTCGCGGTCGTTCTCGGACCTCCTCAATCGCTACCGGTACCTCCGCGACGTCGCCGTCTTCGACCGCATGCTCCTTGAAGACGTGAGGGACCTGGAGGGCAGGCTCGCGGACCAGCGCGGCGGGTTGAGCCGGGAAGGCGCCCGCATCACCGGGGTGCGGGCGGAGCACCTCCGGGAGTACGACGAACTGGAGAGGTTGGAGGGGCAGCGGCAGGAGCGGTTGCGCCGCTTCGCCGACCGCCGCGACGAGGCGCAGTCGACGCTGGCCCGGCTGGCGGCCGAAGAGGCCGAACTGCGCGCGCTCATCGGAGGACTGGAAGAACGACGCCGATCGGCGGAACGCGCGGCCGGAACGTCATCGATCTCATCGTTGACGACCGGGGACCTCGGTCGCCTCGCCTGGCCCGTCGAGGGCGAGATCCTGTGGCGCTTCGGGCCCGAGCGGGAAGGACGCACGACAATCCCGCGCGAAGGGATCGGGATCGCGGCGCCGCGCGGCACGCCCGTGTACGCGGTAGACCGCGGCACCGTCGCTTCCGTGGCGGCGCGCGCCTCGGGGCAGACGGTGATCCTCGACCACGGCGGAGGCTTCTACTCGTCCTATCAGAAGCTCCGCGACGTCACGGTGCGCGAGGGACAGCCGGTCGGCGAGGGAGAGGCGATCGGACACGTGGGCGGGGACGCCACCCGGCCGCATATCGAGTTCCAGATCTACGAACCGGGGGCGGTGGGGCCCCGCGCGGTGGATCCGGTCCGGTGGCTGAGGGGCCGCCCGTGAAGTGCGAGCGCCCGTGGGGGCAGGACGACCTCCTCCGACGTCTGGCAGGCGCCGTCGCGGGCCGGAGACTGCCGCAGTCGCTGCTCGTCCACGGCCCGGAGGGTGTCGGCAAGCGTTCGCTGGCCCTGTGGCTCGCGCGTGCGCTCCAGTGCGAGGTGGCGGACGCCGGGGATGTACCGTGCGAAGGGTGTCGGAACTGCCGCATGGCGGCACGGCTTGAGCACCCGGACGTCCATCTCCACTTCCCAATGCCGCGCCCGAAGCGTGCCGCCTCGCGGGCCAGGCTGAGAGAGGCCATCGAGGCGCAACGCCACGAGCGTCTCGCCCTCCTGCGGGAGGATCTCCATGCGCGTCCGGACGCCGACGCGGTCACGGGGCTCTATGTGGCCGCGGTGGAGAACATCCGGGACCAGGCGTCCCGGCGTCCCTCGATGGCGCGCCGGTCCGTGTTCGTGATCGAGGACGCCGAACGAATGGTGCCGCAGAGCGCCAGCCCCGAGGCGGCGAACGCTTTCCTCAAGCTCCTGGAGGAGCCGCCGCCGTTCGCGTACATCGTGCTCACGAGCAGCCGGCCGGATGCCCTTCTGCCGACAATCCGGTCCCGCACGGTGCCGCTCCGCGTGGCGCCGCTCCCGACCGAACGCGTGGCGGCCTATGTGGCGAAGCACCTCGGCGTCGGCGACGAGGACCGGGCGCGGGGCGTGGCACGGCGGGCCGGCGGCGCCGTCTACCGGGCCCGCGTGCTCGCCGATGCGGAAGCCGGCGAATCGGAGGCCGCCGCGGACGGTCTGCTGGCCGCCGCGCTCGACGGTACCCCGCAGGCGCGCTACCGCGCCGCGTCCCGCTACTCCGCCCGTGGCGCGCGCGGGGAGCTGGAGCCGGCGCTCGAGGCGCTGCGCATCCGCCTGCGGGACATGCTCTGCGTCGCCGCGGGGGCCGAGGACGCCGCCCTCGATCCGGATCGCGTGAAACGGGGCGGCGGGGCGGGACGCCGGGTCGCCGGTGGGGCGGCCGGAGCCCCCGCCGAAGGAGCGGTTCTCGAAGCCCTCGGGGCTGTCGATGCGGCGGTGGAAGGGGTGAGCCGCAACCTGAATCCACAGTCGACGACGGCCCTCCTGCTCGAAGAGATGAGCGCGGCCTTCGCCGGCCGCTCCACTGGCCGAACGGCGGGAACACCGCAGTTTGCGGGGGTACTCAGAAGTCTGTGACGGGAGGCAGCTTCGTGGATGGACTGACACATCTGGACTCGGAGGGGCGGGTGCGAATGGTCGACGTGGGCGAGAAACCGCTCACGCGGCGCGTGGCCGTGGCCGAGGGCCGGATTCGGATGCGCCGGGCAACGCTCGATGCCATCCGGGCAGGCGAGATCGAAAAGGGAGAGGCGCTCGCCGTGGCCCGTCTCGCGGCGATCCAGGGGGCCAAGGCTGCGTCCACGCTCGTCCCGCTCTGCCATCCGATCCCGCTCGACGCGGTCGACGTCGACCTCGAAGCCGAGGAGACGCCGCCCGGCTACCGGCTCAGCGTGCGGGCCTCGGCGGAGTGGCGCACGGGCGTCGAGATGGAGGCGATGGCCGGCGTCGCGGCCGGCCTGCTTGCCCTGTACGACATGTGCAAGGCAATCGACCGGGGCATGGCGCTGGGGCCGATTCGGCTCCTCGAGAAGCGCGGCGGACGATCGGGCGCCTGGACGGCGGATGCGGAGTGACGCCGAAACGGAGGACGCGGTGAACCACAGAGAGGTGCTCCGGAAGAAGATCGAGTCGGGCGCGGCCCGGGTGGGCGTGCTCGGGCTCGGCTATGTCGGCCTTCCCGTCGTCACGGCGTTCTCCGGCGCCGGCTTCCGGACGCTGGGGTTCGACATCGACGAGCGTGTGGTGCGACGGGTGAGGCGGGGCCACTCCCACATCGGCGATGTCCCGGCGCGGGCCGTCGCCGCCGCCGTCGAGAGCGGCCTCCTCGATGCGACAACGGACTTCGGCCGACTCGGGGAGATGGACGCCCTCATCATCTGCGTTCCCACGCCGCTCGGGAAGACCGGGGACCCCGACGTTTCCCACATTCTCGACGCCCTCGGGCACATCCGGGAGGGACTGCGGCCCGGCCAGCTCATCGTCCTCGAGTCGACCACCTGGCCGGGGACGACCCGGGAACTCCTGCAGCCGGAACTCGAGCACGGCGGACTCACCGCGGGGGAAGAGTTCTTCCTCGCCTTCAGCCCCGAGCGAGTCGACCCCGGCAATCCCACCTACACCTTCACGAACACGGCGAAGGTCGTGGGCGGATTGACCGCCTCCTGCCGCGAACTCGCCGCCGGTCTCTACGGACGGGTCATCGACGAGGTCGTAAGCGTTTCCTCGCCCGAGGTCGCGGAACTCACAAAGCTGCTGGAGAACACCTTCCGTGCGGTGAACATCGGTCTCGTGAACGAGATGGCGGTGATCGCGGACCGTCTCGGGATCGACATCGGCGAGGTCGTGGAGGCGGCGGCGACAAAGCCCTACGGTTTCATGCGCTTCACGCCCGGCCCCGGCCTGGGCGGCCACTGCCTCCCGATCGACCCGCAATACCTCGCCTGGAAGATGCGGACGCTCCAGTACCGGACCCGCTTTATCGAACTCGCCGCCGAGGTCAACGCGGAGATGCCGCGTTATGTCGTGGACCGCGTCGCGCAGGCGCTCAACCGGCATCGACTGCCTCTGAACGGCAGCCGCGTCCTGCTGCTGGGCGTCGCGTACAAGCCGGGCGTCGGCGATGTCCGCGAGAGTCCGGCGCTCGACGTCATCGAGCTTCTGCGGCGGCAGGGCTCCGAGGTCTCATACCATGATCCGTTCGTACCCCGGCTGGCGCTCGAGGGCGGAGATCTCGAATCGCAGCCCATGACGGCGGATTTGCTCGCATCGAGCCACGCGACGGTCGTCATCACGGATCACCCGCAGGTGGACTACGGTCTCGTGCTCGAGAAGGCGCGGATCATCGTCGATACGCGCAACGGGCTGCGGCAGGGGGCCAGCGAGTCCGGGGAGCCGGGCGGTGGGGCCGTCTATCCGCTCTCCGGCCCGCCGCGCGAGGGCTCAGCGCCGGATCTCAAGCCGATCGCCGGGGTGGATCCGGGTGGAGGAAAGGCGATTCCACTCGATAAGCTCGCGGGTCGATACCGAATGTCGGCGGGCGATCAGCCATAGCGAATCGCCCGGCCGGACCACGATCGTCACCGGCCCGGCGCCGGCGCTCGCGGACCCGGCTCCGGCCGGCCGGCCGGCCCTCGGAACCAGCAGCTCCTGGCCGATCTGCAAACGGCGCGGATTCACATTTCCGTTCGCGGCCCGCAACGCCGCCACCGACACGCCGTACCGCTGCGCGATCACGTCCAGCGTCTGTCCGCGCTGCACGGTGACGACGGTCGTCCCCTCGGCGTTCGTCCGCGCGGTGATCGGGCTGGCACTCGAACTCCGCGAGATCGAAGCGCCCGAGGCCCGCGCGGACCGGGGAATCACGAGTTCCTGGCCGATCTGCAGGCGACGCGGGTTCAGGTTGCCGTTCGCCGCGCGCAGCGCCGCAACCGAGACCCCGTACTGCTGTCCGATCCACCCCAGCGTGTGACCGCGCTGGACCGTGTGGAACGTCCAGGTCACCCGCTCTTCCGCCGGCACGGCGGCATACCGCGCCGCGAACCGGGCGGCCCCCTCGACCGGAACCCGCACTTCGACCTCCCGGTTTGGCGGGGTCACGTCGCGCGGGAATTCGGGGTTGAGGAGGTTGATCGTCGCCTCGTCGGTCCCGGCGACCTCGGCCAGGACATCGAAGCTCGTCGCGTCGGGCACGCGCACCTTCGCGTATTCCGGGCTGGTCTCCCTGTCCGGATCCGGGAACCCGTAGCGCGCGGGATCGTGGCCGATCATGGCCGCCGCGATGATCTTCGGCACGTAGTCCCGCGTCTCGCGCAGCAGCAGACGCCGGTCGGCGAGATCCCAGAAGGTCGCGCCCGGCACGGTGCGAAGCCCGCGGCGGACCCGGTTCGGCCCTCCGTTGTAGCCCGCCGCCGCGAGGTACCAGGAACCGAACTCGTCGTACAGATCCCTGAGGTGCCGGACCGCGGCGTCCGTCGCCTTCTCCGGATCTCTCCGCTCATCGATCCAGTAGGATATTTCGAGGCCGTACTGGCGCCCCGTTCCCGAGATGAACTGCCACAGGCCCACCGCGCTCGCGCGACTGTAGGCGTTGGGATTCATGCCGCTCTCGATCAGGGCGAGGTAGATGAGATCCTGCGGTAGCCCCGCCTCGCGCAGCTTACGGCGAATCATGGTCTCGTAGCGGGTCTTGCGGCCAAGGTAGGTCGCGAAGCGCTCGCCGATGACGGTCTGGAAGTAGTGGACCCACGATTGGACGCGCTCGTTCATCTCGAGCTTGAACACGCGCGGATCCTCTCCTTCGTGAACCAGCCCCATGGGGTCGCCACCGAGCATCTCGCGGACGGCTCGATCAATCTCCGCGACGGTAGGCCCGGCGGCAGTCTCGTCTACCGGGTCCGGCACGACCGGGTCCTCCGGCACCAGCTCGTCGTCCGGCGCCGGCGCGGCGGCATCCCCCGGTTCCGGAGTGGTTTCGGGCGGGTCCGCCCTGCCGGCCTCGATCGCCCCCGGCCCAACGTTCACGGTCTCCGGACTCGGGCCGCCATCGAGTGTACGCTGCGTGAACGCGCAGCCGTGCAGCACAAGCGCCGCGAGCACCGGCCCGGCCCATTGAAGACGCACGCAAAAACGGGTTTCTGACGATCGATTGGTCATCGGGCGGTAGAATCCCTTCTCGGCACCACAACTAACCCCCCAGGCCCCTCCGCCCCGTCAGGGCGTCGCTCCGGAAGCAGGACCGGACAACACGCGATTATATCGTACCGAACGGGATGTGCGGTGTCGAGAATCCTCTCCCTGCTGGACGCCACATCACGGGGTGCTAGACGTGGTAGTTGGGAGCCTCGCGCGTGATCACGACATCATGCGGATGGGATTCGCGAAGTCCGCCGGAAGTGATGCGGAGGAAGCGGGCATCCCGGCGGAGTTCGTCAACGGTGGCGGCGCCGCAGTATCCCATGCCGCTGCGAAGACCGCCGACGAGCTGGAACACGGTATCCGACACCGGCCCCTTGTAGGGCACCCGGCCTTCGATCCCCTCGGGGACCAACTTCTGCGCGGCCGATCCCTCCTGGAAGTACCGATCCGCCGAGCCGGCCTGCATGGCCGCGAGCGAGCCCATGCCGCGGATCACCTTGAACCGCCGGCCCTCGAGCAGGAACGTCTCTCCGGGGCTTTCGTCGGTGCCCGCGAACATCGACCCGAGCATGCACGTCTCCGCCCCCGCCGCGATCGCCTTCACGAGGTCGCCGGAATACTTGATGCCGCCGTCCCCGATCACGGGCACCCTGCCCTCCGCCCCCGCCACGCTGTCCTCGATCGCCGTGACCTGAGGCACGCCGACACCCGTGACGACGCGGGTCGTGCAGATGGATCCCGGCCCCACGCCGACCTTGACCGCATCCACGCCCCGCTCGACGAGCGCCGCCGCCCCTTCTCGGGTCGCGACATTGCCGGCAATGAGGTCGATGTCGGGGAGCGCCTCCCGGACCCGTGAGACGGCTTCGAGCACGCCCTCCGAGTGTCCGTGCGCGGTGTCGACGACGATGACGTCCACCCCGGCCTTCGCGAGCTCCCGCGCCCGCTCGAGTTCGTTCCGGCTCGCCCCCACGGCCGCCCCCACCCGGAGCCGTCCGTGGCCGTCCTTCGTCGCGTTGGGAAACTGGCGCCGCTTGAAGATGTCCTTGACCGTGATGAGCCCGGCGAGCCGCCCGTCCTCTCCCACGACGGGGAGCTTCTCGATCTTGTGGCGGCGGAGAATCTCCTCGGCTTCCTCGAGCGAGGTTCCGGCGGGCGCGGTCACGAGATCCTCGCTCGTCATCACGTCCCGCACCGGCCGCGAGAGGTCCGTCTCGAAAACGAGGTCGCGGTTGGTCAGAATCCCCACGAGCGCGCCGTCGTTGCCCACGATCGGGACCCCGCTGATGGAAAACTCCCTCATTCGCGTGCGGGCCTCGCCCAGGGTGGCGTCGGGGCCGAGCGTGACGGGGTTCAGGATCATCCCGCTCTCCGACCGTTTCACCCGGTCGACCTGCTGGGCCTGGGCTTCGACCGACATGTTCTTGTGGATGATGCCGATCCCGCCTTCGCGCGCGAGAGCGATCGCCATGCGGTACTCCGTCACCGTGTCCATGGCGGCGGAGAGCAGCGGAATCTGGAGTCGGATGCGTGGAGTCAGGCGGGTGGAGACATCGACATCCGCCGGATGGACGAGCGCGTGCCCGGGTGCGAGCAGAACGTCGTCAAAGGTGAGCGCTTCGCGGCTGGAGCGCGGCACGGGAGCTTCCATGCGCCATCGTAGGCGACGGCCCGCGCGCCGTCAAACACCCGGCAGTCCATGCCGGCAGCCTGTAGCAAACCCCCGCTGCGTTCGAGCGGCGCTGACGCGGGATTCTGCCACGGGCTGCTAAGGATCGACGACGATCTCGCGCTTCTCGGGTGGAGGACGGTCCTCCCGGGGCTCCGGTTCGGGGTTGCCCGCTTCGAGTTCGGCGAGGAATCCGCGCCCGGCTTCGCGGAACGAGTCGATCACGCGGTCGGCCGCTCCGAGCACCTTCATCGTTCCCTTGACCGCGGTCGTCGAGGCCCGCGTCCTCCGCAACCCCCGGTGGACGGATTCGGCGAAGTGCTGGAACGGATCCGCGCCGGCCGCCGGCCGGGACGCGTACTTCGATGCGAGATAGTCGATGAAATCGACGACCTCGTACTGCTTGTCCTCCGGGAGAGCCTGGAGCTTCCTCCAGACCTTCTTCCTCAGGATCTCGTTCATGCCTTCTTCGGCCATGGCGCCTTTCCGACTCCGTGGTCGCCCGCACCCGCCCGGCGTTCCTTCGCCGGTCCCCCTCATACTCCCCCCGACAGGGGACGGGTTTCAAGTGCCCGGCAGGCCGTGGCGAATGCCCCGCTGCCTTCGAGCGGTGCGAGGGGTTCCGCCTTCCACCGCCTCAAGCATAACATGTTGCGCGTGAAAACCGCCTACGATCTCGCCTGCGAAGAACTCGCGGCGGCCCCTCGACGATGGCTGGTCACGGGGGGCGCCGGTTTCATCGGATCCCATCTCGTCGAGCGGCTCCTGACGCTGGGACAGGAGGTCGTGGCGCTCGACGACCTCTCGACCGGACACCGGCGCAACATCGACGACGCCGTGGCGGCCTCGGGCGCCCCCGCGGACCGCTGCCGGTTCGTAGAGCGGGATGTCGTCGAGGCGGACGCCGCTGTCGAGGCGTGCCACGATGTCGACATCGTGCTGCACCAGGCCGCGCTGGGTTCGGTGCCCCGATCGGTCAAGGAGCCGCAGGAGGCGTATGCCCGCAACGTCGAGGGGTTCATCAACGTGCTGGACGCGGCGC
This sequence comes from Candidatus Palauibacter denitrificans, assembly GCA_009841015.1. Lineage (GTDB taxonomy): Bacteria > Gemmatimonadota > Gemmatimonadetes > Palauibacterales > Palauibacteraceae > Palauibacter > Palauibacter denitrificans. Next base: position 15,124 of record VXMQ01000009.1, on the reverse strand, counting down.
GCGATGCCGGCGTCTCCCGCCTCGTCTACGCATCCTCGAGTTCGGTGTACGGGGATTCGCCCTGCCTCCCCAAGGTGGAAGCCCGCATCGGGAATCCGGCATCCCCCTATGCCGCGACGAAACGCGTCAACGAGCTGTACGCGGAGATGTACCGCCGCAGCTACAACCTCGAGGTCGTCGGGCTCCGTTATTTCAACGTCTTCGGCAGGAGGCAGGACCCCGATGGGCCCTACGCGGCCGTCATACCGCGCTGGACCCTGCGGATGCTGGCGGGAGAGCCGTGCCAGATCTATGGGGACGGGAAGACGACCCGGGATTACTGCTATATCGACAACGTGGTGCAGGCGAACCTGCTCGCCGCCACGACGGGGGAGGAGACGGCGCTCGGCGTCTACAACGTCGCCGCGGGAGACCCGACGACGCTGAACGAGCTGTTCGCCCTCATCCAGTCGGGACTCGCGAGGAAGCGGCCGGACGTGGGAGACGCGGAACCGGTGTACGAAGGCTTCCGGGCCGGTGACGTACGGCATTCCTATGCGGATATCTCGAAAGCCCGGGAAGGGCTGGGATACGAGCCCCGCTGGACGCTCTCCGAAGGTCTTCGGTCCACGCTCGACTGGTACGCCGCCCTCTGAACGGCGGCGATTGGCCTGCGCGCGTACGTCCCCCGGGGCTGCCGGGGTCCGGCCTTCACGTGTGGAGGATCGACCTCTCCGCCGGTGGCGAGTCCGTGGACCGTACCGTTCTGAGTCCGGACGAGCGGGCCCGCGCCGAACGACTCGTGAGCGCGAAGGCGCGCGCCCGCTTCCGTCGCGCCCGCATCGCGCTGCGACGTCTCCTCTCCGAGTACCTGGGCGTCCCGCCCGGCAAGCTGGCGCTGGAGTACGGAGCGCACGGAAAGCCGAGGCTCGTGCCGGCACCCGGGGGTGACGGGACCGGCGACGCTCCCCCGTTCTTCTTCAATCTGAGCCACTCGGGCGGAGTCGCGCTTTGTGCGGTGGGCCAGTTCGGCGAAATCGGCGTCGACATCGAACGGATCCGGCCGCTCAGCTACCCGGGACCTCTCGCCCGCGATCACCTCTCCCCCGAGGAACGGCGCCTCCGGTCCGACTGGGACGCCGCGGCGGCCAGGCCGGAGTTCTTCCGGATATGGGCCCGGAAGGAGTCGATCCTCAAGGCCGCCGGCCTCGGCCTGTCGCGTCCGCTGAGCCGAGTCGACACGATTCGCGGAAGACTCGACGGGCGCTCGTGGTGGCTGATGGACCTCTTCCCCGGGGAAGGCTTCACAGGCGCCGTGGCATGCTCCCGGGCGCCCGAAACCGTCCGCCAGTGGAGCTGGCCCTAGCAGTCCGTGGCAAAAGCGCTGCCGCGTTCGAGCGGCGAGGTTGACGATGGCCGATCCGCTCCCCATAGTGCCTCGCGACATTACGGGTCGTGCCCGACCGCCAGCTGCGGAACCGGACCTACGAACCCTCCCTCAGTACGCCCTCAAGTGACCCGGAGGTCGCACCATGTCCGACGCCGTTTTTGCGGCACCCAGTGAACACTCCTCGCACATTCGATACGACGACTACGGGAGCACCGTCGCCTCGGGCGACCGGGACGCGATCCTGAAGCTCTGCGAGGAGCTGAACGTCCGCTTCCTTCGTCTCATCTTCATCGACATCAACGGCTTCGCGAAGAACGTCGAGGTCCCGGCCAGCAAGCTCGAAGACGGGTTCGACGCGAAGGTCATGTTCGACGGCTCGTCGATCGCCGGCTACGTGCGCATCGAGGAGAGCGACATGCTCCTCAGGCCGGACCTGGACACGTTCCGGATCTTCCCGTGGGGGAACCCGGACGCGCGGGTGGCCCAGATGTACTGCGACGTCCGGCGCCCGTACAACAAGCCGTTCGGCGGCTGCCCGCGAGCGGCTCTGAAGCGCGTCGTCACCAAAGCGGAGTCGATGGGCTACACGATGTACTCCGCCGTCGAGGCCGAGTTCTTCCTCTTCAAGACGAACGAGGACGGTAGCTGCAATTTCGTCACCCACGACGATGGCGGGTACTTCGACCTCACGCCGTCGGATCTCGCCGAGCGAGCGCGGCGCGAGATGGTTACCGCCATGGAGGCGATGGGCCTCGATATCGAGGCTGCGCACCACGAAGTCGCCGAGGGCCAGCACGAGATCGACTACAAGTACGGCGAGGCGCTGCGCACCGCCGACGACCTCATGACGTTCAAGTTCATCGTCCGCAACGTCGCGCTCGCGCACGGGCTCCACGCGACGTTCATGCCGAAGCCCATCTTCGGCGCGAACGGGTCGGGCATGCATACGCACCAGTCGCTGTTCAAGGATGGGAAGAACATCTTCCACGACGCGGACGCCGACTACGAGTTGGCGGAGGTCATGCTCCACTACATCGGCGGCCTCAAGAAGCACGCGCGGGCAATCGCCGCGGTCACCAACCCGATCGTGAACAGCTACAAGCGGCTCGTTCCGGGCTACGAGGCGCCGATCTCCATCGCGTGGTCGCAGCGGAACCGCTCACCGATGATCCGTATCCCGGAGCAGCGGGGCGTCGGAACGCGGCTCGAGTTCCGCATGCCCGACCCGTCCTGCAACGGCTACCTGGCAACGGCTGTCCAGCTCGCCGCCGGCCTCGACGGCATCGAAAACCAGATCGATCCCGGCCCACCGCTCGACACGAACGTGTGGAAGCTGTCCGACGAGGAGCGGGCGAGGATCGGACTCGAGGTGCTGCCCGCGAATCTCGGCGAGGCCGTGGAGGAACTCGAGGCGAACGAAGTCATGAAGGACGCCCTCGGCGACCACATCTTCGAGCAGTTCGTCAGCCGCAAGAAGGCCGAGTGGAGCGACTACGTGGCGTCGGTCTCCGAGTGGGAACTCGAGCAGTACATCAACTACTAGAGGCAGTCTGCCAGACGTAGACGCACCGGGCAGCCACCCGCGGCTGCCCGAGCCGATCAGCGGTCCGGGGGTTCCAGGATCCCCGGGTCGTTGACGGCGTCCACGGCCACGACGAGCCCGGGGAGACCCGCCCCGGCGCTCCGGACGTCGGCGATCACGTTCCGAATCCGGCTCAACCCCACCGCGTTCCGGCGGCGGAAGGACCGCATCGCGTCTTCCGTCGTCGACCCCTCGGCGCGCGCGATGACCTGCGCCGCCATGCGCGACCGCGCCAGTTCGAGTCGCGTGACGAGGATGCGCGCCGCCCTCTGATCCCACGGATCGTCCGCGGCCAGCGAGTAGACGCGGCTCCGCAGCCACGGAAAGTCGATCTCCTCGGCGAGACCGAAGTACACGGCGCCGACCTCGCGCGTGCCGGCGCCCGTTTCCCGGATGAGGCTGGCGATCGGCAGCAGCTCGTCCACATAGCGGAAGGTCGTGAGCCGCGCCGCGCCCTCCGGATCGAGCCCGTCCATCTCGTGCAGCGCGCAGGTGGACTCGAAGCGTTCCAGCCGCTCGGCGACAAGCAGTTCCGGCAGGGCTTCGCGGACCGCGCGCACGGGTTCGTGCAGCCATTCGATCGCCTCGCTGATCGGCCCCGCGGGATTGGTCCGCTCGAGGAGCCAGCGCGTCGCGCGCGTCAGCGCGTCCGCCATCGCGAGGTAGCACTCGTTCTGCGCCCCGCTCCGCATCCGGACATCCGCGACGCGCAGCCGCTCGTAAAGGTCCTCGGCGTCCGCGATCCGTGACGCGACGTACCACGTGCGGGCGACGGTCGCGGCGGCGCGGCCGGTCTCCTCCATGAGCCGGATGTGGCTCGTGGCGCCCATGCGGTCCACGTACCGGTTCGTCAGCAGCATGCTCGAGATGTTCGGGCGCAGGCGGTGCTCCTCGAGGTCCGATGTTTCGACCTCCTTCAGCGCCCCGAACGGGAAGTAGTCCTCCACGAGTTCCATCATGGCCGGATCGCGGGATACGCTCGATTCCGTGAGCGCATGCTTGAGATGAAGCTTCGAGTAGGCCATCACGGTGGCGAGTTCCGGCCTCGTGAGATGCGCTCCGGCGTCCTCCCGTTCGATGAGTTCCTCCCCGGCCGGCAGGTATTCGAGCGCCGGATCCAGGATCCCCTCCCGCTCGAAGCGCTGGATCACGTCGCGGAACGTGGCGGGCCCGCGCCGCGCCCGAATGTAGTCGAGGCTGATTGCGAGGCTCTGGCTGTACGTGTTGCGGAGGACCTTCCACGCGACCTCATCCGTGCACTCGCGGAGCAACTCGTTTCGCGCCCCGTAGTCGATCCGTCCGTCCGAGAGCGGCCCGCCCAGCAGGATCTTGAGGTTGACCTCGTGGTCGGACATGTCGACCCCGGCGGAATTGTCCACGGCATCGGTGTTGATGCTCCCCCCGCGCAGCGCGTATTCCACCCGCGCGCGCTGCGTGAAGCCGAGATTGCCGCCCTCCCCGACGACCCGCGCCTGAATGGCCGTCGCATCGACCCGGGTCGGATCGCCGCTCGGGTCGCCGACATCGGCGTGGCGTTCCGAGCTCGCCTTCACGTACGTGCCGATGCCGCCGTTCCAGAGGAGGTCGACCGGCGCCGACAGGATCGCGCGGATCAACTCGTTTCCGTTCATCTCTTCGCGATCGATGGCGAGGCGCTCGCGGATCTGCGGCGACAGGGGGATCTGTTTCTCCGTACGGTCGTAGACGCCACCCCCCTCGCTCAGAAGCTCGGCGTCGTAGTCGGCCCACGACGAAGCCGGCAATTCGAACAGCCGTTTCCGCTCCTCCCACGATGCCTTCGGGTCCGGGTTCGGATCGAGGAAGATGTCGCGGTGATCGAATGCGGCGACGAGTTGGATCTGCTCGCTGAGCAGCATCCCGTTGCCGAACACGTCGCCGCTCATGTCTCCGATGCCGACCGCCGTGAAGGGTTCGTTCTCGTAGTCGATGTCCGCTTCCCGGAAGTGGCGCTTCACGCACTCCCACGCACCGCGGGCCGTGATCCCCTCTTTCTTGTGGTCGTACCCCTGCGATCCGCCCGAAGCGAAGGCGTCATCGAGCCAGAAGCCCGCTTCCGCCGCGAGTTCGTTGGCCGTATCCGAGTTCTTCGCCGTCCCCTTGTCCGCCGCGACGACGAGGTACGGGTCGGGTCCGTCGTGGATCACCATTCCCGCGGGTCGCGTCACCTCGCCGTCGACGACATCGTCCGAGACTTCCAGCAGGCCGCGAATGAAGTCCCGGTAGCTGTCCAGCCCTGCCGCGAGCCGCGCCTCCCGATCCTCCGGGAGGCCCTTCACGATGAAGGCGCCCTTCGCCCCACCCGGCACGATGACGGCGTTCTTCACCCGCTGCGTCTTCACGAGCCCGAGCACTTCCACCCGGAAGTCCCCGTAGCGGTCGCTCCACCTGATTCCGCCGCGCGCCACGTCGTCCATGCGCAGGTGGGCGGCCTCCGTGCGAGGGCCGCGCAGGTAGACCTCGTGCTTCGGCTTGGGCTCCGGAATGAAGTCGACGGAGCGGCTCGAGATCTTGAGCGCGAGAAGGGGCGACTGGCGCAACTCGTCCCGGTAGTGGTTCGTGCGCACGGTCGCGTGGACGAGTTCCATCATCCGCCGCAGCGTCCGGTCGTCCTCGATCCCGCGCACCGAAGCCAGCCCGCGCGCGAACTCACGCTTCAGGCGCCGCATCGCGGGGGCCGCCCCCTCCTGCGCCTCCGGGTCGAAGCGCGCCTCGAAGGCCCGGAAGATGCAGCGTGCGATATCGGGGTACGCCGTGAGCGGAAACTGGCCGCCCGTGGGCGCGGCGACGGCGCCGATGCGGAACGTGTAGCCCGCGTAGGCCCGGAGGACCGATACCTCCCGCCATGTGAGACCGGCCGTCACGACGAGTTCGTTCAGCCGGTCATCTTCCGCCACCCCCGCCCGGATGGCGCGCAGCATGTCGCCGATCCGGTCCTGCGCCGCCGCGATGTCGATGTCTCCGGCCCGCCTCGCCTCGGCCTCGAACGACTGGACGCGTGCCGCAAACGTCTCTTCCGTGGCGTCGGGCGTTTCATCCTTGAGCTGGATCGTGAAGCGGAGCGAGTCGAGCACCCGGAGCCCCAGGTTCTCGAGCGTGGGGATCACGTCGCTCAGGACGTAGTGACCTTTCCGGGCGTACAGCCGCAGCTGATAGTGCCGCCCGTCCCCCTCTCCCGGGGACCGCTTGAGCAGTACCTGGCTCTCGCCCGTCTCGGCCAGCCGCGCGAGACAGGCCACATCCTCGACTGCGGTGTCGATGTCCATCGCCGCCTGGTAACCGGTCGAGAAACGCACGACGTGCGTCGCGAGTTCGTGGCCTCGCGTGGGACCGTGGACGGCATCGAGGGCGTCCTCGAGGCGTTCCTCCCAGGTGCGGACGATCGAGCGGACCTTGGCCTGGACGGCGTCGAGGTCGACCGACCCCACCTCGTCCGGGTCGTGGGCCAGGTAGAAGTGGAGGCGCGCCTGGTCGCCCTGGCCGAGCGCGAGATGGTAGTTGAGGAGCGTCCCCCGGTAGGCCTCGATCAGCGCCGCCTGCAGCCGCCTCCGCACCTGCCCCGAGAAATGGGTCCTGGGGAGGATGACGAGGATCTGGACGCCGCGGCCGAGCTGGTCGGGACGCGCCGTGACCCGCACGTCGTCCCCGCCTCCGGTCGCCATCACCGCGTCGACGACCGAACGGATCTCCTCCACCGAGGCGAGGAACAGTTCCTCCTTCGGCATCGAGTTGAACGTCCCCAGGATGACGTTGTAGTCGTGCGATCCGGGGGGCGCGGCTTCCAGTTGGAGGATCTCGCGCAGCTTGCGGCGCAGGATCGGGATGGAGGAGGCGTCCTGCGAGAACGCCTTCGCGGTGAACAGGCCGAGGAACCGGTGCTCGCCGTACACCGTCCCGTCGGGGCGCAGGCGCTTGATCCCCACGTAGTCCATGCGGACGTTGCGCCGAATCGGGCTCTGGGCGTTGGTCTTGGAGATGATGAGAAGCGGGCCGCCCAGCACCCGGGCGCGGAGGTAGGCGGGGAGTCCGTCCAGGGGCCGGGGTTCGTGGTACTTCGACGTGTCGTCGTCCCTGAGGATCCCGAGCCCGCTCCCCTCTTCCACGCGGATCCAGTCGCGCCCGGCGTCGTCCGGCTCGATGCGGTAGGCGCGATAGCCGAGGAAGACGAAGCCGGGGTCCACGAGCCACCGGAGGAGGTCCTGGATCTCCTCGAACTCGGCGCTGCGCCACGGCGTTTCGATGCGCTTGGCCTCGAGTTCGCCGACGAGCGTCTTCACCCGCTCGATCATCGGGGAGAAGTCCTCGGTGACGGCCCGCACGAGTTCGAGGCGCCGCCGCACCTCGCCTTCGAGCGTTTCCCGGACCTCCGCGTGGTGTGCGTCGTCGAGTACGATGTGGACGACCGACACCCGCGTGCCGTCGGCGGAGTGGTCGCGGATGTCGAATACGCGGCCGGACGCGTCCCGGTCCACCACGACGACCGGGTGCAGAAGGAGCGGGAGGTCGAGCCCCGCCGAGTGGAGGTACTCGCGCAGCGTGTCGACGATGAAGGGCCGGTCCTCTATCACCGTCTGGAGCACGCCGCGTGACGGATCGTCGTCGTCCCAGGCGAGTCGGATCGCGATTTCGCCGTCGGAGGCGCCGGCCACGAGGCGGTAGAGGGCGGCGACATCGTCGGCCAGCGCGCGGACCGGGCGCCCATCCGCGATGTGGGCGTAGCCGCGGCTGAAGAGACGGCGGGAGAGGCCGCGGACCGCGTCGACGGGCGCGTCCGGGAGTCGCGATTCGACCTCGCGGATCAGGGGTCCGAGGTCCGACGTCTGCGAAGGCTTGTTTTTCATGCCCGTAGATACCCCATTGTGCCGCACAGGGTCAACGGCGAACGTGCCGGACTCCGGATCGGAGCCCTCGCCGGCGCGCGCGGCGCGGCGGCGGAACGGAAAAAGGGACGACGAAAGGGACGACAGGGATGCATATTTCCATCGAATACTGCGTCGCTTGAGACTACGAACCGCAAGCCGCCAGTCTGGCGGCCACCCTCAGAGATCGGTTCGCGGATGTCGATATCGAGATGATCCCCTCCGGCGGCGGCCGCTTCGAGGTCGTCGCGGACGGGAATCTCATCTATTCGAAGGCCGCCACCGGTCGGCACCCGACCCATGAGGAGATCCTCGACGCGCTCGGCTAGCCGCGTCCGTACCGGTCCTCGAGGCGCACGAGGTCGTCCAGTTCCGGCGTGCTGACCTCGAGGATGACGCTGTCCTCGAGCGCCTCCATGCGGTGCACGTTCCCCGGCGGGATCGAGACGACCTCGCCCGGGAGCCACTCGAAGACCGCATCGTTGAGCGTGAAGCGCATTCGACCGGACTGGAGCAGCATCGTCTCGTGCTTCACGAGGTGCTTCTGCAGCGAGAGGGTGTGGCCCTTTTCGACTTCAAGTACCTTCCCCGCGTAGCGGTCCGTGCGGGCGTACCACACCTCGCGCCCCCAGGGCTTGTCCACGATTCGGGGATCGCCGCGCCGCGCCGGTTCTCGCTCCATGGCGGGACATGATACACGAGCGGGTCGGATGCTGCCGGGTTCGGGGCAGATCGGTCTCGATGAGTTTCAGGGGAGCGTTCGGGCCAGGCGGAACCCGTAGTACATGTCGCGGCTGTCGGGGAGACCCCTGGACCGGTTCGCGGAGCGGAGGAACCAGGCGCCGATGAACCACGAACCGCCGCGGAGGACGCGGCGGTCGCAGTCTCCCGACTCCCGGGCGCTCCCATCCGCCGGGGCGCCCGAGTGGCTGTCGTTCCAGCAGTCCTGCGTCCACTCCGACACGTTCCCCAGCACGTCGTACAACCCGAACGCGTTCGGCGCGAACGACCCCACCGGCGCCGTCCCGCCGTACCCGTCGTTGCACGGCGGCTCGCTGCCGGACCCGCGGCTGAACCGGAGACCCCTGAACGACCGGGCTCTGGGCCCGCCCCCGGCTCCGTTCGCGTAGCGGCACAGCTCCGATACGTCCTCCCCCCAGTAGCGGGCCGTCGCCGTTCCGGCCCGCGCCACGTATTCCCACTCCGCCTCGCTCAGGAGCCGGTACGGCTGCCCCGTCAGCCCGGAAAGCCACGACACGTAGGCCTGCGCATCCTCCCAACTCACGTACAGCACGGGGCGCCGCTCCCGGCCCCAGTGCCGGTCGGCCGGCGTGTAGCGGCACCCTCCCATCTGCACGCACGCGTCCCACTCCGCGAACGTGACCTCGTACACGCCCACCGCGAACGGAGCCCCTATCGTCACCGAATGCTGCGGACCCTCGACGGCTCCGCGGAACTCCTCCGACTCCGGCGAGCCCATCGTGAACGTCCCCGGCGGCACCACGACCATCTCCGGACAGAACGCGCAGTCGCGGAACGTCTCGAACACCTCGAGCATCTCTTCCCGGGGTCGGTCGGCCGGGCCGGACGCCGCGCCGTCTTCCGCGGACCCCCAGCTTTCCCGGGCGACGACTTCGTAGCCGCGCCCGTCGTAGTACCTCGCGAAATGGTCGTTGCCGGTCGTCGCGTTCGTCTCGGCCGCCTCCGCGCTCGCCCCGAACCCCACGGCGAAACGCCGGTACGCCGAGCCGTCCGGATCCGATGTCGGGGCGAGACGGATCGCCGACGTGTAACTGACGATGACGACGTGACGGTCCCCCCGGTTCGACCAGGCACACGAAGAATCCGCGTGGTCGCCGAGTTCCGAGCGCAGCGCCCGTTCGACGCCCTGCCGGTCTTCGAGCGGGACGCCGACCCGGTAGGCCAGGGCCACGTCGGACCGATAGACCACGGTGATGCCCTCCCAGCCGAACCGGCGGTCGGGATCCGGAGTCCGGGGCGTGGACAGTTCGCTGCCCACGCACACCGCCGCCCCGGGCGCGGACGGCGAGGCGGCGGACTGCGAGGCGGACTGCGCGGCGGCGGGGAGACTCCCGGCGAGGAAACTCCCGGCGAGGAGGACGAGACCCGCTGCCGCGTGCGCCGCGGTGACGGCGACGAGGGTCCGTCGTGGCCCATTCATCTCCGGCGCCTCCCTGTACCCAGCGGTATCCGGCCTCCCGTTACATGATACACCGGAGGCGCACGGCGGGCCGGACCGACCGTGCGGGTCCGCTTGACGCGGCGGAGAACCCGTAGGCGGCCGAGGGGTATTGCCTTCGAGTCGAACCGTCAGCCGAGGAGGGCTCCAATGCGCACCAGCAGATACGCTTTCTTCTTTCTGCCGGCCCTGGTCGTTGCCGGCTGTGGCGATTCCTCGGGGCCGGGCGAACCCGCATACCTCGAGACACTGGATGTGACCGTGGGCCCCACCCTGGCCAAGTGCTACGGGGTGGGCGTGCGGACGTGCATGGTGGTCAACGGCGGGCTGTTCTACGACGGAATCGAGGGATTCGAGTACGAGGCCGGCTACGACTACCGGCTTCGCATCGGCAAGTACGATCCCTGGGGCGGGGGCGAACCGCCGCAGGATGCCGGCCGGTATGCGTACCGTCTGCTGGAGCAGCTGGAGAAGACCCTGGCGCCCTCCACCCCGGCCACTCTGTCCGTAGGTCCGGCACGGGTGGTGTGCGCGCGGAGCGACGACTTCTGCCCGGTGGTGGACGGCGCGCCATACGACGACATCGTCACCGGCTTCGAGTACGAAGCCGGCTACCACTACGCCCTCGAGGCCGACCGGTACGCCGATGGCCGGTACGTGCTGAGCGAAGTCGTCTCGAGAACGCGGGCGGCGGGCACGGAGGAGGAGATCGCCATCGATCGCCACCGGGTCGAGTGCGACGACGGCTATCCCGGGTACTGCAAGGTGGTCAACGGCGCCCCCTACCGCGGCGAGATCGTCGGCTTCCAGCCCCGGCACGAGGTCGACTACCGCCTGCGCGTCGAGAGGTTCGACATGTTCCCCGAAGGCATGACCCGATCGCCCAACGTCCCGGCCTACGGCTATCGCTGGCTCGAAACGCTCGAGGCCACGCCGGGCACCTGATTCCGCGTCGTGCCTTCGGTTTCGACGTCAACTCTTCATCAACGGCAGCCGCCGCCGCGGCCCCAGCTCATGGTGGGGGGCGGGTCCCGTCTGAGCGCCTCCAGGTACGCGAACGGGTCGGACTCGGCGAACGGGTCGGACTCGGCGAGCCGGTCGGTCGTGGCCGGGACCGTCTCGCGGACCGTGCGGAGTTCGGGGCTCAGGCGCAGCGGGTACACGCCCCCGGCGAGCACGTTGTACGTCGCGCCGTCCTTCTGAAGCGTGCCGTCGATGTAGAGGAAGGGTTCGAGGCGGATCGCGGCGCGGCATTCCCTGTATACCTCGGGCCTCACGATCGCGTTGACGGGCCCGAATTCGTCCTCCATGAGGATGAAGATGTAGCCGTTGGCCGTGTGCGGACGCTGGCGGGCCACGACGATCCCGGCCACCCGCACCTCGCTCCGGTTCGGGAGGTCGGGGAAACGGGCCGAAGAGACGGTGCGCTCGGGGAGGCGATCGCCCACGAGCGCGAACGGGTGGTGGTGCGAGGCGGCGAAGGAGAGGAGGCGGTACTCCGCGATCAGCTTCTCCATGTCGTGCGTGCCCGCGAAGCGGAGATCCGCGTAGGGATCGCCGAGCGCGAGTTCGGTCTGGCCCTGGTCCGAGCGGCCGGCGCCTCGGCGGCCCCGTGCGGGGGGCGGCGCGTCTCCGCCCAGCCCCGCGGCGCCCGTCGCCAGTTCGCGGCGGCGGCGTTCCGCTTCCGTCTCGGCCTCCGGGCCCAGCCAGAGTCCCGTCTGCCACAGCAGATCGCGGCGTTCGATCCCCAGCGAGTCGAGCCCGCCGACCCAGACCAGGTTCTCGATCGCGGCCCGCTTGAGCGCGGCCGGGGTGCGGCGCAGGAAGTCGGGCAGCGACGCGAACGGCCCGTCCCGGTCGCGCTCGGCCACGACGAGTTCGGCCGCCTCCGCCCCCCAGTCGCGGACCATGCCGAGACCGATGCGGACATCGCCCTCTTCGGCGGTGCAGGCGACCTCGCTGACGTTCAGATCCGGGAGCCGGACGCCGACCCCGTGCCGGCGCGCATCGCGGCCGATCGCATCGAGCGAATAGAACCCCATCGGCTGGTTGTTGAAGAGCCCGACGTAGTACTCGGGCGGGTAGCGGTCGCGGAGCCAGGCGGACTGGAAGGCGAGGAGTCCGAACGCCACCGCGTGTGATTTCGGGAACCCGAACTCCGAGAACGCGACGACCTGCTCGAACACTTTCCTCGCGGTGGGGCCGTTGACCCCCTTCGCCGCCGCGCCGTCCCGGAACGCCGTCCAGTACCCCAGCAGCGCCTCGCGCGAGCGCTTGCGGCTCATGGCGCGCCGCAGCCCCTCGGCCTGGCCGTCGCTGAAGCCCGCGAGCGCCTTGCACACCTGCAGCACCTGGTCCTGGAAGATGATCACGCCCAGGGTCTCGCCGAGCGCTTCCTCGAGCAGGGGGTGGTCGTAGGGGACGACGTAGTCCGGGTCGTTGCGCAGCTTCTCGCGCCGCCGGACGTAGGGGTTGACCGCCCCGCCGACGATCGGGCCCGGCCGCACGATCGCGACCTGGACCGCGAGGTCGGCCAGGTTCCGGGGCCGCACCCGTCGCAGCATCTGGATCTGCGCGCGGCTCTCGACCTGAAACAGCCCCACCGTATCTCCCGAACAGATGCGGTCGTAGATCTCCTCATCCTCATAGTCGATGCGGGAGAGATCGGGGACCTCTCCATGGCGCAGATGAATCGTCTCCACCGCCTCCTCGACGAGCGACAGCATCCCGAGCGCGAGGAAGTCGATCTTGATGAAGCGCGCGTCGTCGCAGGAGTCCTTGTCCCACTGGCAGAGGACGCGCCCCTCCCACGCGGCGGGCTCGAGCGGGACGATCTCCACCAGCGGCCGGCTCGAGATGATCATCCCGCCCACATGTTGGGAGATGTGCCGCGGGAGTCCCCTGATCTCCTCCGCCAGTTCGGCGAAGACCCGCCAGATGCGCGAGTTGGTGCGCGCTTCGAGGCCGGGGATGCGCTCGAGTTCGGCCATGAACCCGTCCTCTCCCGGCTCGGCGAGTTTGGCCAGCTTCTCCACGTCGCCCGCCGGGAGACTGAGCGCCTTGCCCAGTTCGCGCACGATCGAGCGCGTGCGGTAGGTGGGGAAGGTGCACACGAGCCCGACGTGGTCGTACCCGTAGCGCTCGTAGACGGCGAGGATCAGTTCCTCCCGAATATCGCGCGCAAAGTCGATGTCGATGTCCGGGACGCTTTCCATGGCGTCGTTCAGGAAGCGGCCGAGGAAGAGGTTCGTCCGCACCGGGTCGACGTGGGAGAGTCCGATCAGATAACAGAGGATGGAGGAGACCGAGGACCCGCGCCCGCGCCCCGGCGGAAGCAGTTGGCGCGGCATCGAGTCGCCTCGCACACGGTGCGCGACCTCCCGGGCCAGTTCGAGGATGTCGTGATAGACCAGGAAGAACCCGGCCAGGTCGTGCCGCTCGACGAGCGCGAGTTCGGAGGCGAGCCGCTCCTCGGCTTCGCGTCGGTATCTGCTGCCGGGGGGATAGCGGATCTCGAACGCGCCGCGGCAGACGTGGTGCAGGACGCGCATGGCGGGAGCGAAACCGCTCCCCTTGAAGTCGGGGAAGCGGTAGCCGAGGTCGGCGGTGAGATCGAACGCCCGGCAGCGCTCGGCGATCGCGCGCGTGTTGCGGAGCGCGTCGGGCCGCGAAGCGAAGCGCCACGCCATCTCGCGGGGCGAGGCGAGATGGAAGCAGGCGTTGGGGCGGCGGAGTTCGTGCGAATCGTCGACCGTCGTCCGGTTCCGGATCGCGACCAGGATGTCCTGGAGACGGTGCCGGTCGGCGACGTGGTAGTGGACGTTGCCCGTGGCCACGACCGGGATGCGGAGCCGGTCGGCCAGCGCGCCCAGCGCCCGGCCGCGCGCGAGGTCGCCGTGGACCGCGTTGTTCTGGAGCTCGACGAAGAGGTTGCCGGGACCGAACGCGTCGCGCAGGCGGCCCGCCAGCCGCTCGGCCTCGTCCGTCCCCCGTTCGAGCGCCGCGAGGAGTGGACTCCGGCGGCACCCGCTGAGGAGGATGAGCCCTTCGGGCCGCTCGAGGAGCGCGTCAAGGTCGAGCCGGGGCTTCCCGCGCGGACTCTCCATGTGCGCCCGCGTGACGAGCCGGCACAGGTTCGCGTACCCCGCCGCGTTCTCCGCCAGCACCGTGACGTGGCAGTCGCCCGTTTCCGCCCCCCGTTCCGCCGGCGCGCGGCCTGCGGACGTTCCCGCGGGAACGTCTCCGGCGGCGGCGAACGGCGAGGCGAGGGTGAGTTCCGCGCCGGTGATCGGCTGCAGCCCGCGGGCGCGGGCGAATTGAGCGAACTCCATCGAGCCGTACAGCCCGTCGTGGTCGGTGAGCGCGAGCGCGGGATAGCCCAGTTCGAGCGCGCGCGCCGCGAGTTCCTCGGGCCGCGACGCCCCATCGAGAAAGGAGTAGGCCGAGTGCGCGTGCAGTTCGACGTAGTCGACCACGGGCGGCTATTCCGGCTGCAGGAACCAGCGATCCAGCATCAGATCGTGGTACGCGGTGAGGTGGGCGCCGTTCTCGAGCACGATCGAGAAGTAGGCACGCGAGATCGGTTCCCTCCACCACTCGTCATCGATCCGCCACTGGTCGGACACGTCGCCGATCCGTCGCCAGCGCCCCCGGATCTCGAGGCTCACGGGCACCCCGGCGGCGCCGAGCCGGACCCGCACCGGACGCGGCCGGTTGAGCGGGCGCAGCTTCCCCGCGGGCGGCTTCGGCCTCGGCGGCCGGGGATTGGCCACACCTGCTACGCGATCTCCATGAGCGCGTGCCGGCGCTCGGGGATCCGGGAGTTCGGCTCGAGTTCGAGCACCCTGAACAGCGCGGCGCCTCCCAGCCGCAGCCGCAACAGGCGCGCCGCGCGGCGGAACGCGGGCAGGAGTTCGCCATCCTTCGTCTCCAGCGAACCGAGGGCGCGGGCCGCGCCTTCCTTCGGGTCGAAGAGCCCCGTCTGCGCGCTCGCCGGACCAAAGCGGAAGAGCTCGAGCCGCAGCGTTTCGACCGCGCGCCGGGGCCGGTCGAGCGCGATCCGCGAGCGGAGGAACGCCCCGAGCCGTTCGGGCTCG
>VXMQ01000129.1 GCA_009841015.1 Candidatus Palauibacter denitrificans | reverse complement strand
CGCCCAGCGCGCCGGTCCCGAAGTCCCACCAGCCCCGCCAGTTGAAGGGCGCGTACGCCGGGTGGTAGGGACGGTCGGCCGCGGGCCCGAGCCACAGGTCCCACTCCAGCCACGGCGGGACGTGGTGCGCATCCGTCGGCCGCAGGAGGGCCTGCGGCCAGATGGGACGGTTCGTCCAGTACTCGACGCGCCGGATCTCGCCGATGGCGCCGGCCTCGTACCACTCGCGAATCTCCCGCGTACCGTCCTGGGCGTGACCCTGGTTCCCCATCTGCGTGGCGACCCCCGCCCTCTCCGCGGCGGCGACGAGTTGGCGCACCTCCCAGATCGTGGTCGCGAGCGGCTTCTGGATGCGGGTGGGCTTGCCCAGCGAAAGGGCCATCATCCCGGCCGCGGTATGCGTGTGGTCCGGCGTGGAGATCAGGACCGCGTCGATGTTGTCGGCCTCTTCCGAGAGCATCGCGCGGAAGTCGCGGTAGCGCTTGGCCCGCGGGAAGGCGCTCCAGGATCCGGCCGCCTGGCGCTCGTCCACGTCGCAGAGGGCGTAGATGTTCTCACCGACCCCCGCCATGCCGCGCACGTCGCCGCCCCCCATGCCGCCGACGCCGATATGCGCCACGTTCAGCGTGTCGCTGGGAGCGCGGTGCCGGGGCCCGCCGAGGACATGCGCGGGTACGATGCTCAGGCCGAGGCCGGCCGCGCCCGAGGCCCGAACGAAGTCGCGCCGGGAAAATCCGTTCTTCAACGTCATGCTGCGCCTCACTCCGGGAAGCGGTGTACGGAGGAAACCTGCTGCATGGTCTCGCGCCGACAGCGTCTAGGCCAGACCCAGGCGTTGGAGAACCTCCGGGGGCGGGCCGTCGAAGCGAGGCATGGGCCGGTTCCCCACGAAGCCGAGGTCGGCCATCCCTTCCGCCGTCGTCCAGAACGCGGTCGACGTGAGATCCCGCACCCGGTCGAAGAAACGGGCCGCGACCCGGTACTCCGGAGCCGCGTTCCCGACCCAGCAGATGTCGTCGCAGATCGCGTGCTTCTGCTCGAGCGTGAGTTCCGTGAATCGGCCCCCGAAACGTTCCGCCGATTCGATGTCCAGCCACACGAGCCCGCCGCGCACAAGCGTCAGATCGTCGCGGTTTCCGTCGTAGGGCGCGCTCACCCACTCGTCGATGAAGCCGTGCGCCCCGAGCGCCGCAGCGCCGGGGGAGTGTTCATCTTCAGGGATGATGACGTCGCACAGGGCGGCGAGGGTGGCGAGTTCGTCCTCGGTCAGGACCAGGTTCCACCACACGACGGGCGAGACGAGGTCGGGGTCCGTCGGCGTGCCGGCGGCCCGGGGGTTGCCGCCGCTCGTGGCACCGGAGAAGCCGGCGGGGTCGGCCGGGTTCTCGCTGCCCGTCGCTCCGGGCTCCGCCTCGTCCCTGCACGCCGCCGAGGAGAACGCCGCCGCGCCCGCCGCCCCGGCGGCAAGCACCTGCAGCGCCCGGCGGCGGGTCAGTCCCTCGGTCGCCTCCGGTTCCCGTTCGTGCTCCCGTGCGCGTTCGCGGTCCGCCATCAGAGCGCCCCCTGCCGAAGCTGGTCCACGAGGTACTCCGACGACCTCCAGGCGATCGCCATGATGGAGAGCGTCGGGTTCTTGTCGGCGTTGGAGACGAACGGCCCGCCGTCCATCACGAACAGGTTCGGGACCTCCCACGACTGGCAGTACTGGTTGAGGACGGAGTTCTCCGGCCGGTCTCCCATCCGCACCCCGCCCACCTCGTGGATGATCTGGCCGGGCGCCAGGATCGCGCGGGCGCCGTCCGTCTGCACCGTCGAGAGCACGCGCCCGCCCATCTCCTCGATGATCCCGGCGAACGTCTGCTGCATGTGACGGGCCTGGTTGAGTTCGTGGTCGGACCACTTCCAGTGGAACCGGAGCACGGGGATGCCCCACTGATCGACGACGTCGGGATCGATCTCGCAGTAGCAGTCCTCGTTGGGGATCATCTCGCCGCGGCCGTCGAAGTACGTGAACGAACCGTAGTAGCGGCGGCATTCCTCCTTGAAGCGCTGTCCGTAGGCGCCCTCGGTGAGCGGCTCGATGCCGCTGAAGGCGCCGTATCCCGGCATCCGCTGCCCGCCGCCGAACTCGATGTGGTAGCCGCGGGCGAAATCGAGGCGTCCCGCCGCCTGCTCCCCGTACAGCCACCACGGCATGTACATGTGCATCGCCGAAGCCCCCTCCTCGGCGTGCCGCGGCAGGTACTCGAGCGCGGGAATCTGGCCGGAGACGCCGGCGCCCACGGTGTCCATGATGTACTTGCCGACGAGTCCGCTCCCGTTGGCGAGCCCATCGGGGAAGAGCGAACTGCGGGAGTTGAGGAGGATGCGGGCGGATTCTAGGGCGCTGGCCGCGAGGATGACGACCGGCGCCGCGGCATGGCGGTCGGCGCGCGCCTGCTTGTCGACGTAGTGAACCCCGTTCGCCCGTCCCTGCGCATCGAGCGTCACCTCGCGCACCATGGCGTCGGTGATCGTGGTGAGGTTGCCGGTCGCCTGCGCCGGCGGCAGGCAGACGGTCGGCGACTGGAAGTTGGCCTTGATCGAGCAGCCGCGCCCGCACGGCGTTGCCCAGTAGCAGGGTGCGCGGCCGCGCATGGCGTCGCGCGTCACCCGCTGCGCCAGCGCGTTGCCCGGCCACAGCATCCGCGACAGGCCTTCCGCGTCCTGCGCTTCGGTGAGGATCGCGATGTGCGCGGGCACGACCGGGATCCCGAGACCCCCGCACGCCTTCTTCGCCAGCAGTTCGTAGGCGCGCGGCGCGGGCGGCGGCTGGAGGATCCCGTCGGAGGAGTCGGGCGTGTTCTCGAGCCCCTCGCTCGAACCGTAGACGCCAATGAAGGCCTCGGTGCGGTCGTACCACGGCGCGAGGTCGTCGTACGTCATCGGCCAGTCGAATCCGAGCCCATCCCGGCTGTAGGGCTTGAAGTCGTAGGGGCCCATGCGGAGCGAGATCCGGCCCCAGTGGTTCGTCCGCCCGCCGAGCATGCGCGCCCGCCACCACATGAAGTTGACCCCTTCGGCGCTCGTGTAGGGTTCGCCGGGGACGCGCCAGCCGCCGTCCACGGTCGCATCGTAGAAGCCGAACGGTTTGTCGGCGGTCCCCGCGGCCCGGAGCGGCGCGTCGGCGGGGAGCTGGAACATCGGGGTCTCCGACACCGGATCGTAGTCCCGCCCAGCCTCGAGGAGCAGAACCCGGACGCCGTGACAGGCGAGCACGTAGGCGGCCATCCCGCCCCCCGCGCCGGAGCCGACGATGATGACGTCGTGGGTGTCCTGGCTGCGCCGGCGTAACGCAGGCGCCGAGGCGGCTGTTGTCAGACGCGGGCGTGATGAAGGCATGGCCCGAGGATGAGCGCGGAGGGCGCCGGAGGTCAACGGGTCATCTTGCCGCGCCCGACCGGCGCGCGAACCTTCAGCGCCACCGGAGCGGAAACTCGATGGGAGGCGAGATGCACGGACGGGCCGTCGCGGGGCTCATGGTCACGGTGGCGCTGACGTTGGTGACAGGCCGGCCGGTCGCGGCGCAGTCGCTTGCGGACCTCGTATTGGAACTGTTCGCGTTCGGGCAGTGCGGGGTGCCTCTGTGCCTCGACCCGGACTTCGAGGAGACAGGAAATTTCGATACGGAGCACGGCCGGCACTACCTGCGCGAACGGGTCCCGCGAAACGACGCGCTCATCCTCGCCTTCCAGGGGGGGATCGCCGGCGTCGTGGGCAGCCTTCCTCCGACCGCGATGTCCGGCGGCCGGATCTGGTCGGACGAAGATCGGAGCGCGTCGTTCGGGCCGATTTTCGCGGAACGGGCGGAGACCCTCGGGATGGGGCGGTTCTTTCTCGGCCTCGAAGCGACGGCGTTCCAGGTCACGAACTTCAGCGGTGTGCCCGCGGACAACCTCGTCCTGAACTTCTTCCACGAGGACTCGAACGTCGCCCTGGGTCCGGACCCCGGGCTCGGCCTGCCGCTATTCGAGCGCGACGTGTTCCGGGTGCGGACGAACCTCGACCTCGACTACACGGTGGCCACGGCGGTCCTGAGCGCCGGTCTGGCGTCCTTCCTCGACGTGGGATTCGCGGTGCCGGTCGTGCGGACCAATCTGAGGGGGACGGCACACGCCCAGATACTGCCGTTCGGCAACGCGCTTGCGCACCGTTTCGGCGGCACGCCCACCGCGCCGGTCCTCGAGGCGAGCAACTCCGTGAGAGGGTCGGCGACCGGAATCGGCGATGTCTCCGCCCGCGTGAAGATCAACCTCACCGGCGGGACGACCGTCGGCCGGGCGCCGCCGCCCCTGGGCATGGCGCTGCTGGCGGACGTCACCTTCCCCACGGGCCAGGAGGAAGATCTGCTGGGCCTCGGCGAGGGGCGTGGCCGCGCCATGGCGATTCTCTCCCTCAACCGGGGACGGTTCTCGCCCCATCTCAACGCCGGGTATCTCCTGCGCGAAGGCAACCTGCGCGACAGGAACTTCGACCGGGACGCGTGGCTCGCGACCGTGGGCTTCGATGCCCGGGCGTCCGATGTCGTCACGGTCGCCGCCGACCTCATCACCCGCTGGGAACTGGCGGATCCGGAGCATCCGCTGCCGGGTCCTGTCACCTTCGTCGGCACCCCGTCGCTCACCGTCGAGTCATCATCCCTCCCGGACGTCGATCGCCGCTTCATCGACCTTGCCGTTGGGCTCAAGTACATGCTCGGCCGGGACATGATTCTCGCGACGAACGCCTTGCTTCCGGTCCAGGCCGCCGGCCTGCGGGCGGACATCCTGTGGACGCTGGGAATCCAGGGCACGTTCAGATAACGGAGGTG
Source organism: Candidatus Palauibacter denitrificans (assembly GCA_009841015.1). Classification (GTDB taxonomy): domain Bacteria; phylum Gemmatimonadota; class Gemmatimonadetes; order Palauibacterales; family Palauibacteraceae; genus Palauibacter; species Palauibacter denitrificans. The sequence goes on along the minus strand of VXMQ01000129.1, from coordinate 5,673 downwards.
TCGATGTTCTTCTTTCCACGAACGGGATCGGCCCGCCGGCGCCCGGCCGCGCCGATGCTGGCCGCCGCCGGAGCGCTCACCGCCGGAGCGCTCACCGCCGCAGTGTTCACTGCCGGAGATCTGGCCGCCGCCCCCCCCAGCGCCCAGACGGCGCCGCGGGCGCGGGACCTCGGGATCCCCTTCCCGGGGGAGCCCGGAGCCTGGAACGCGATCACCGATGTGGCCGGCGTCCGGGTCGGGCACGCGACGATCATCGAAGGGGAGGGGGCGCTCGTCGTCGGGGAGGGCCCCGTGCGCACGGGCGTGACCGCCGTGCTCCCGCGCACGGAGAGCTACGAACCCGTCTTCGCCGGCTGGTACTCGCTCAACGGAAACGGCGAGATGACGGGGACGACCTGGGTCGAGGAGTCGGGCTTCCTCGAGGGTCCCGTGATGATCACCAATACCCACAGCGTGGGAGATGTCCACCAGGCGGTCATCGAGTGGTCGCGCGACGCGGAGGCGAACCATCCCATCGCGCCGGGCATCTGGTGGAGCCTGCCCCTCGTGGCGGAGACCTGGGACGGGCGGCTCAACGACATCAACGGGTTCCACGTCGGCAAGGAGCACGTGTTCGCGGCGATCGAGAGTGCGGCATCCGGCTCGGTCACCGAGGGATCGGTCGGCGGCGGGACGGGCATGGTGTGCAATTCGTTCAAGGGCGGGATCGGGACTTCGTCCCGGCTCGTCGGGGACTACACCGTCGGCGTGCTCGCGCAGTGCAACTACGGGCGGCGGCCGGAATTGCTGATCGCGGGCGTGCCGGTCGGACAGGAACTCCTCGACTGGACGCCGCCCGGCGGCGCGGGCGGATCGGCGGACGCGGGCGCGTTCGACGGTCTCGGCTCGATCATCGTCGTCATCGCGACGGACGCTCCGCTGCTCCCGCACCAGCTGAAGCGGCTCGCGCGCCGGGCGCCGATCGGGATCGGGCGCATGGGGGGCTACGGGGCGAACAGTTCCGGCGACATCTTCATCGCCTTCTCGACGGCGAACCGCGGGGCGTGGAGCCGGGGCGGGAACACGACCGTCGAGGTGATGTCGAACGACGCCATCTCGCCGCTGTTGCTCGCGACGGCCCAGGCCACGGAGGAGGCGATCACGAACGCGATGGTCGCGGGCCGTACCATGGTGGGGCGGGACGGGAACATGGTGCCCGGACTCCCGCACGACGAAGTGCAGCGCATCCTCGCGGCCCATAACCGGCTGGAGAGGCCGTAGTGGTTCCGGGGCTGCGGCGAAACGGACGGCGGGGTTCGGCGGCGGCCTGGACCGCGCTCTTTCTCGCGCTGCTCGTACCGGGACCCGCCGAGTGCGCGGTCGATCTCCTGGTTGCCCGCGCAGGTCCGGAGTTCGCCGCGCCACCCGCCCTCCTGGCCGCCGGGCCGGTCCCCGCACAGGCCGCCCAGGCCTCGGAGCCCCAGGCTTCGGAGTCCGTGGCGGCGGAGGACCTGGGCTTCCTGGCACGACTCGTCACCTGGCTGCGCGAGACCACGGCGGGACTGGGGTGGCTGGGACCCTTCTTCTTTGGACTCTTCTACGCGCTCGCCGTGGTCCTGTTCGTGCCGGGTTCGGCGCTGACGATCGCCGGGGGCGTCACCTTCGGCCTCGCGCTCGGCACGCTCACCGTGTTCGTGGGCGCGAACATCGGGGCCGCGCTCGCCTTCCTCATCGCCCGCTACGTGCTGCGCGACCGCGTCGAGAAGCTCCTCGCCAACCGCCCTGCGCTGCGGGCGATCGACCGCGCGGTCGAAACCCAGGGTTGGCGCATCGTCTTCCTCACCCGCCTCTCGCCGGTCTTCCCGTTCAGCGCGCAGAACTACTTCTACGGCCTCACCGGCGTGCCCTTCACCCAGTACGTCGCGGCCTCGCTCGTGGGGATGTTCCCGGGGACGCTCCTGTACGTGTACATCGGCGCGGCCGGAGCGGAAGTGGCCGAGGCGTCCGGCGGCGCGGCGAGCTGGGGGCAGACCGCCTTGCTCGTGGCCGGCCTCGCCGCGACGGCCGCCGTCGTCGTCCTGGTCACGCGCGTGGCCCGGCGCGAACTGCAGAAAGCGCTGGCCGAGGTCGACGACACGGTCTGATCCTCGACCGGAGCCGTGGCGGGTCAGGAGAGTTCTGCCACGCGGTGGCCGAGTTCGCGGAGCCTGGCCACGATCGTTGCGATATGGTTGCGGCCGCGCGTCTCGATCGTGAGTTCGATCCCCACCTTCCCGACGGAGATGTCCCCGAAGGCGCGCGTATGTTCGATATGGAGAACGTTGGCGCCCTCGATCGCGACGAGCGCCGTCACTTCGTTCAGGTAGCCGGGGCGGTCGCGAACGACCACCGCGAGGCGCGCGAGCCGGCCATCGGCCCAGAGCGCGCGGTCAATGACCCGCGACACGAGGTTCATGTCGATGTTGCCGCCGGACAGGATGCAGACGGTGACATCGGACGGGCCCAGGTCGACCTTCCCCTCGAGGACCGCGGCAACGGACACCGCTCCGCCGCCCTCCACGACGAACTTCTCGGATTCGAGAAGGAAGAAAATCGCACGGGTGATCTGTTCCTCGTCGATGAGGACGACGTCGTCCACGAGCGTAGCAAGGTGTGGGAAGGCGAGGTCGCCGATCCGCTTCACGGCGATGCCGTCCGCGAGCGTATCGGAGTTCTCCAGGTGTACGGGCTTCCCGGCGGCCAGCGACTCCCGGGCCCCGGGCGAGGCCGCAGCCTCCACTCCGATGACGCGCACCCTGGGGCGCTGCGCCTTCACGGCGGTCGCGATGCCGGAGATCATCCCGCCCCCTCCGACGGGGACGATGACCGTCGTGAGGTCGGGCACCTGTTCGAGAATCTCCAGCCCGATCGTCCCCTGGCCCGCCATCACATCGAGGTCGTCGAAGGCGTGGACGGGCGTGAGTCCCTCCTCCCGGGCCAGGCGATCGACGAGCGCCATCCCGTCGGAGAGGGTCTCCCCGGTCTGAATCACGCGGGCGCCGTAGCCGCGCGTGTGGGCGACCTTGATGAGGGGCGCGTGCGTGGGCATCACGATCGTACAGGCGATCTCCAGCCGGGAGGCGTGATACGCGAGGGCCTGGGCGTGATTCCCCGCGCTGGCCGCCACGACGCCGCCCTCGCGGGCGGCCGGGCCGAGGCGCAGGAGCTTGTGGAGCGATCCCCGGTCCTTGAACGACCCGGTGCGCTGCCGGAACTCGGTCTTGAGATGGAAGCGGCCTTCGGCGCGCGCCTCCAGGGCGAAGGACTGCGGGCAGGTGGTCCGCGCCACGCCCGACCGGATCCGCTCGCGGGCCGCGACGACATCTGAGTTCGTAAGCATGGGACTCAAGACCCGTTGATTGTGAGGGGGTTCCTGGCCGGCGTCAGGACGCGAGTCGCCGGAGTCGGTCGATGGCGCCGGCAGCGTCCAGGCGGGTCAGGTCGATCGCGTGCCCGCCGTCACCGCCCTCCTCGAGCCAGCGGCCGACCATCGCGCTGGGCACGGACTCCCGTGGGGACAGCACGGTGGGCGCCCGCAACTCCGCCACTCGCACGGCGTAGCAGGCGTTTTGTACGGCCTCCTCCCAGGCGCCCTCGACCCAGTCTACGCGGTGCCGCCGGAGCACCTGCCCGCGCGCCACGGGCTGGAGCATCCGGTGCGCCTCGTCGAGCCCGGGGAGCACGATGAGCCAGGAGTGCGGCTCCGCTTCCGGCTCCAGCAGGAACCGAAGCTCCTCAAGTTCCTCGATCCAGTCGAGGCGAAGTTGCGCCGCCGCGGCCCGCTCGAACTCCAGCCGCTCGCATGCGGCGTCGCGCGCCTCCGTGAAACGGTCCATGAGTTCCCACGCATAGCCCGGGTCGGCGAGCAGGCGCCCGGCCGCTTCCGCCTGCCGCCGATAGGCGTTGAGTCCCACCCGGCGCGCGCAGGGCGCGGTGCAGAGGTCCATGTCGAACTGCATGCACGGGCTCCGCGCCGGGTCCGGGTGCACCGATTCGGCGCAGCTCCGCAGCCGGACGATCTTCTCCACGAGGCGACGGATGCGCTCGGGCAACCGGCGGCTCCAGAAGGGGCCGACGTACCGGGCCTCGGCCCGGCGCGGCCGGCGCACGACGCGCAACCGCGGGAAGGGTTCGTTCCGGCGCAGTTCCAGATACCAGCCGGCGTCGCGCCGCTTGAGCGCCTTGTTGTAGGGCGGACGCTGGCCGAGGATGCGCTCCGCCTCCACGAGTCGCGCCTCGAGGTCGCTCCCGGTCGGGTGCGCCTCGACGCCGCGGGCGATCCGCAGCATCTCGGCCAGACGCTCGTTCGTTGGTCCCCCCGAGTAGAAGTAGCCCCGCACGCGCCGCCGCAGGTTCACGCTCTTCCCCACATAGAGAGGATGCCCGTGCGCATCCACGAAGACGTAGACGCCCGGGCTCGCGGGAAGATCGGGCACCCATTCCGGAACCGGCGTCGCGCGCGGAATCGCGAGACCTCCTCTGCCTCTTTTTCTTTCCACCTCTGGTGTCCCGCAGCCCGGCCGGCGGCGGGAAGGGGAATGTCGGATTCGGGTTGTCTTCGGTCAAGCGGCGCGACGACGCCGAGCTCTTCGGGACCACCCTCGGTTGGCCGCGGCGCGGCGGCCGCGCATATTCGGCCGCCATGATCGCGCTCATCACCGGCATCACGGGACAGGATGGCTCCTACCTGGCCGAGTTCCTGCTCGACAAGGAGTACGAGGTACACGGCATCGTGCGCCGTTCCTCGGTGGAGAAGTACGACCGCATCTCGCATCTGCGGGACCGGATCACCCTCCACCAGGCGGACCTGCTCGACCAGTTGTCGCTCATTCGCGTTCTCGAACGCGTGGAGCCGCGGGAGGTGTACAACCTCGCCGCGCAGTCCTTCGTCCCCACCTCCTGGGATCAGCCCCTGCTGACGGGTGAGTTCACGGCGCTGGGGGTCACGCGCATGCTCGAGGCGATCCGCGCGGTCGACCCCGCGATCCGCTTCTACCAGGCCTCTTCATCGGAGATGTTCGGGAAGGTGCGGGAGACGCCGCAGAATGAGGACACGCCGTTCTATCCGCGCAGCCCGTACGGCGTCGCGAAGGTGTACGGCCACTTCATCACGGTGAACTACCGGGAGAGCTACGACCTGTTCGCGACGAGCGGGATCCTCTTCAACCACGAGAGTCCCCGGCGGGGCCGCGAGTTCGTCACGCGCAAGGTGAGCCGGGAGGCGGCCCGCATCCATCGCGGACTCGCCGACCGTTTGTCGATCGGGAACCTCACGGCGGAGCGCGACTGGGGATTCGCGGGCGACTACGTCGAGGCGATGTGGCTGATGCTGCGCGCGGAGACGCCCGAGGACTACGTGATCGGGACCGGCGTGACCCATTCGGTGCAACAACTGATCGAGGTCGCGTTCGACGAGATCGGGCGCGACTGGCGCGAGCACGTCGAGCAGGATCCCGCGCTCCTGCGGCCGGCCGAGGTCGAGCGGCTCTGCGCCGACCCGTCGAAGGCGAAGCGGCGGCTGGGCTGGGAGCCCCGCATGTCGTTCGAGGCGATGATCCGCCTCATGGTGCGAACCGACATCGAGCGGATCGACGCCAGGGCCGGCTAGCCCGGATTTCTCACACGCTGCCCGGAGCGCCGTCGTAGGCGCGGTTC
>VXMQ01000125.1 GCA_009841015.1 Candidatus Palauibacter denitrificans | reverse complement strand
CGTCGACTTGCCGGCGCCGGGCGGCCCCGTGATGCCGATGCGCCGCGCGCGTCCGGTGCGCCCGTCCAGCCGCTCGAGAAGCGCCTCGAATCCGTCGCTCTCGTTTTCGACGTGCGAGATCCCCCGGGCCAGCGCCAGGGGCTCGCCGCCCGCGATGCGGCCGGCGCCCCCCCCCGCGTCGAACGCCGGACTCACCCCGCGTCTCCCGCCCTCACAGGAGGAACCGGGTCGCGAGCCCCAGCAGCAGCACGAACCCGATCAGGTCCGTGAAGGTCGTGACGAAGACCGACGAGGCGACCGCCGGGTCCGCGCCGAACCGCTCCAGCAGGATCGGGAAGAACGCACCCAGCGCGGAGGCCACGGCGAGGTTGGCCCACGTGGCGATCATCACGACGAGCCCGAAGACGGCCTCGGTATTCGGGAGCAGCAGCGAGACGAGCGCCACGAGCAGCCCGATCACGACCCCGTTCACCAGGCCCACGACGAGTTCCTTGACCACGGCGGACCAGCGCTCTCCGGGCAGTTCGTCGGCGAGCGCGATGCGGCGGATCGTGACCGCCAGCGCCTGCGTGCCCGCGTTGCCGCCCAGTCCCGCGATCACGGGCATCACGGCCGCAAGGATCGCCAGCTGTTCGATCGTCCCCCGGTACATCCACACCGCGACCGCCGCGACCGCCAGCGTGAGCGCGTTCACCGCGAGCCACGGCAGCCGGCTCCGGATCGCGCCGAGCGTCGTGCCGCGCAGCAGCTCCTCGTCCGACACCGCGGCGAAGCGCAGGATGTCCTCGGTGACCTCCGCCTCGACGACGTCGATCACGTCGTCAAAGGTGATCTGTCCCACCAGCCGTCCCTCGTCGTCGATGACCCCGATCGCGGCGAGGTTGTAGCGGGACAGGATCCTCCCCACCTCCTCCTGGTCGAGATCCACCGAAACCACGGCCGGAGGTTCCTCGAGCAGGTCGGAGATCCGCGTCTCGGGCGCCGCGAGCACGAGGTCGCGCAGCGTGACGACGCCGCGCAGCCGCCCCCGCTGGCCGACGACGAACACGGTGTAGAGGTCCTCGGTCTCCTCAGCCTGGGCGCGCAACTCCTCGATCGCCGCGGCCGCCGTCGCCTCGGAGTCCACCGCGCACAGCTCGCGCGTCATGATCCCGCCCGCGGACTCCTCCGGATACTCGAGCAGTTCGCGGATCTCCCGCTCTTCCTCGTCCGGCATCGACTCGAAGACGCGGTCCCGCTCCTCCGGGTCGAGTTCGCCGATGAGGTCAGCCGCGTCGTCGTCCGCGAGTTCCTCGACGATTTCGGCGATCCGCTCCGGCTCCATGCTCGCGAGCAGCTCGCCGGGCTTCTCCTCCTCCTCCATTTCCGCAAGGGCGTCCGAGGCGAGGGCGGCCGGGATGAGCTGGAGGAGGGCCATGCGCTCGGCCTCCTCCACGTGCTCGAGCACGTCCGCCATGTCGCTCGGATGCAGCGGTTCCACGAACGCGAGGAGCGCGTCCACGTCGCCCGCCCCGAGGCGGATGCGGACCTCCTCGATCAGGAGGTGGCGCTGCTCTTCCGGGTGCTCGTGCATGCTCGCTCGGCAGCCGGCCCGCGGAGGCGGGCGGTTCGCGGATCAGGGCCTTCGGGAAGGCTCCGGAGGACGGGGAATGCTACGCGCGGCCGCGAAACTCGGCCAGCAGCCGCGCGAGCAGCCGCTCCTGGAGTTCGAACATCGGAGAGGCGTAGCGCGCCTCGCCTTCCGGATGGTCGTGTCCGAGCAGATGAAGGACGCCGTGGATGACGAGGCGCAGGATCTCCGCAGCCGGATCGAGCCCCAGCTCGCCCGCCGAAGCCTCGGCCGCTTCCGGGGAGATGTAGATGTCGCCGACGAGCGGGTCCTCGCCGAGCCCGAACGCGAGCACGTCCGTGAGGTCGTCGACCCCGTGGTAGTCCCGGTTCAGGGCGCGCATGGCTGCCGCCGGGAGGAAGGTGACGGAAAGCTCGGCGCCCTCGCACGCGGCGCCGCCCGCGCGAAGGGCCGCCCGCGCGGCCACCTGCAACTCCGCCTCGGAGGGACCTCGCCAATCGTCCTCTCCGGAGGGGAAGTCGATGCGGACCGCGGGCGGCACGGGTTCGGTCAATCCGTCCGCCCGCTGGCGACTCCTTCCGAATCCAGGGCGGGGATGGGCCCGGTGTCGCCCTGCGCGGCCTGCTCGAGGTCGATCGGCGCCGACGCGCCCTTCTCCCCGGCGGTCGCGGCCGCCTCCTCCACGCCGCTCTTCTCCGGCCCCTCGCCGGCGGCCGTCGCGCCCGGGCCGCCGGGCCTCTCGCCGGGCGCCGTCGGCTTCGGATAGTCGATGCGGTGGTGATAGAGTCCGGTTAGGACGTGCGCGAACTCCCGCTTGACAATGCGGACGTCGCGGTACGTGAGCGGGCAGTCGTCGAGTTCCCCGTGGTCGATGCGGTCCTGCACGAGGCGGTCGATGAGCGCCCGGATGCGTTCGGGACTCGGGTTCGAGAGGACGCGCGACGCGGCCTCCACCGCATCCGCCAGCATCGCCACGCCCGTCTCCCTGCTCTGCGGCTTGGGGCCGGGGTAGGCGAAGTCGCTCGGGTCCACCTCCGCGACGCCGTCCTGAGCGCGCGCCTTCTCGAGGAAATAGCGGATGAACTGCGTCCCGTGGTGCTCGCGAATGAAGTCCTTCACGACCTCTGGCAGACGCGCCTCTTCGGCCATGGCGAGCCCGTGGCGCACGTGGTCGCGCAGGATCTCGGCGCTCTGCCACGGCGTGAGATGGTCGTGCGGGTTCAGCCCCCGCGGCTGGTTCTCGATGAAATACTGCGGCCGCTCGAGCTTCCCGATGTCGTGGTAGTAGACCCCCACGCGGCCCTGCACGGCGTCGGCCCCGATCGCCTCGCAGGCCGCCTCGACGAGGTTCGCAACGTTGATCGAGTGGGCGTAGGTGCCGGGCGCCTCGCGCGCCAGCCGCCTCAGGAGCGGCCGGTTCATGTCGGAGAGTTCGAGCAGCGACGCCTCCGTCGTCCGCCCGGTGAAGGTCTCGAGCAGCGGGAGGCCGACGCCGACGCCGAGTCCGACGCACACGGTGGCGTTGAGGAACCCGAGCGCCGCGGTCGACCCCATCTCGCCCAGCGCGTAGTGGCCCGTGAGGACGAGCAGGAGGCCGGCCCCTACGTAGGCCGCGGTGATCAGCATCACGAGGACCCAGCTCTGCGACCGCGTGCGGATCGTGTGGACCGCGAAGGCCGCCGTGACCCCGCCCGCCACGGTCACCATGGGGGCCGCGAGTCCCGAGAAATGCGGCTGGCCCATGAGGATCCCCGTGATCGTCGAGACGACGACGAGGCCGAGGAGGCTGTCGAACAGGGCGGCCGCGAGGAGGCCGGCCAGCGCGACCGGCACCAGCGCGGGAGACCCCTGCGTGGCGGCCACGGCGCCGGCCGCCGCCATCACGATGACGACGAGCCCGAGCAGGACGGTGAAGCTGGGGAGGTTCTCGTAGATGTCGCGGCGGAAGCGGAACGTCGCGAAGACGAGAATCCCGAGCATGCTCACGACGAGGAGGACCATGCCCACGTTGCGGAGGAAGTCCGATGTCGTGCGCGTCCCGCCGCGCTCCAGGATCTGGGCCTGGTAGGCGAGGAGCCTGCGATAGTCCTCCTCCGTCACCACCGTGTTCTCGGTGATGATGCGCTCTCCCTCGAGCACGAAGCCCTCGACCTGGGGGATCGCGGCGCGGGCCTGCTCCCGGGCCTGGCGAGTCGCGTCCTGGTCGATGCGCAGCGTCGGCTGCCCCATGAGGAGGAGTTGCTGGAAGAGGGCCGCGCCCCCTGGCGGCAGCCGGTCTCCCACCCCCTCGCGGGCCGCCCGCGTGAAGTCGCCCAGGCGGACGAGATCCCCGACGGCGCGCACGCGGTCGTCGCCGGCGGATCCCTCGCGCACGACGACGTTCGCGGCGCTGATGTCCGCGAGTTCGCTCTCGCGGATCACGCCCTCCCGCAGTCCATCGAAGGCCGCCTCGAGCTCGTCGCGCAACCGGCCGCGCGACGCCTCGTCGAGGAGGTACTCGACCTGGAGCGAATCGATCACGCCCTCGGCCGACAGGTCGACCCCGATCCCGCCCGCAATCTGCCGGACTTCGCCCCGGACGAGCGCGGCGCCGGCCGCGGCGGGGAGCCCCTCCTCCGCGACCCGCGCCTCCGCCGAGGGGATGACGGAGTCGAGCTGGGCGATGAAGGCGTTCAGGCGCTCGACGATGCTGTCCGCGCGCGCGGGCTCGAAACGCAGCCTCGGCGTCACGCCGGCCTCCGCGTCGTCCTGCTGCTCCAGGAGGCGGTCCGGGTCCTTGGGCACGTCGAAATCGAAGTCCGCGTTGATCGTCTGCCGGGCGACGCTGCCGGGGTCGATGCCGTCGAACCCGCTCGGCGTGCTCTGCGGAAACATGAGGGGAACGGCGAGGGCGATGACGGCGACCATCCCGGCCCGGAATCCGTGGTGGACCCACGCGTCCCGACGGCCGCCGGCCGGCGGCCGGTTCACGGGGCGCAGGTAGTCTCGGACGCGGCCGAAGAAACTCAACGCTCGGACTCCCGGTACGCGCGGATGATCTCCTTCACGAGTCGGTGCCGGACGACATCCGCGTCATCCAGATAAACGAAGTCGATCCCGACCACGTCGCGCAAGACTTCCTCGATCTCCAGGAGTCCCGAGTCCTCGGGGCGCGGGAGGTCGATCTGCGTCTTGTCCCCCGTGATCACGGTCTTGGAGTTCAGCCCGAGCCGGGTGAGGAACATCTTCATCTGGGCGGTCGTCGCGTTCTGCGCCTCGTCGAGAATGAGGAACGCGTCGGAGAGCGTCCGGCCGCGCATGTACGCGAGCGGGGCGACCTCGATCACGCGGTCCTCGATCGCGCGGCGGACGCGCTCCTGAGGCATCATGTCCTCGAGCGCGTCGTAGAGCGGGCGCAGGTAGGGGTCGACCTTCTCGCGGATGTCGCCGGGCAGGAAGCCGAGCGCCTCGCCGGCCTCGACCGCGGGCCGCGTGAGGATGATGCGGCGGATCCGCTTCCGGTTCAGCGCCTCGACCGCCGCGGCGACGGCGAGATAGGTCTTGCCGGTGCCGGCCGGGCCGATGCCGACGACGATGTCGCGCTCGCGCATCGCGGCCAGGTACTTGTCCTGTCCCGGGGATTTGGGGCGGATCGCGCGCCGGGCCCCCGCCAGCGCGACCTCTCCCTGGCCGGAGCCCGGGCTGCCGGCGGCCTTCCGCGAGCCGCCGTCGCCGTCGGCGGGCGCTTCGAGGAAACGCTCGACGTCCACCGCGTCGAAGGGGCGGCGCAGCCGCGCGTAGCGGATCATGCGCCGCGCCGTGGGGGAGGCGCGATCCACGTCCGCCTGCGGTCCCGAGAGGATCATCTCCTCGCGCCGGAGGACGACGCGGATGTCGCAGTGGCGGGCCAGCGTCGTGAGGTTCGAGTCGTTCACGCCGGCCAGCAGCTGCTGGTCGGCCCCGTCGATGGAGAGGCGCCGCTCCGTCGCCACGCTCAAGCCCCGTCTCCTCCGGTCCCTCCCGTCACGGAGATCCCGAGTTCCTCGAGTTCGGCCGGGGTCACGGACGATGGCGACCGCTCGAGCAGGCCCCTGGCCGCGGCCGTCTTCGGGAAGGCGATGACGTCCCGGATCGACGCGCAGCCGACCATCTCGGCCACCACGCGGTCCATGCCGACCGCGAACCCTCCGTGCGGCGGCACGCCGTAGCGGAAGGCCTCGAGCAGGAAGCCGAAGCGCGCCTCGACCTCCTCGGGCGTGAGCCCCGTCGCCTCGAGGATGACGCGCTGAACCTCGGGGAGGTGACAGCGGATGCTCCCGCTGGCGAACTCGATCCCGTTGTAGACGATGTCATCCGCGACCGCGTTCACGGAGAGCGGATCTTCGCGCAGACGCTCGGGGTCGGGGTCCGCCGGCATCGTGAAGGCGTGCTGGGCCGGAACGGGAAGGCCGGTGTCGGGATCCCGGTGGTAGAGGGGGAACTCCGTGATCCAGAGCCACGCTTCCCCGCTCTCGTCCACGGCGCCGAGTTCCCGGGCCGCCGCGCGCCGCAGCCGGTCGAGGGCGGGCGAACTCTCCGCGTCGCCGCCGGCGACAAAGAAGACGAGATCGCCTTCGCCCACCCCGAACTCCGCATCGAGCATACCCGCGACCTCCTCGCCGACGAGCTTCGCGGGCGGACCGGACCAGCCGTCCGCCGTGCGCTTCAGCCACAGGGCGCCCTTCGCGCCGGCCTCCTGCGCGAGCTTGTCGTAGTGGGCGATCCGCGAACGGGAGAGCGCCGCGCCCCCCGGAAGGACGAGCCCCCGGACACGTCCGCCGGCTCGCGCGGCGCCGTCGAAGATGCCGAAGCCGATGCCGGTGAGTGCGTCCGTGAAATCCCGTATCTCCCAGGGGATGCGGAGGTCGGGCTTGTCCGTGCCGTAGCGTTCCATCGCCTCGGCGTGGGGCAGGCGCCGGAAGGGCACGGAGAGGTCCCGCTCGAGCCCGTCCCGCCAGATGCGCGCGAACATCTTCTCCGCGGCCCGGAAGACATCGTCCTGCTCGACGAACGCCATCTCCACGTCGATCTGCGTGAACTCGGGCTGGCGGTCCGCCCGCAGGTCCTCGTCCCGGAGACACTTCGCGATCTGGAAATAGCGGTCGAAGCCGCCGCACATGAGGAGCTGCTTGTAGAGTTGCGGCGACTGCGGGAGGGCGAAGAACCGGCCCCGGTGGACGCGGCTGGGGACGAGGTAGTCCCGCGCCCCCTCCGGCGTCTGCCGCGTGAGGAGCGGGGTCTCGATCTCGACGAATCCCTGCTCGGTGAGCGAGGCGCGCACCGCGTTCGTCGCCACGTGCCGGAGCCTCAGGTTGCGCTGCATTTCGGGACGGCGCAGGTCGAGGATCCGGTGGCGGAGGCGAAGTTCCTCCGAGGGCAATTCTTCGTCCGGGGGCTGGTAGACGAGGATCGGGAGCGCGTCGGAGACGGACACGCGCCGGAGGCTCGAGACGCGGATCTCGATCTCGCCCGTGAGCATGTCCGGGTTGGGCTCGGGGCGCGGCGCGACGACGCCCGTCGCCTGCACGACATCCTCCGGGTTCAACTCCGCCACCAGCTCGAGGCCGGCGGCGTCCGACCAATCCGGGCCGAAGGAGAGCTGGAGCAGGCCGGTCCGGTCGCGCAGGTCGACGAAGAAGAGTCCTCCGAGGTCGCGACGACGGTGTACCCACCCGATGACCCGGACTTCGCGTCCGGACCACGAGGCCTCGACCTGCCCGCAGCCGGCGTCGCGCAAGGCGGTCTCGAGGGAGGCCGGCTCACGTCGTTCGGTCGGTGGCGATAGTTTGGTCAGGGGAACTCGCGGCGTAAGGGAATCGGCTCGGACTCAGGTCTGAGAAGTGCGGAACGCCGCGAAAGATAGCCGATTTTCGGCGGCGCCAGCAAGAAGCGGGGGATGACGGAAAGCACACGGGCGGAACTGCTCGCGGAGCCGGGAGACGCGGGGCGGGAGCGGCTGGCGGCGTTCTTCGCCGCGCGCGCCGAGCCGGCGTACCGGGCGCGCCAGGTCGAGGAGTGGGTCTGGGAGCGGGGCGCCCGTTCCTTCGACGAGATGACGAACCTCCCCGCCGGCCTCCGCGGAGCGCTGGCGGCGGCCTTTTCCCTTACCCCGATCGAACCGGACTACGTCGCCCGCTCGAAGGACGGGACGGTGAAGCACCTGTGGCGGCTCGACGACGGCGAGCGGGTCGAGTCCGTGCTCATCCCGACGCGCGACCGGCTCACGCTCTGTCTCTCCTCGCAGGCCGGCTGCGCTCTCGCGTGCCGCTTCTGCGCCACGGGGGACTTCGGGTTCCGGCGCCAGTTGAGGGCGGCCGAGATCGTGGCACAGTACCGCGACTCCCTGCGCGTCGCGCGCGAGGAGATGGGGCGGCCCGCGTCCAACCCGATCTCCAACGTCGTGTACATGGGGATGGGAGAACCGCTGGCGAATCTCGACGGGGTCATCGGATCGCTCGCGTCCCTGCACGGGGGGTTCGGTCTCGGTGCGCGGCGGATCACCGTGTCGACCGTCGGTCTCATCCCGGGGATTCTGGAACTCGCGCGGCGGCGGGAGCCGTTCGAACTCGCCGTGTCGCTGCACGCGCCGTCCCACGAACTGCGGCTGGAGCTGATGCCGATCGAGAAGCGCTATCCGCTGCCGGAGCTGTTCGACGCCCTGCGCACGTACCAGAGCTACAAGAACCGGCGCATCAGCTTCGAGTACACGCTCATCCGGGGGGTGAACGACGACCCGGCGCTGGCGGAGCCGCTGGCGAGGCTGGCGCGGGGACTCATCTGCTTCGTGAATCTCATCCCCTTCAACCCCATCCCGTCGCGTCCGGAGTGGGGTCCGAGTTCGGCTGAGGGGATCGCGCGTTTTTCGGAGGCGCTGGCCGCGCGAGGGGTGGGAAATGCGGTGAGAAGGCCGCGGGGACGGGACATCGCCGCCGCGTGCGGGCAACTGCGGCTGTCGCGGGAGAGCTAGCGCCCGCGGCGGGAAAGCTGGTGCCGCTCAGTCCTTTCCGAGGTTGACGAGGAGGCCCGCCCAGTCGCTCCCCACCACCACGCTCGCATCGAGGTAGAGTTCGGGATCGATGGCGACGGCCAGCGAGTCCGTGCTCAGCTCGCGGGCGACGGCGAGCGCGGCGCCGAGGCGGCCCGACCGGTCCAGGACGTGCGTGACCTCGTGGTCGAAGTGCTCGGCGTTGCCGGTCGCGACGACGTCGAAGCCGATAAGCCGGAGTCGGTCGGCGAACTGACGCGCGAGCCCCCGCTCGCCGGCCCCGTTGAGGACTTCGACCTTGATCCGGTCCGACAGGTCCCCCTGTCCGGGAACCTCCCCCGTCGCGGAACCGGTGGCCGCGGGACCGTCCTCCGCCGCGGTCGCGACCGGCACGGGTCCGGCCCCGGCCAGCACCGCGAGTCGCACGACTTTCCATTCCTCCCAGAAGAGACCGATGAAGGCGCCGGCGCCGATGAGGATCGCCGTCGTGATCAGTCCCCGGAATGCGGAAGCCACTCGCTGGAAGGCGCCCTGGCGCCTGCGATAGCGGGCACGACCCTCGGGACCTCGTCGGGTTTCCCGCCTGGACCGCCGTCTGGACCTCGAAAGCACTTTGTCGCCTCCCGTCGTCCGCCCGTCCGCCCATCGACCGTGCCCGGCCGCCACCCTGTCTCACACCACCCTGATCCTGCGTCCTGCCATCCCCGCCAATCTAATCAACCGTTTGGCGATTTGCGAAAAACGGGCCGTCAGCGCGGGGCGGTGATCGCTTCCCAGAACCCGGCGGTCACGGCGGAAACGGGGATCAGGGCGTCGATGAGAACGCCGATCTTCGCGGTCGCGACGTCGACCAGGACGGCGTGCCAGTCGTCCGGCACGCGGCGGCGCAGGCCGGCGCGCTCTTCGGCCGAGGCGGGGCGGCCCGGCTCCAGGAAGTCGGCCATGTAGAGGGCCTGCCCGAGGGCGCCGAGATCCCGGTGTCCGGTGGTGTGAAAGGCGATGGCCCGGAGGAGCGGTTCGTCATCGACGCCGGCCTGGCGCAGCCGGCTCGCGCACGCCGGACCGTGGAGGAGCGCGTCGGGCCATTCTTCCGCCCCGTTGACGAGAGGACGCAGGGCTTCCACGCCCGCCTCCTTGAGCGCGTCGTGCAGAAAGCCCGCGGCGCGCCAGCGGATCCGCGTCGCCGCGTCGCGTCCGAGGGCTTCCGCCCAGTCGCCCATCAACTCTCCGACCCGCCCGGCGTGGCGGATGCGCGCGGGGCTCATGACGGCCCAGTCGGGGAGGCGTTCCTCGGCGCCGGCGGCGTGGATGATCGGGTGCAGGTTGTCCACGTGAGGTTCGTCTCGGTCGCGGAGTTTGTCGGGATCGCGCGGGGCCCCGAATATACCTGCAATGGCCATCCGATACGACTCTCTCCTCGCCCGGGCCCTCGCCCGCGAGATCCTCGACCGCTGGCGGGGCGTCCGTATCGCCGGCCTCCGCATGGCATCGGGGCGGCGCGCCGTGGAACTCGCCTTCGAGGACGGGTCGCGGCTCGTCGCGATGCTGCACCCGCTGCACGGGTACCTCCTGGAGCTTGGCGCCGATGCGCCGGCGTCGGGGGTCGAAGGGAAGGGGCTGCGGGTGGGGCGCCTGTCGCTCGTGGACGCGCGGGCGCCGGCCGACGAGCGCGCCCTGCTCCTGACGTTCGGCGACCGGGCGGGGCGACCGTGGGAGATGCTCGCGATCGAATTCCCGACCCGCCGCCGGAACGCCGTGCACTGCCGGCGGACGGAGTCCGGTGCCGGGGAGTCCGGTGCCGGGGAGTCCGGCGGCGATTCTCGCCCGGCGTGGCGCATCGAAGCGGCGCTCCTGGCGCGGGATGCGGGCGACCGCTCGCTGCGTCGCGGCACGGCGTACGTGCCGCCCTCGTCCGCGCGGCGAGCGGTGGCCGCTCCGCCATCGGAGGCGGAATGGGCCGCCGTGCTGGCCGGAGACGAGGCCGACCGCCGGCGGGCCGTGCTGCGGACGTGGGCGTGGACGAGCGCGCTCAACGTCGACTGGATCCTGACCGGCTCCGACCCGGCAGAGTCGTACGCGCGATACCGGGCCCTGCACGCGCTCGCGGCGGCGCCTTCGGGCGGCCCGGCCGCGTCCGGTGCGCCGGGCGCGCCGCCCCGGCCGGCCTTCGTGCTCGACCGCCCGTGGGGCCCCCAGCCCTACCCGCACC
>VXMQ01000030.1 GCA_009841015.1 Candidatus Palauibacter denitrificans | reverse complement strand
CCGCCGTGTACGAGATGCTCGCGGCCGGCCGCACGAGCGGCGTCTTCCAGTTCGAATCCAGCCTCGCGACGGACAAGCTGCGCGCCATGCGCTGCGACCGCTTCGACGACCTCGTCGCCGTCAACGCGCTCATCCGCCCGGGTCCGCTCGATTCCGGGATGACGGACGTCTACATCAAGCGCAAGCGCGGCCTCGATTCGGTCGACTACCCGCATCCCGACCTGCAGGAGATCCTGGAGCCGACCTACGGGGTCATCACCTACCAGGAGCAGGTGATGCGGGCCGCCAACCTGCTCGCGGGGTTCTCGCTCGCCGAAGCGGACGTGCTCCGGAAGGCGGTCGGCAAGAAGGACGCCGACCTCACGGACCGCGTCCTCGGGGAATTCGTCAAGCGCGCGGTCGAGCGCGGCGTGGCGAAACCGAAGGCGGGGGAGATCGCCAAGCTCATCCGCACCTTCGGCCGCTACGGCTTCAACAAGGCCCACAGCGTCGCGTACGCGCTCCTCTCCTACCGGACCGCGTGGCTGAAGGCGCACTATCCGGCCGAGTTCATGGCCGGCCTCCTCTCGTCGGAAATCGGGAGCACGGATGCGGTCGTGTCGTACATCGCGGCGGCGCGGCCGCTCGGCATCCGGGTGCTTCCCCCCTCGGTCAGGGAGTCCGGGTATCGCTTCACGGTTGTCGACGATCCGGACGATCCCGGCAGGTCGGCGATCCGCTTCGGGCTCGGCGCGATCAAGGGCGTGGGACACTCCGCGATCCGGTCCATCAAGGCGGCCCGGGAGGACGCGCCGTTCGAGAGCTTCATCGACTTCCTCGAACGGATCGACCTGCGGCTCAACAACGCGCGCGTCATCCAGGCCCTCATCGGAGCGGGCGCGCTCGATGACCTGGGCGACCGCGCCGCCCTCACGGAGGGCCTCGAGGTCATGCTCAACGAGGCGCAGTTGCGCCGGCAGGAGGCGGAGAGCGGGCAGACGAGCCTGTTCGGGGGCGACGCGGCGGAGACGCGGCCGGAGGTCGAACTCCCCGTCGTGCCCGCGTGGAGCGAGCGCGACCGCCTGCGCGAGGAGAAGGAACGCCTCGGGTTTTATATCTCGGGACACCCGCTCGAGCGCTACCGGGACCTCGTCGACATGTACGCGCTGGAGGCGAGGACGACGAACCTGCGCGAGCGGCGCGACCGGAAGGTGGAGGTCCCCTGCGTCATCACGGAGACGTCGGTGCGCACCGCGCGCAAGGACGGGCGGGAGTGGGCGCGTCTCACCATCGAGGATTTCCACGGGACGGCGACGACGCTCGTGTTCGGCGATGTGTGGCAGAAGAACCGCGGCCTCCTCACGGCCGACCGCCCGGTCCTGATCGCGGGCACGGTGTCGGGCAACTCGCGGGACGACGACGATCCGCCCATCTTCCTCGACTCCGTCCGTCCGCTGGCCGACGTGCGGGACGAGGGCCAGGTGGGGATCCTGATCGAGCTCCGCGAGGACGATCCGCTGGAGCCCGGCGCGTTCGGCAGGGCGCGGGCGCTCATCGAGGCCTCGCCGGGACGCGGCCCGCTCTACCTGGATGTGAAGGCGGGCAGCAGCCAGGGGAACGGCGGCGCGAACGGGGATCCCGGGGGGCCGGAAGACGACGCGCACCCATCCCGGTTCAAGTCGGCAACGCTGCGCGTGGCCCCGACGTCGAACCTGGTCGAGGAACTGCGCGAACTGCTGGGCGGAAGCGGCGTGAGACTGGTCCGGAATCGTTGAGGTTTCGGCGCCCGTCCGGCCGCCCGCTGGCCGGATCGCCACCCGTGGGCCCAGTTTGTGCGGACAGCCGAACCACGGCCCGCAGGGATGGATGTCGGCTCCGGGACCGAGAGATGATCGCGTATGTCGATAGAACAGGAAGGCCTGGCCGAGCTCCGCAACCACGTGGAGGAGCTTCGGAACAAGGCCCGGGAACGCGGGATCGACGTGAGCGCCGAGCTGGGGCCGCTGGAAGCCCAGCTCGCCGCCGCGCACGATGAGGCCATGGCCCGGCTCTCGCGTTTCGACCGCGTAAAGCTTGCCCGCAACCAGGACCGTCCCTTCTCGCTCGACTACATCCAGGGGATCGGCACGGACTTCTTCGAGCTGAGGGGCGACCGGGTCTTCCGGGACGACCCCGCCATCGTCGGCGGCTGGCTCAAGCTCGACGGCCGTTCGGTCATGGTCATCGGGCACCAGAAGGGCCGGGAGATGAAGGAGAACCTGCGCCGCAACTTCGGTTCTCCCCATCCCGAGGGGTATCGCAAGGCGAAGCGGCTGCTGCGGCTGGCCGAGAAGTTCAGCCGCCCCGTCATCACCTTCATCGACACGCAGGGGGCGTATCCGGGGATCGGCGCCGAGGAGCGGGGCCAGGCGGAGGCGATCGCCCGCAACCTCGCCGTGATGGCGGGTCTGCGCGTCCCGATCGTGAGCTGCGTCATCGGCGAAGGAGGCTCGGGCGGCGCCCTGGGAATCGGCGTGGCCGACCGCGTCCTCATGATGGAGAACGCGATCTACTCCGTGATCTCGCCCGAAGGGTGCGCCGCGATCCTGTGGCGGAGCCGCGAGCACTCCGACAAGGCGGCGGAAGCGCTCAAGCTCACCGCCCGCGACCTCCAGGATCTGGGCGTGGTCGACCAGGTCATCCCGGAGCCCCGCGGCGGAGCGCATGCGGATTCCGAGGCCGCGGTCGAAGCCATGGGCGCCGCGGTCCGGCGCCATCTGCGGGAGCTCGCGAAGCTGGAGCCGCTGGAGTTGGTCGAGTCGCGGCGGGACAAGTACTACGCCATCGGCGCCTGGGAGGAGAGGTGAGCGAGGGCGGGCGGCCGCGCCCCGTGCGGCCGCGCTCTCCCCGTCCGGCCCGCCCCGGCGGCGAGTCCGGCAACGGCGCGGCGACCCCGAGTCCGGCGGCCGTCCCGAGTCCGGCGGCGCCCCCCGATCGCGTGGCGTCGCCGGGTCCGGCGGCGGGCGCCCCGAGCCAGGTCCTCGAGGTTCGGTTCAAGGGCCTTCGCTCCGACTTCTTCGCCTTCAGCGGCGCCCCCCCGCTGACGGAGCGCGAGTACGTCGTCGTGGAGGCCGACCGCGGACAGGACATCGGGTGGGTGAAGCGCGCGGCCTCGGCCCGGGACCTGGCGTGCGAGGGGGGCTGCGACAGCGTGGGCGAGCGCGCCGTCCCGCCGCCGTCGCGCCGCGTCATCCGCCGCGCCGCGCCGGCCGACGTCCTGCGGCTGCTGCAGCTGCGCGACCAGGAACTCGAGGTGCGCCGGCGCACGCGGGAGCTCGCCGTGAAGCACCGGCTGCGCATGAAGGTGAGCGAGGCGGAGTGGCAGTGGGACCGCAACAAGCTCACGGTCTACTTCACCGCGGAGAAGCGGGTCGACTTTCGCGCCCTCGTGCGGGACATGGCCCGCTCGTTCCGGACCCGGATCGATCTGCGGCAGATCGGAGTCCGCGATGAGGCGCGCCGCCTCGGGGGGCTGGGCCGCTGTCGCCGCGAACTCTGCTGCCGCTCGTGGCTCACGTCCATCGAACCCGTCACGCTGCAGCTCGCCAAGGACCAGGGCCTCTCCCTCAATCCGAGCCAGATTTCGGGCGCCTGCGGCCGTCTCATGAACTGCCTCCGCTACGAGCACGCCGTTTACACGCAGGCGAAGAAGCGCTTCCCGCCCGTCGGCCGGACGATTCGAACCGCCAACGGCCGCGAGAACGTGAAGTCGTGGGACCTGTTCGAGGAGACCGTGTCGCTCGAGGCGGGGGACGGAGAGACCCGCACCATCCCGCTCGCGCAGTTGAAGGATGAGAGGCGCGCGGCGCGGCGCGCCGAACTGGACCGCAGCTAGGCAGCCCGTGGCAGAAGCCCCCCCAGCGCCTCGATTCTATCTCACGACGGCGATCGACTACTCGAACGGCGACCCGCACCTGGGGCACGCCATCGAGAAGATCGGCGCCGACGCGATCGCCCGGTACCGGCGCGCCTGCGGGGACGACGTCCATTTTCTCATCGGGATGGACGAACACGGGCAGAAGGTCCAGCAGGAGGCGGAGAAGCAGGGAGCGAAGCCCGCGGAATGGGTCGACCGGATCGCCGAGGCCTTCCTGGACGTATGGGGTCGTCTGGGCCTCTCGAACGACGACTTCATCCGGACCTCCGAACCGCGCCACCACCGCGGCGTGACCGCGCTCATGGAGCGGATCGCCGAGAACGGGGACTTCCGCCGCGCGAAGTACGAGGGCCACTACTGCGCCGGGTGCGAAGCCTTCAAGAAGGACGATGAACTGGCGGACGGGCGCTGCCCGCTCCACCCCGGGCGCGAGATCGAGTGGACGGAGGAGGAGAACTGGTTCTTCCGGCTCTCCGACTACCGGGACACGCTCCTCGAACGTCTGCGGAACGACCCGGACTCGGTGCGGCCCGCGACGCGGCGCAACGAGATCACGCGGCTGCTGGAGTCGGGGCTCGACGACATCTCGGCCTCCCGCTCCAGGATTCGCTGGGGGGTCCCCTTTCCGGGGGATGAGGGGCACACCGTCTACGTGTGGTTCGACGCGCTGTCGAACTACATCACGGCCATCGGCTATCCCGACGGCGAGGCGTTCGCGACGTTCTGGCCCGCGGATCTCCACATTATCGGCAAGGACATCACCCGCTTCCACTGCGTGTACTGGCCGGCCATGCTGCTCGCGGCGGGCGTGGCGCCGGCGAAGAGCGTGTGGGGCCACGGCTTCATCAAGATCGGGGGGGCCAAGCTCTCGAAGTCGGCGGGAACGGAGCTGGGTCTCGTCGAACTCATCGAACGGCACGGGCCGGACGCGCTCCGGTACTTCCTGCTGCGGGAGGTCCCCTGGGATGGCGACCGCGACTACCCGTCGACGGAGGCCTTCATCGAGCAGTTCGACCGCCGCTACACGACGGACCTCGCGAACGACCTCGGCAACCTCCTGAACCGCGTCGTGTCGATGGTGGCCAGGTACCGCGGAGGGGACGTGGCGCCGCCGCGGGGCGGAGAACTCGCGGAAAAGGCGGCGCTCGCCCTCGCCGAATACCGCACGGCCATGGACGGCTATCTGCTCCACCGGGGTCTGGCGGCGGCGTTCGACATTGTGCGCGCGGCGAACGGGTTCGTGGACGAGACGAAGCCGTGGGCGCTGGCGAAGGCGGAGCGCGAGGGGGGCGCGGACGCGGGGGCGCTCGACGGGGTACTGTCACAGCTCATCGCGGCGCTCGGCGCGGTGGCCGCGATGCTTGCCCCCTTCACGCCGGGGAAGGCCGCCGAAATCTGGCGGACGCTGGGGGGCGACGGATCGCCGCCGGCTTTCGAGCGTCTCGAAGCGTCTGTGGCCGGGCTCCGGGCCGTGCGCCCGGGCGGCGTTCTCTTCCCGCGCCCCTGACCGCCCGGCCCGCCGCGACGCCGCCAAAAACGTTGACACTGGTTGCCGACCGCGGCTAACTTTATTGACCGATGTTGCGGCTGCGTGCGGGTTGTTGCCGCCTCGTGGCCGACCGGCCGGGTAGCTTGACCGGCCTTTTTTTCGCCCCTCTTTACGGTTGGACGACTTGAGTAAACCTTCGTACTGGACGATACAGATATTGCCCGGCGGCGGCGGGCGCGCCCGCAGCTATCGCGTTGAGAAGCGCCGCGCGAAAGCTGTCGGCATCGCCGCGGCCGTGCTCCTGATGATGGCCTCTGCCTTTGTCGCCACGGTTTTGGGGCGGCAGGATGCGGCGGAGCAGCTCGCGCGCTATCGGGCCGAGAACCGGCAGCTGATCGCCAGCCTGCAGGCCATGGAACGCCGCAGCGGTGAGTTCAGCCAGGCGCTCGACGACCTCTCCGCGCGGGAACAGAGATTCCGGCTCGTCGCCGGCCTTCCCCTGCTCGATCCCGACGTCTACTCGGTCGGAGTCGGCGGGCCGGGCGGCGTCTCCCCGACGAACGACGAGTTCTTCGAGGTCGCCCCGGACCTGGCTCGGGAGGCCGGAGACGTGGTGGTCGACATCGAGCAGTTGCTGCGGCGCGCGGATCTGCTTGGAAGCAGTCTCACCGAGGCGGCGGATTCCATCGGGACCCAGCGCGAGCGGTATCAGCGCATTCCCTCGATCTGGCCGGTCGTTTCGGAAGACTCCTGGATCTCATCGGGCTTCAGCCATAACCGGCTGCATCCGCTGCTCGGGCTCCGGCGTCCGCATACCGGCGTCGACATTTCGGCCGATTTCGGCACGCCCGTGATCGCGGCCGGAGCGGGACGGGTCACGTTCGCCGGATCGAGGGGCGAGTACGGACGGCTCGTGGAAATCGACCACGGCGATGGCTACGCGAGCCGCTACGCCCACCTGGGCCGCATCGCGGTCCGCGTGGGCACCCGGGTGCGGCGTGGCGACACCCTCGGGGAGGTCGGCGTCTCCGGGACGGCGACGGGCCCGAACCTCCACTACGAGGTCCTGATCGACGGCCGCGCGGTGAACCCGGTCGGCTACTTCCTGGACGGCTACCGCCGCTAGCAGGAGCTTCTTAGATTCCGCCCACTTATCCGGACACCCCAACTGGAGTTCGATTGATGTCGAAGTTGCGTGTCGCGACCCCGCTTCTGGCGATCCTCCCGTTGCTGGCCGCCTGTGGCGGCAGAATCACCGTGCACGTCACGGCCGACGAGGCCGCGGCCGAACCGGTGAACGACCTGGAAGTTCAGTTTATTCCCTTCGACCGCGACTCCCTGTTTGCGGTCATCGTGGGACAGGCCGCGACGCCGGAGCCGACGATTCCGGCGGACCTCGAAGAGGCCTCCCGGACCGAACAGGAGTACCGCGACCGCTGGAGTACGGCGGAGTCGAGCTGGAACAACGTCCGCGATTCCATGCGGTCGATCACCGCGCAGCTCGACAACCTCGACGACCGCAGCGCGCAGTACCGGCAACTGTTCGACCAGTTCGGCGATCTCGAGGATCGCGAACAGGCCCTGAATCGCCAGCGACAGGCGGCCTTTGACGAGTTCAGCGAGCTGCAGCAGGCCAACCAGCAGCGCGTCGACTCGATCTGCATCGTCATCGATTCCTGGGAGGAAGCGGCCTTCGCGGGGTACGTCGACACGGAGGACGACCTTCTCATGGCGCTGGGACGCGAGGTGATGGCGGACACCACGGACGCCGATGGGGTGGCGTGGGCGTCGGCGACCGGTGGGCCCTGGTGGATCCACGCCCGGGTGAACACCGCGGCGGGCGAACTCTACTGGAACGTGAGGGTCGACGAGGCTTCGGAGGACACGCTGCGGCTGGTGCCGGGCAACGCCGAACTGCGACAGGGTGTGCGTCAGCGCTGCTAGCAGCCCGTGGCAAAACCCTGCGTCAGCGCCGAGAGCGGTGAGGCGCTCGCCTGACAAGGCGCGACGAGGGAGCATAGCAGCGCTATTCTGCGGATATTTCGTAACTTGCATATACTGCAATGGTTTAGGGTCTTTGGACTATCTCGCATCCCCTTTTTACATCCCTATTCCCAAACGGGATTCCGTGCGACTTTGCCGGACGTTGGCGGACCCCACGGATCGTTTCATCCTTGCGGCTCCAACGCAATCAGCCTGACCACGCGCACGGTCTGCACGTCCATCTCGTCTCGTTCGATGTAGGCCATGAGCCCGTCGGGGCCGAAGGCGTCGGGCGTCCGGAGCCCGTCCGGCGGCAGCGTGCCGATGTAGTCGCCGTCGGGGGTCACGACATCGGTCGGACCGTCGTCGTCGCCGGTCGGACCCCAGCGTTCCAGCCAGATGCGGTCGTCCCAGTCCACGTCCAAGGCATACAATACCGGCAGCTCCGCAGCGAAGGTGCGTCCCTCCGCGCCCTCCCGCTCAACCTGTACGTTGACTCCCCCCGAGCTCACGACCTCCGATGCCTCGCGCTCGCGGTAGCGCTCGCGTTCCGCCTCCATGATCTCATCGTCGACCGGCAGCGGCGCAATCGGCCGCTCGATGGTTCCGGTGACTGTTCCGTCGAGTCCAACGAGCTTGACGCGGTATCCGATCGAGTCGATCAGCGCCAAGCGGCCATCTGTCAGGAGATCGTATTGGAGGCGGGGCTCGAAGGCACGACCCGCCGCCCGGTACATGCGCACTGCACCCGACCCTGACGACTCGAACGTGCTTTCGTCTTCGCCCTCCGGGGGCAGCTCCCAAGCCGTGTATAGGACTTCCGGCTCGGCACCGTCCAGCGGGAAGACATGGATGGGGCGGCCTGCCTCGTAATGATCGTCCTGAGCTCCGAAGCGCTGGAGCGCGGATGTGACCAAGCGGCCGTCGGGAAGCGCCATCGAGGAGAAGATCAATCCCGTCGTCATCGGATCCATGGTGACGCGCCGCACGAACTCGCCGTCGGGGTGGAGGAGATCGATCGTCGTGAATCCCAACACGGTGTAGGAGCCGTCGCGCCCAACGATGACCGACACGACGTTGTTGAACTCCCCGGGTCCCTCCCCTCGGCCACCGACGGTACGGACCAGCGAACCGTCCGGCCCGACCACGAGGATGTGATCGAGTTGGCTATCGAGGATGTGAAGGTTGGACTGCGCGTCGAAGTGCACCGAGCGAACGCTGCCGAAGGTGTCCCAAGTGTCGCCCAGGACGGACCCCACGGTGAAGACCTCCTCGGTCACGGCGTTCACGATCACGTCCGGGCCGTCCAAAGTTCCGGTGGCCCCGGTGGCCGATTCGTCCCCGGCATCGCCGCAGGCCACCAAGAGGGAGAGAGGGAGGAGCGCCGCGAGGCGTCGCGCTCGCGCCGCTGTCGTGTTGTCCAGATTCCTCATTTCGGTTCGTCCTTCATGCCAAGGGAGAAACAGAGGCAGCCAAACGCATCGCAGCGGGCGCTCAGCACCTTCAGATTCGTCCTATTCAATGTAGGCAAGGAGCCTGTCGAGGACGACGTTGCGTCGCCGTTGGCTGGCGAGCACCCGTCAGCAGTGCGATCTTGGACGCAGCGGGCGGCGCGAGGTGGCCCGCCTGTCGTGCTGATGGCGAGACGGAGTTGAAAAGATGTACGAACGAACGAAAACGATACTGGTCGTCGTGGCATGGGCGGCGTTGGCCGGTTGCGGGGACTCAGAGGATCGAAGTGACTGGACCACGCTACGGGACACGTTGGCTTCCGGCACGATTCACGTCACGAACATCCCGGCGGCGAACGCACCTCCCACTTGGACGCTTGTCGAGGAACTCCGCGTCGGCACCCTCGAAGGCACCGGACCGGACGCCTTCGCCTATCTGAAGGGCCTCGTGGCGCTGGAAGGCGGGGGCTTCGCCGTCCTGGATTCTCAGATTCAGGAACTGCGAGTGTTCGGCCCCGATGGCGCTCACGTCGCCAGCCATGGCGGCAAGGGGCAGGGACCCGGCGAGTTCGCGGACGCGAACGGTCTCATGCTTGGCCCCAACGGACGCATCTGGGTCCCGGACGGGCGGAACGGGCGCATGTCGGTCTTCGATCCCGACGACGGGTTCATCGAGTCCTTTCCGTTCGCGGACGGCAACTACGGTTGGGTGTGGAATGGCGCGATGGTGGACGGGAGCCGCATCCACCGGCCGTGGTGGGACGGGACCCGGAGACTGATTCGCGTCTACGATCTGACGATGACGCTGGTGGACTCGATTCCGTTGCCCAGCGATGAACCGGAGGACGAAGAGTACGATCCCCAGAGTCAGCCCGGATCGTTCTACCTGGCGACGGGCGGCGGCTACATGATGTACTCGATCCCGTACTTCGCCTCCGAGGTCAGTCACATCGATTCGCGAGGTGCCGTGTGGTCCACGAGGGACGGCGATCCCGAGTACCGGCTCTCGCGGCGGGAACCGGGCGGGGATACGACTCTCGTGGTGGAGACCCAGCGACCCCCGGTCCCCGTGCCCGAGGTCGAGCGCGACTCGGTGATCGCCGCGCTACGGCAAATGCTTACGGACAGGGGCGTGAGCAGCCAGTGGGACTGGTCCCGGATCCCCAACGTCAAACCCGCCGTCGAGGCCATCTTCCAGTCCGCCGAGGGCGACCTGTGGGTGCGAACCCCGTCGGCGGACGGGCGAGTCCTCTTCGATGTCTACTCGGGGGACGGCAGCCATCTTGGAACGGCGAGCTTGCGGTCGGGCCTCAACCTTTGGGACCAAGTCGCGCCGGTTGTGCGGGGTGACTCGGCATGGCTGATCGTGACGGACGAATTGGACGTGCAGTACGTCGTCCGTGCCCGCATCGCGGCGGGGAGCACGTCGATTGGCTGACCAAGACCTGATGATGGTGCGGGAAATCGCCAACGAACTTGGCCGGAGCAAGTCGCACATCCACAGGGTGGTGGAGCGACTCGGCATCGAGATCTTGAAGCAGAAGGGTGAGCGCACAAGAGGCCAGATCGCCCACTTCATCAGGGCCGACGATTACCCGAGGATCTTGGAGGATCTGACGCCTTCCTCAGACGAGGAGTCGGCTCACGAGGCCCTGCACGGCACGGGCAGTTTCTACCTGATCTGTCTTGAACCCGATCTCGATCCCAACCGTTTCAAGGTGGGGTTCGGGGCGGATGTGAACGAGAGATTGCGCCGCCACAAGACCTCCGCGCCGTTTGCCCGAATCATCAAGACTTGGCCGTGCAAGGCGCTTTGGGAGAAGACTGCCATCGACTGCGTGTCTCAGGGTTGCGAGCGTCTACACACGGAAGTGTTTCGGGCCGAAAACATCGGGGACGTGCTTGGAAGGGGGGATTCGTTCTTTGGGTTGATGCCGGAACCCATGGATTCCGAACCCTGAGGGCAGCCTGAGGGTCATCTTAGACCGCGCGGACGGTCGGAGCGATGCGTCCAAGTCCCGGCGGTCGCCCGTCACGATTCGGACGGTCGGGTTGTGGTCGGTGTGGCGCTGGCTCCCGTCCGTTATCGGCCGGAAGCCAGCACACGCAGTGTTGAACATTGCGGCTGGCGAGGGGGACGCTGCGCCCCCCTTGAACCCCCAGCATTCCGCGCCGCTGAGCGGTCAGCGGAGGGACGCGGGAGGCCGCGTCCCGAACCCCGTTGCCGGTGCGCCCGTGCCTGAGCACCGCACCGTCACGGTCGCCGCCCGCATCACGCCCACGGACCATACCGCCCGGCCGGAAAAGGCGGTGGCGGGCGTGTCCGATCACCTCGCGTCGATGGCCCGTAGGGCATCGTGCTAACCGCGAAACCTCGTGTTGTATCCACCGGCCGCCGCTCGCCGCCGCATCTCGGACGAAGGCGGTCACGGCGCACTCTTGGGGGGCTACCGGGCAACGGGAAGGGACCGGAAACCATCTAACCAGGGATTGGGGGCGAGAGTGGTGAGAGCCGTGTGAATCTGACCGATGGAGAACACCGAGTCGTGTACCGTGA
>VXMQ01000186.1 GCA_009841015.1 Candidatus Palauibacter denitrificans | reverse complement strand
TCTGGGCGATCTGGACCTGGAACGGGTTGATGGGACTGAAGGCCGACCCCACGAAGGCGGAGCCCGCGCTGACCGCGACCCCCACCATCGGCGAGTAGCCGAGCCGCTTCGTGAGCAGCATGAGCGCGGGAACGAGGGGGATGATCTCCTCCTGCATGTTCTCCGTCACGCCGCCCGCAGCGAAGGCGAGACAGACGACGGGGATCGCGAGGATCTCGCGGCCCTCGAGCCCCCCGACGAGCCAGGTGACGCCCCGCCGGAGCGCCCCCGTCGCATCGAACACGGCGAACGCCCCACCGATGAGAAAGATGAGGAACACGACATCGGCGCGGTCCGCCATCCCCCGCGGAATCGCGACGATCGCCTCGAAGGCGCCGATCCGGTTGGCCTCCACCTCCTGGAAGGTCCCGGGCACCACCACGCTGCGCCCCGTCACCGGATCGTCCCGCCGCTCGTACTCCCCCGCCGGCAGCACGTACGACAGCGCGGCGGCCGCCAGAATCGCGACCGTGAGCAGCGTCAGCGGATGCGGAAACCGCAACGATCCGAGCCGGCTCATCACGCGCGGGCCGGATGACCGGGGTTAGCTGCCGCCGCGCTCGTTGGAGACGCCGCCTTCCTCGGAGACGGGCTTGCCGATGAGTTCGAGGCCGAGGTCGCGGCCCTTCACGACGGCCGGGACGCCTTCCTCCATCCAGCGCGGGGCCGGGGCGTCGATCAGGTAGTGGTCGAAGAACTGCTGCATGCGGATCGCCCAGTCCTCCTGATTGGCCTGACGCCCGAGCCCGTGTCCCTCGCCGTTGTAGTTCAGCATGAACACCGGCAACTCCAGCCGGCGCATGGCGACGAACATCTCGATCCCCTGGTACCACGGCACCGCGCCGTCCTCGTCGTTGTGCAGCATGAGGAGCGGAGTCCGGATCTTGTCCGCGAAGAAGACGGGCGAGTTGTGGACGTAGCGGTCGCGCTCGTCCCAGAGCGTCCCGCCGATCCGGCTCTGCGTGCGCTCGTACTGGAACATGCGGCTCATCCCGCTCTGCCAGCGGATGCCGCCGTACGCGCTCGTCATGTTCGAGACTGGCGCGCCGGCCTCCGCGGCGGCGAAGACGTTCGTCTTCGTGATCATGTAGGCGATCTGGTAGCCGCCCCAGGAGTGGCCCTGCACGCCGACCCGGTCCGGATCGATGAACCCCTGCGCGATGAGCGCCTGCACGCCGGGCACGACGGCGTCGAGCGCGCTCTCGCCCGGATAGCCGATCTCGTACGGGATGTCGGGGACGAACACGACGTACCCGCGGCTCGCGTAGAAGGAGAAGCGGACGGAGGCCCGGTTCGGCAGCGGCGGCTGGTAGCTGTGCAGCCCGTCGGACATGCGCTCGTAGAAGTAGACCATGAGCGGATACTGCTGCGAGGGATCGAAGCCGTCCGGCTTGATCAGGATGCCGTCGAGCGGCGTGCGGTCGTTCGACATCCAGTGGACGAGTTCGGCGCTCCCCCAGCGGTACTCGGACTGCTGCGGGTTCGCGTCGCTCACCTTGCGCGCGTTCCCGAAGTCGGCGTCACCGACCCACAGGTCCGGGAACTCGACGAACGTCTGGCGCGTCCACACGTAGCGCTCGGCGTCCTCGGCCTTCGTCGGCGCCGCGTAGCGCACGTCGTCCATGACCAGTTCCTCGACCCGGCCCGCCTCGTCCGTCCGGCCGCGCGCGAACCCGGACGCCTTCGTGCCCATGTCGAACACGGAGAAGAGGACCTCGCCCTCCTCGATGCCCTCGCCCGCGCCCCCTCCTCCGCCGAAGCCGAAGCCGAAGAAGTTGCCGCCTCCGCCCTCGGCCACGCGCTGCACGCGGTAGCGGAGGTCGGCCTCCCTTCCCTCCGTCAGGCGCACGGCGGGCTCGTCGCCGCCCGGGTCGACGCGCCACACGTCGTTGCGATCGTACACGAGCATGGCGGCGTCCCCCTCGATCCACGTCGCGCCGCCGTAGGGGGGCGGTCCCTGCGGGTGGTCGTCGAGTTCGTTGTAGAAGGCGACCGGCAGATTCCCGGTCAGGCTGCGCGCGGGCCCGGAGCCGTCCATCGGCGCGGCCTTCCAGTCGCGGTCCGTCTCGTCCCACCAGTACGCGTACGTCCCATCCGGGGAGAGGCTGGCGCCGCCGAAGCCGCGCACGGCCTCCACGATCGTGCGGCGGTCGCCGGTCAGCACGTCGACCGCGTAGGCGTCCTCGTAGCGCCCGTCCCACGAGATTTTCTGGCGGTGGGGCACGTCGGTCGTGGCGAGGACGTAGTCGCTCATGCCCGTCTCTGGGCGCGACACGTCGGGGATGCTCGCGGTGCCCAGCTGCACGACGGCGTCCCGGCCCTCGTGCGCCACGGCCAGGTACGACCGGTTGCGTTCGCGGTTCGCCTGCACGAGCTGCATCGGCTGCAGGTACGGGTCGCGCCAGTTCCAGATGTCGAGCGTCACGCGGTCCGCGTCGAGGATCTCCTCGTCGGGCTCGGGCTCGGGACGCGGCGCGGTGCCGAAGAAGAGACGGTCCCCGTCCTCGCTGAAGGAGACGGACCCGTTCTCGCTGATCCACCAGCCGGCGGGCACGCCGGCCGTCTCGTGGTCCGCCACCTTCTCCGCCGCCCCGCCGTCGGATCGGTAGATCGCGAAGGACGGCTGGTCCATCTCCCACTCATCCACGTTGCTGAGGAAGGCGAGACGTTCGCCCGATTCGTCGAAGGCGACCTGCTCGTAGTGGCCCTCTCCGGCGAGCACCTCCACGCTCTCGCCGCTCGCGGGATTCACGAGATGGAGCCCGTCCCCGCCCTCGTCCTCGGTCGAGGCCACGTACGCGAGCCCGTTCCCCGCGTCCGCGACCGTGTAGGAGACGACATCGGCGAAGCTGTGCTCTTCGCCCGTGTCGAGATTCAGGAGCACGAGCGGCGTCCCGTCTTCCTTCTCGTGCCGCTTCTCGTATTCCGCGGAGCGCTCCTCTTCCTCCTCTTCTCCCTCTTCCCCTCCCTCTTCCTCTGCTTCCTCGGTCTCCTCCTCAGCCTCGTCGGCCTCTTCCTCCTCTTCCTCTTCGTCGGGATTCTCCGACAGGAGGTAGGCGACGAAGGCGCCCCCGTCGGCCGGGACGCGGAAGGAATCGATGGGGCCGGCGCGCCGCACTCCGCCGTCATCTCCGGCGCCGCCCGCGAACGCTTCGGCGAGGTTCACGACGGCGAGCGAGTCTCCGGGCAGGTCGTCGCCGCGCTTCCCCTCGAGGCGAAGCGAATCCACGACCGCCTTCACCGGCGGCACGCGGAAGGCGAGGTGCCGCGAGTCGCGCGTGAAGGAGGGCGAGCGACCCCGGAAGCGGCGTTCCGCCGAGCCGTCGCTACGCGTGATCACGAGGGTGGGGTCGCCGTCCCAGGGCGTCAGGACGTAGGCGAGCCAGGCGCCGTCGGCCGAGATCGCGCGGCCGCCGATGGAGTTCCAGCGGTACGTGTCCTCGTGATCCAGCGCCGGCTTGACCTGCTGGGCGGCCAGCGCGGCGGGCGCGAGGAGGAAGGCGGCCGCGAGCACGAACCGGCGGCGCGAACGGACGTGAGGACGGGACGGATCAGAGACCGGAAGCATCCGACGCTCCTGTTTCGGAAGTTTCGTGAGTCATGAGTTCAACGCTTGAAGTAGACGGGTTCGGTCGGCAGCGCGTCGACATCGACGATCCTGCCGGCGGCCATGACGACCGACTGTTTCCGGATGTTCGAGATATCGGCCAGTGGGTCGGCGTCGAGCACGAGGAGGTCGGCGAGCTTGCCGGCTTCGACCGTGCCGAACTCGTCGAGCGCGCCCGCCGCGATGGCGCCGTTGCGCGTGGCGGCGACGATGGCCTCGCCCGGCGTCATCCCCAGTTCCACGAGACCCTCGATGGCGAGGATCGTCCCGATGCCGGGCTCCTGCCAGATGGGCTTGGGCGTGCGTCCGTATTCCGGCGCCACGCCCGCATAGTTGTCCGTGCCGAGCGTGGTGATGCACCCGCCGTCGATCAGCTTCCGAGCGTTCAGGCGGCGCATCTCCGTCCCGTATCCCAGCGCCCGCTGCTCGCGGCGAACCTGGTAGCTCGTCTTCTCCCGCTCGACGGGACGCCGCAGCCGCCCCCACTCGCGCACCCGGGCCCCCTCCGCTTCGCGGGCCAGGCGTTCCTCGGCCGCCGCCCGGTTCGCGAGATGGTTCTCCCAGGCGGGGCCGGTGATAGTGTTCACGAGCATCGAGCACACGATGCCGCGGTCCACGATCTGCTGGACGAGGGCATCGGACATCTCGCGGTTCGCGAGCACCTCGGGGTGCTGAATGAGGTCGATCCCGGCCTCGACCGAGAGCCGGAGCCCTTCCGGATTCGTGGAATGGGTTTCCGCCATGAGGCCGCGCGCGTGCGTCTCCTCGACGATCACGCGCTGGGCCGCCGGCGAGAACCCGATCAGCGTGGGGAACGCCCAGTGGCTCGTCCCCCCGTACTTGAGGAAGTCCACTCCCTTGTCGAGGTACTCGCGGATCCTCGCCCGCAGTTCCTCGGGATACAGGTCCATCAGGTCCTCGCCCGCGCCCTGGGCGATGTGGTCGGAGAACTGTTCCTCGTAGAGCGAGAGGTCGTCCTCCGGAATGAGGGCGAAGGTGATCGAATAGGGCCCGCCCCAACCAACGATGTTGCCGGCGACCTGGAGCCGCGGCCCGATGGCCTCGCCGGAGGCGATGGCGTCGCGCACCTGCTGGAGTTCGGGGAGTGCGCCGTAGCTGTCGCGGAGGTGGGTCACGCCGAACTTGAGGTGCATCTGCGCGGCCTCGAGCGTGAGTTCGGGCCCCATCAGCCGGTAGAAGACGGAACTCTCCTTCCGGTCCTTGTTGCCCCCGCCGTACAGGGAGATGTGCACGTTCGTGTCGACGAAGCCGGGCGTGACGAACTTGCCGGCGCCGTCGATGACGCGCGCGCCATCCGGCACGTCGACTTCTGCCTGCGGACCGGCGGCCGTGATGCGGTCTCCCTCCACGACGACGGCGGCATCGGCGAGGGGAGGGCCGCCGTTCCCGTCGATGAGGGTTGCGCCGACGATCGCGGTGGCCTGGCCCAATAGCGGCCCGCCGCCCGGGACGAGGACGGCGAGGGAGGCCAGCGTGGCGGCGACGGAGAGAACGCGGCGGGGGGCGCGGAACATGAGGGAACCTCCTCGTTTCAGCAGAGCTTGCGTAAATTGAGACTAACAGCTTGCTCGGCTCGCGAGTAGCCGCCCGCTCCGGCGGGGACGCCACCGGTTGGCAGGGCGGGACAGTGCGCGTTAGGCTGTCGAATCCTGCCCATCCCGGACTCCGCCAACGGCATGACGCGGAATCTGTGGGCAAGCCGACGACGACCAGTTACCGACGACTGACTAGAGGCAAGAGATAATGGCGACGATCACCACGAGATTTCCCCTCAGACACGTCGAGCGTTCACGGCTCGAATCCGTCGACTTCGACAACCTTCCCTTCGGCTCGATCTGGTCGGACCACATGTTCGTGGCTGACAACATCGACGGCGAGTGGACGGACGCGGAGATCCGGCCCTACGGCCCGATGCCGATCTACCCGAGTTCGAAGGGGCTTCAGTACGCCGTCTCGATGTTCGAGGGGTTCAAGGCGCACATGACCCCGGAGGGCGACCTCGCGGTATTCCGCCCGGACATGAACCAGAAGCGGTTCAACCGCACGGCGACCCGGTTCGTGATGCCGGAACTCCCGAAGGACCTGTTCTTCGACGCGATGCGGGAACTGCTCGACGTGGACCGCGGCTGGCTGCCCACCGCCGAGCAGGGCGCGCTCTACATCCGCCCCAGCTACTTCAGCACGGATCCGACGCTCAGCGTCATCTCGGGCCGCTCGTTCCGGTACGTCCTGATGACGGCGCCCGTCGGGCTCTACTTCACCGGGTCGGAGACGGTCAGCCTCGTGACGACGCGCAAGTTCGTGCGGGCCTTTCCCGGCGGCACCGGCGGCCACAAGCCCGCGGCCAACTACGGGCCGACGATGCTCGCCTCCCAGCAGGCGCAGGCCCAGGGATACGACAACGTGATCTGGCTCGACGGCCACGAGGGCCGGTACGTCGAGGAGTGCGGGGTCATGAACATGTGGTTCGTCATCGACGGGACCGCGATCACTCCCCCGCTCGAAGGGACGATCCTGCCGGGCGTCACGCGCGACTCCCTGATCCGGCTGTGCGCGGACTTCGGGATCCCGTGCGAGGAGCGCCGCGTCTCGGTGGACGAACTCCTGGAGGCGCACGCCGCCGGCACGCTGGACGAAGCGTTCGGCTCGGGCACGGCCGCCACGGTTCAGCCCATCGACCGCCTCGGCCTCGACGGGACGGACGTTCTGCTTCCGCAGCGCCCCGACTCCCTCGCGGCGCGGCTCAAGGCGGAACTCCACGGCATACAGACCGGACGGATCGAAGATCGCCACGGATGGCTGTGGCGACCGTAGCAGTCCTGGAGGAGGTGTCGTAAGCGTGTCTTCGGATCCGCCCTTCAAGGCCACACTCGGGATCAGACCCGCGTCCCGCACGGACTTCATCGACGTGCGCGCGAGGCTGGCCGAGGAGTTCGGAGCCGAGTTCGGCCGGTATCCGAAGGCGCTCTACATCTCCCATCACACAACGGCGGGATACCTGGACCAGCGGCTGGCGCAACGGCTCGACTACGACCGGAAGAGGCTGCGGGAGTACATCAAGGTCTTCCACGAGATCTTCCCGCCCAACGCGGGATACGAGCACGATGAACTGGAGCTGCGGACCGAACTGTCCGAGGAGCAGAAGGCGACGGAGCCGGAGAACGCGGACTCGCACCTGACGTTCATCGGCGCCGGGCTCCAGAGCGCCACCTCGTACGACCATGAAGAGGGGCGACCGGTCTGGTTCGTCGATCTCGATGGCGTCCACCGGGGCGGGACCCGCAATCGGCGGACGACGGTCGTGGGATACGGCTCGGAGGAAGTCGTGGCCCAGACGCAGTTGAGCGTCGAAGCCTCGCCGCGCGCCGTCGATGCCATCGACCTCAGGGAGCCGGGGGCCGGTTTCGTGGATCGGCTGCAGGACCTGATCGATGAGCACGGGATCTCCTTCGGCCGGCTCGATGTCTCGCTCGCGCCGGAGGAGACCAACGCCAGCCTGACGGTCAACGAGTTCGAGCCGCTGTTGATGACGCGCGACCTTCGCGGCGCGCTCCTCAGCCCCCTGCGGTTCATGGCGGATCAGGGCAAGGAGATCCTGCGAACGCCGCTGTCGCTTCCGGGAAAGGCGCTACGGCTGCCGGGGAAGGCGCTGCGGCTGTCGGGACGAGCGCTCAACGTCGCGAAGATGGGCACGACCGTGCTGCGAACCTCTCCCGGTCCCGTCATCGACACCGCCACGGTGGAGGCCGTCCACATCATGAATCGGGTCCTGGAACGGATCGGCGTCGACGAATCCGTCATCGCGCGGGTGCTGAACCGGGCGCTGGCGCTCCCGGTGCGCCGCTTCCAGGGGCTGAGGCGGGAGATCAGCCTGCCCGTGATCGACCGTGACGGGGATGGAAACGGCGAGATCCCGTGGGGAACCTACCAGAGCCCCATCCTCATCCAGTGGAAAGCCCCGACCGAAGCGACCCGCAACCTGGACGTGAAACTCGTCCGCTTCGCCTAGCAGCCCATGGCGAAGTCCCGCGCCGCATCCCCGGCGGCGGCGTCAGGCGGGGCCGGCGGCGGGGTCCTGAAATGGGACTCCGAACACCTTGTCTTCGAGGCGGGTCACACGACCGGTCTGCCGACCCTCGACCCCGCGGAGTTCGGTGCGCACTTCCGCGATTTCGCCCCGAAGCTCGTCGCGGAGCTCGTCGCGCACACCGCGTATCTCGCCCCTAAGCTCGTCGCGCACGCTGGATATCTGAGCTCGGAGTTCGTCGCGCACACCGCGCATCTCACCCCGAAGCCGTTCCTCGAGGCCTTTCATCTCGCCGCGGAGACCCTTTTCGAGGCCTCTTATCTCGCCGCGGAGACCCTCCTCGAGGCTTTTCATCTCGCCGCGAAGCCCTTCCTGGACGCCGCCCAACTCGGCTCGGAAGTCCTTCATCTCGCCGCTGAGCTTGCGGATGGCGGTGTAGGTGAGACCGCCGACCGCTGCGCCCACGCTGATGATGGTCAGCATCAAGGTGATGATTCCGGCCACGTCCAATCCCATCTTCAGGGCTCCCGTCGAGGTTTCCGTGCGGCGGCGACGCGATGGTCGCGTGCCGTTTCCGCACCAACCTCCGGGCAAGGATCAACTTGGGATCAAGGGGGCGTCGCTTCAACCGGAAAGTGTGCGACGCCGGGCTTTAGGTGGCGGCCGTCAGACGAGCGAGCGGCCCTGTGAGCCGTCCACGGCGATGCAGGCGCCGGTGATCAGGCTGGCGCGTTCGGAGGCCAGGAACGTCACGACGTCCGCCACTTCGTCGGCCCGCCCGAACCGTCCGAGCGGCAAGTTCGCGTCCACGAACTTCCGCATCCCTTCCGGGTCCGACTTCACCCGCTTGTCCCAGCTCCCGCCGGGGAACTGGATGGAGCCGGGCGCGACGCAGTTCACGCGGATGCCATCCTGGGCGAGTTCGAGCGCCATGATCCCCGCGGCCGAGATGAGCGCCGTCTTCGTCGTGTTGTAGATGGACAGCCCCGGGCCGCCCTTCTCACGCCCGAAGACCGATGAGACGAAGACGATCGACCCGCCGCCCGCCGCCCGCATGTGGGGGATCGCCAGCCGGCTGGCCCGAAAGCCCGACAGCACGTTGAGCTGAAGGATGTCCAGCCAGTCCCGGTCGCTCGTCTCCTCGAACTTCCCGCGCCGGTTGCCCCCGACGTTGTTCACGAGCACGTCCAGCGCCCCGTAGCGGTCGACCGCCGCCTCCACGATTTGTCGGGCGCCGTCCTCCTCGGCGATGTCGCAGGCCACCGTGAGGACATCCGCGACTCCGTCCGCCCGCAGCGACTCGGCCGCTTCTTCGAGCGGATCGCGGTTGCGCGCGCATAGCGCCAGCCGCGCGCCTTCCGCCCCCAGCGCCCGCGCGATGTAGAGGCCGATCCCCCGGCTCCCACCGGTGACGACCGCGACCTTCCCCTTCAGCTTCAGATCCATGCGCGAGACTCTACCGGGCGTCCGCACCGCTCGCCACCCCCCTCATTTTGGGTGTGGACGACCTACCTCCGTGCGGGCATGTTCTCACGCCAGATCCCACACCCCCAACCAAGACTGCGCAATGACCGAAGAAGAAACCCAAAGCATCGAACTCCTGAAGCACTACGCGGCGGACGGCGATGGCAGAGTGATTCTGACAGGGATGGCCGAGTCGATTCAGGTGGCGCATGCGTTCCAGCGAACGCAGTGGGTCCCGACAGGGCGCCCGTCCAAAGGCTGGACCGTAAACCTGAGGACCGGAAAGATCTATGCGCTCACGCTCAAACGCGACGAAGTACAGATCCTCCTCCTGCCCGAGATGCTGAGAGATGAAGAACGGAAGGCTCTGGAAGAAGCCTCAGACGGCAAGTACGAGCCCGCACACCCGCCCGGTTCAGCTCGCTACACGTTGAATCTGACCGCGGCGCGCGAGCTGTGGAAGTCGATCGCGAACGCCCACCACGCGGCGCTCCAGCAAGAGCGGCAGGCCTCCAGAGCGAAGAACAATCCTGAGGCCGATGCCATAGTCGATTATCTGAGCGATGAACTCGAACTCAAGCTGCCATACCCCGAACGGGAATTGGTGGGTGCGACCGGGACGTCCAACCCACCCTCCGCGCCGCTACTTGACGACTACGCGGCATCCGATGCCGGCAAGGCGATTCTCCGTGCGACCGCTAGATCCATCGAAGTGGCGAACTCGGAAAGCCCCGCCGGTTGGGGTACGACCGAGGACACGCGCGGTACCTACGTGGCACTCAACGTCAGTAATGCCTGCGCGATCCGGCTTCATGAGGATCGCGTGCGGATACTCCTCCTGCCCGACCGACTGGATGCGGAGGTGCGGAAGGCGCTGGAGGATCTGGCACTCCACTCGTGGGCCAGGCCAAGAATCCCGGGAGCGCACAGTTACGAGCTGGGCTGGCAGGCGGCCGCTGACATGTGGGAGTCTCTGGAGGACGCTCACCGTGCCGCCCTCACGGCTTCAACGCACCTAAAAAACGCATACCACAAATCGCACTCCGACGAAGTGATTGATTTCCTGAACCGCGAACTCGGGCTCGCGCTGCCTTACCCGGGCTACCGTACCGATCCGCGCGCGGATGGCCTGCAGGCTGACGATCAGGATCAAACGGCCGGATCCGGTCGACCGCGGTTTCGGGACCTCGTCGAATCTCTCAAGGCAAGAGGACTGCTCTTTCCGACGGAAACGGTTGCAGACTACGTCCTTGCCCTGCAGACCAAGCGGTTCGCGATTCTCACCGGCATCTCGGGCACGGGGAAGACGCAGATCGCCATGGCGGTGGCTCGCAGTTTCCCGGCAACGATCCGGGACCAGCCGGCGGAGGAACTCGATGCGTCGAGCGCACCGGACGACGCGGTCAGGATGACGGCTCGGCCATTTCACTTCAAGTGGCGTCAGATCGTCCTGCCAGTGAGGTTCGCGGCCGAAGTCGAGTCCTTCTTGGCTCCCACGGCAGGGTCCGCTAGCCGAATGATCCAAGTAGAATACCCAGGCGGGCTTACGAAGCTCCGATTCTACCGTGAGCCGAATCGCAACGTGACGTGGCTCCTATTTGCCGGCGCACA
This sequence comes from Candidatus Palauibacter denitrificans, assembly GCA_009841015.1. GTDB lineage: Bacteria > Gemmatimonadota > Gemmatimonadetes > Palauibacterales > Palauibacteraceae > Palauibacter > Palauibacter denitrificans. The sequence continues at coordinate 634 of VXMQ01000186.1, read as the reverse complement.
CGACTTCCGGGACTGGTATCTGGAGAACGTTCAGCCGGGGGATCAGTTCTACATCAGCTTTCAGGAAGGGGAGACGCCGGACGAACATCGGATCAAGTTGCGGCTGGCCGAGACTGAAGTCGCCGAGCGGGAACTTGACAACCGCGTCGTCGTCCCGGTGCGGCCGGACTGGGTGGATAACCGTGGGTTGCTCGGGTACTTCAATCCCCTCTCGAACGAGTACTCGACGACTCCGTTCCTCTCGCTTCTGCTGGAGGCGCAGGCTGAGGAGCAACGGGCGGAGAAGGAAGGCAGGGACCCGCATCCCTTTTTCGTCGTGCTCGACGAAATGAACCTTGCCCGAGTGGAGCACTATTTTTCGGATTTCCTGTCGGCACTCGAGTCCGGGGAACCCATATCTCTACACGAGAGCGAGGAGGTCGAGGAAGGGCGGACGGAATCCGGTGCCGTGGTCCCGCGACAGTTGCGGGTGCCAAACAACGTGTTCTTCACGGGTACCGTGAATGTGGACGAAACGACGTACATGTTCAGCCCCAAGGTGCTCGACCGGGCCTTCACCATCGAATTCGACCGAGTTGACCTAGCCCGGATTTCTCACAAGATGAAGTAGGCACCGGCCTCCAGTAGTCGCTAA
>VXMQ01000039.1 GCA_009841015.1 Candidatus Palauibacter denitrificans | reverse complement strand
GTTCGGACCCGCGCGCGTGTGCCTGGGGCACCGGGGCGTCTACTGGTTCGACGTCGTCGCGCACGGCCACGCGGCCCACGGCAGCATGAGCCACCTGGGGCGCAGCGCCATCGACGACATGGGCGCCCTGCTGGAAGCCTTCCGCACCCGCCTCGCCCCCACGCTCGCGGTGCGGCTCTCCGCGCTGCCCGTCGTGCCGGCGCCCTCCCGGCGTCCCTCGCTGAACGTCAACGCGATCACCGGCGGCCAGGCCGGCGAAGCGACCCAGTCGCCCTGCGTGGCGGACCGCTGCGTCGCCACCTTCGACCGCCGTTTCATCCCCGAGGAGTCCTTCGAGGAGGTGCGCGCCGAGATCGAGCGCCTCGTCGCGTCGGTGGAGAGCGACGACCCGGACCGCCGGTTCACCATCGAGGAGCGCATGGCCGTGCACCCGACCTCCGCCCCGCCCGGGTCACCGCTCGTGGCCGCCCTCTCCCGCGCGGTGGAAACGGCCATCGGCCACCCGCCGGAACTCGTGGCGAGCCCCGGCACCTACGACCAGAAGCACTTCGCTCGCATCGCCGGCATCGAGCACTGCGTCGCCTACGGCCCCGGCCCCCTCGAGGAAGCCCACCAGCCGGACGAGTCCTGCGCGATCGACGACCTCGTCGCGTGCACGCAGGCGCTCGCCCTCGCGGCGCTCGAACTGCTCGGCCCGGCGTAGCTGCCCGCGCTAGCCGGTCACGAACAGGGAGATCAGGAAGGCGGGAATCAGCGCGAGCGAGTAAAGCAGGTACATGCCGACCGACTTTGCCACCGTCAGTACCCAGCCGTTCTCGTAGTAGCGTCGCAGGGCAATGACGAAATAGGGGTACGGGACCAGCAGGCAGCCCACTCGGACCCAATTCCCCGGCCCCGATTCGGGGAGCAGCAGCGCGACCGAGTAGATGAGAAACGTGAAAGCCTGAGTGTGGATGGCGAAGACCAGGTGCTCCACGTAGAAGCGCTTCTTCCGGAAATAGAAGACTGCGAGCACGAGCCCGAGGATCGGAAGCAGAAAGAACATCGCGACCGGCATGTTCGCGATCAGACGGCGCGGGGCGACCGACGGATCGTGAAGCATGTCGATCCCCGAGAGATGCAGGGATCTCTCGACCCACCCCATCTCCGCGACGCCGGCGCCGGCGCGCCCGCCCATGCCAACGAAAATCTGCCTTGCGACATTGCCGGCCGGCCGGGCAAGAATGTCGTCGGCCTTCCTCTGCTGCTCCGGCGGCAGCCCCGCCCTGAAGGCCTCGAGGCGCTCTTCCGTCGTGGGCTGGGCCGTGGCGTCTTCCGGCTGCTCTTCGGTCAGCCTGCCCCCGAGATTCTCTTCGGTCGTGTTCAGTGCGCCCGCACTACGGAAGTCTCCCCGCAGCGACAGCAGGAGGAAGAAGATGAAGCTGGCGAAGATGTAGAGCCGGACCGGCGACACGAAGCCGGCGCGGCGGTTGCGGGAGAACTCCCGGGTGAGGCTTCCGGGCCGGAACATGAGCAGCTTCAGCGTGCGAAAGAGCCGGGAATCCACCTCGAACGTCTCCCGCACGAACTCGCCGGCCACGGAGCGGAGGGCGCGGGCGTAGTCCCGGTCGCTCTGGCCGCAGTGGGCGCAGAAGCTCTCCGGCCGGTCGCGCCCGCAGTTCGGGCAGGTGCGCGCCCCCGCAGGTGTCACGGCCGTCACGGCGTCACGGCTTCCCGGCCACGCGCTTCTTCTCCTCCTCCAGCGCGTCGAGCCCCACGCCTTCCGTGATCCACGCGGGGGCGGGCTCGCCCTTCAGGTAGTGCCCGAACCATTCGAGGATGCGCCGGTGGTAGTCCTTCTGGTTCGCCTCCTCCCGGAACCCGTGGTCCTCCCCCTCATAGACCAGGAGCACCATCTGTTTCTCGGCGCGGCGGGCGAAGTTGAAGAACTCGGTCCCCTGGTCCCAGTCGACCACGCCGTCCTCGTCGCCGAACGCCATCAGCAGCGGCGTCTCCATGTTCTGCACCTCGTGGATGGGCGAATTCCGCCGGTGCGCCTCGGGGTCCTCCCAGAACGGCACCTCCATGCGGGCCTGGCCGGTCTCCCAGTGGCTCACTTCGGCGATGCCCGGGTTCCAGTGCAACTGGCCCATGAAGCTCACGAAGTCGGTGAGCGGCGCGCCCGCCACGGACGCCGCGAAGATGTCGGTCCGCGTGGGCAGGAAGGTGGCCTGGTAGCCGCCCCACGAGTGCCCGATGAGGCCGACCGCGTCCGGGTCCGTCACCCCCATCTCGACCGCCTTCGCCACCGCCGCGCGCACGGACTCCAGCGCGCTCACGCCCGGGTCCCGCGCCCGGTAGACGATGTCCGGCAGCAGCACCGCGTACCCGTGCTGGGTCCAGGCCGTGTAGTTGTAGTAGTCGCGTTCGCTGGGCACACGGAAGAAGTGCATCTGCGGCGAGAGGATCTCGTACGTGTACACGATCGTGGGGACCGCACTGCCCTCCTCGTGGTTCGCGGGGAGGAGGAGGACGAACTGGAGGTCGCGGCCCGACTCGCTCGTGAAGTCGACGAGTTCCGCCCGGCCCCACGCCACCTCGTCGATGAAGGGGTTGATCGCGGTCGCTTGGACGGGATCGGCGAGGTCGGGCCCCGCGACGAAGTAGTCGGGCGGGTCGTCGAAGCGCTCGGCGCGGTAGAACAGGATGTCGGCGCTGTCGGCGCGGGCGAGGCCGGCCAGGCGCGCGTCCTCCAGGATCAGGGTCTCTGCCACAGGGGTCTCGGCCGGATTCCCGCCGCTCGCATTGGCCCAGCCGTCGGTGAAGCGGGCGTAGCCGCGCTGCTCCGTCCCGTCGTTGTGGAGGGAGAGGTAGGGGCGCGAGTCCGGGTCGATGCCGGGCTCGTCGTCATCGGTCACGCGGGTCAGCCGGTGGACGATCCCCGTCTCGGCGCCGCGCGTCAGCCGCTCGCCTCCCGAGCCGTCGGGCGCCACGCGCCAGAGGTCCTGCTCGTCGTAGAGCAGGACGGCCTGGTCGCCGTCGAGCCAGCCGCCGGGACCGAAACCGTGCGGGGGGATGACGTCGGTGGGCGTGTCGTAGCCGGTGTCCGCGAACTCGGCGGCCAGAGCCGACGTCATGTCGTGCCGTTCGCCCGTGGCGATATGAAGGCTGTGGTAGGCGGAGCCGTCCCACGACATCAGCCAGTCGCCGCCCGCGCTCGGCCATTCGTAGCGCACGCGGGTCAGGAGACGGCGGCGCTCGCCGGTGCCCGCGTCGATCGCCCACACGTCGTGGTACGGACGGCCGAACATCGCGCCCCACGGGTAGGGCTCGCTGATGTCCTCCAGGGCGTACTCCCAGCCTTCCAGGAGTTGAGCCCCGGCCATGAGGTCGGACCCGAGGACGACCACGCGGTCGTCGTCGAGGTGCCAGACGGCGAGCAGCGACCGCGCGCCGTCGCGGTTCTCCGAGACCCGCTGCTCCGGGAAGAGGCGAACATCGCGCGTGTGCCAGATCTGCAGGCCGGGAAGGTCCGGCTCGGCATCGTCGGCATCGTCGCTTTCGTCGGCATCGTCGCCCGCTTCCGGCTCGATCGGCCGGAGCCCCAGGGAGATCATGCGGCCGTCATCCGACCAGGCGGGGGCGCGGTGCCGGACGGCCTCGAGCGTGTCGGGGATGCCGGCCGCATTCGCGCCGAGCACCATCGTCTCGACCCCGCGGTCCAGGCCGCGCCACGCCAGCACGTCGTAGGCCGTGCCGTCCTCGGAAGCCGCTTCGCGGGAGCGGAGGGCGGCCAGATCCGCCGAATCGTCCCGCCAACGGAGGCTCCGGTAGGCGGAACCTGACGCGTCGGCCGAGCGCAGGATCCCGGCATCGGCGTCATACACCTGCACGCCGTTGCCCACATCGGCCCCCGTCGCGATGGCGAGCGCCAGCAGGGATCCGCCCGGGCTCCAGGCCATCTCGCTCACGTTCCCGAAGGAAGTCTCCTCCCCCGTCGCCAGCGTGATGATGCGGAGATCGGCGCCCTTCCCCGACGGCTCGTCCGGCGCATACCCGCGCAGCGCCAGGTACCGTCCGGAGGCGTCGAAGCGCCCCTCTGAGACCGCGTCGAACTCGCGGATCTCCCCCGTCTCCAGATCCATCACCGAGGCCTGCTCGCGGACCGGCTCGTCACTCTCCGCCAGCCGCTCCCGCTCCTCCGGCGGCAGCCCGATGGTCCAGGCCAGCCAGCGCCCGTCCGGCGAATCACCTGAGGTCCGAATCCGGGCAGGAAATCGGCTAACTGTTTACAGGGCCGCACGATCTGCGTTTCCTGCCATTGTACTGGACCTTACTGGATCGTGCCGTGCGAGCGGGAAAACCGGGTCGAACGGCGGGAACCGGGGAGCGGGGATTCCGCTGTCTTTGAGGTTCGTCCGACCACCGCCTCAGGCCTTCCGCCACAGCCTCTCGCGCTCCACCGGCCAGCGCACCCCCAAGCCTCCATTATCGTTGCCGTTCGGCGGAATGGTAAGGGCCTGAATCCCGGAAGGAAATCGTCGAAGCGGCCTAACGTGGGCTGCACGATCTCCGTTTCCTGCCGTTGGAATGGATCAGCAGGCTTTCTTCGCCCAGGGTCCTCTGCCTCTCAATCCGATGGTCCAGATCGTCACTCCTCCACTTGGAGCAACCCGCTTTCAAGAGCGAAGCGCACGATGTCGCGCCGGTTGTCGAGGCTCAGCTTGGCCTTGGCGCGTGCGATGTAGCCCTCGACGGTCTTGGGACTGACGAGCATCTCTCTCGCGGCCTCCCGGGCCGAGAAGCCCTTGGCGTACAACTCAATCGCTCTGCGCTCCCGCTCCGACAGCGCCTCGATCCCCTTCGTGTTGCGCGACGCCTCGATGGCCTTGCGCCGTGCGATCAGAGCGGCGGCACGGCGGGGAAGGTACGAGTGTCCTCGTGCGACGGCCTCCAACGCGCCCAAGAGATCGGTGTCGGCTGCCGACTTGTTCAGAAAGCCCGCCGCTCCCGCCTCCATGGCGGGCACGAGGAACCCGTCCTCGTCGTGGATAGTGAGAACCAGCACCTTGGTGCCGAGGTCGAGCGCGGCAATGCGCCGGGTTGCCTGAACTCCGTCCATTCCGGGCATCGCCAAGTCCATGACCACGACATCCGGTTCAAGAGACCGGGTCTTCTTGACCGCCTCCTCTCCCGACGAGGCCACGCCCACGACCTCGGCCCAACCGCTGGCTTCGAGCAGCCCCCGGAGCCCGGCCCGCACGACAGCGTGGTCATCGACCAGCAGCACCGTGGTCAACGCTGAATCCCCGGCGCGCCATCGGTGTCCGGCTCGCTCACCGGCACGGAGGCCCGGATGGTCGCCCCCTCGCCGGGTGCGCTTCGCACCGTGAGGGTTCCGCCGACGAGCGCGGCCCGCTCGTGCATTCCGGTCAGGCCGATGTGGCCGTCCTTGTTCATCGCCTCGCCGTCCGGCCACTCGAAACCGCGTCCCTCGTCGCAGATGGTGGCGCTAACCCGTCCGTTCGTTGTTCGGAGCGTCACCACGGCTTCACCCGCTCCCGAGTGCTTCACCGCGTTGGTCACGGCCTCCTGCACGATCCGGTAGAGCGCCAGCGTCGCCACCGCGTCCAATTCGTCCTCCACCCGCTCCAGTTCTCCGTCGATCCTGAACCCGTACACTTCCTCGACATCCCGGAACATCGAGCGCAGCGCAGCAGCCAGACCCGAGGGTTCCAGAATCGGGGGAAGTAGGCCGCGGATCATCCGCTTCACTCCGGCGATGGCGTCGGCAATCTCCTCGGCGATCCGCTCACGCGCCAGCTCGCGCTCGCCGTCGTCGCGCTCGTCGGCGAGCAGCTTCACCCGGATCTTCAGCGCGACCAGTGTTTGCAGGAACTCGTCGTGCAGTTCGTGCGACAGGTGCTTCCGCTCGTTCTCGGCCGCCGCGACCAACATGCGCGACAGCTTCCGCATCCGCCGCCAAGCGGAGATGTCGCGGACAGCGCAGATCACATGTCCCCGTCCCGCGGCCAGATTCGAGGGAGCCAGACTGATCTCGACCGGAATCGTCGTGCCGTCCTTGTGGAGGGCTTCGAGTTCCAGTCCCCGGCCCATCGGGCGGGCGCGCGGGGCCTCCGCGTAGCGCCGACGGTGACCCCGGTGCAGGTCACGGCTGGCGGCCGGGACCAGTCGTTCCACCGGAGAGCCCTCGATCTCCTCGCGGCTCCACCCGAACATCATGACGGCCTGCCGGTTGAGGTCCCGGATCACCCCCGCCCGGTCCACGACCAGCATCGCGTCCGGTGATGCCTCGAACACCGCATTGTAGTCGCTTTGCTTGAGCAGATCCGGCTCCATTCCGTCGGTCGCGTCGACCGGGATCCCTTGTGTAAGCGAGTCTCCGTGTGTCGGCCCTTGCTCCCTCACGAGATGCGCAACGTCCGAAGCTGTCAAGGGATCCCGCCAAGTCAAGGCAAAGCCGCGAATCCGTCAGTGTCCGGGTGCGGAACCGTCTGCTGACACTCCGAGGGTGACTCGTCCTTCCAGCGCAGCTATCGCGGCTGGGCGGCGCCCGTCCCATGTCTCGTTGGGGGACCGAAGAGATTCCGGGAGCGGAATAGTCGCCACCCGCTGCAAGCCCATCTCGTCCGTGACGACGCCCAAGAAGTGGGAGTCCGACACCCTGAAAAGCTGGAACGCTGGAGGCAGAATCACTTCCGAATAGGTGGACGCATTGCTCGCGAAGGCGACCGTGCGCCACGTTCGGGAGAAGCCGAGCGGATGGGCCGCGCCGTCGTATGCCTGTATCCACACGCGGCCATCGGAGCACCTCATGTCAACGGCGAGCGGGACCGCTTCCGGGAACTGGTCCCTGCTTCCTGTCTCGGCACGGGCTAAAATCGTCTCCCTCTCTCCGGACTCAACAGATTGCCCCCTTAGCTCGGCCTCCATCTGGCTGGCTATGTAGTTGATCCGGTCGTCGCGGCCGAGCGGTCGGACATCCCAAGGCACGAAGAGCGAATCACGTTCTGCCCAGGTCGAGTCGACGCGGTAGATAAACCGAGCCAACGGATCAAGCACCACGACGCTGCCGTCCAGACACGCGTCCCAAAGGGGTACGGGCACTAAGAAGTTCCTCCTCACATCCTCATGGGATGCGCCACGCAAGTCCCGGAAATCAACTATGCGTTCGGTCGGGCCGTGGCCGAAGCGGACTAGAGCGCCCGTCCACAGGTCGCTTGCCCGCATCACCGCGCTTGGAAACTGCGCCCTCACCGTGCCGCTCTTGCCCGTTGCCGCGACACGCAAGGGGTCTCCGAAGGTCACGACATCAATGTCTCCGCGCACCGTTCCGACCTGACCCGCGTCTCTGGTAGCGACTGGCAGTCCGTCGTCGGCAAACGTTCGATAGAGCCGTGACGCGGCGTCCCAAATGGTAATCTCGCCAACTTCGCCCAAGGGCAGCAGCGCTCTCGCCGACCGCAACTCGCCCGGCCCGTCGCCCTCGCTGCCGAAGGCGGTCATCTCGGTGCCGGAACGCAGGCCATGGATGAAGGGCTCGACGGGGGAAAGCACCCAGATCGCGTCGTCCTTCTCCAGCACATCCGCTATCCCCCAGAACGCGCCCGCCGGGGACTGCCACCTCACCTGGTCGGAGTCGATGCCGATCATCTTCGGAGCGGCGCTGCGGGCATCGGCGCAACCCGCGACTAGGACCGCCAGCGCGACACTCAGGAATGGTATCTGGTTCTGGAAACTCGTTTGGCCGGCCATCATGATCCTCCGGTTTCGCTTGCAGGGGCTTCTTGGGCGTCGGTGGTTGGATGAGCGAGACTCGCCGCGATCTCACCCATTTGATCGAGCGCGCTTCCGTGGCCTTGGAACTGAAGCGTGCCGTCATGATCGAAGACGTATAGCCACGGCGTACGGGAAAGGAGGAAGGATCGCCGATCCGTAGCGGTCATGTCCGGCATGCTTAGAATCGGGACATTCCAGCCGAAGCGTTCAGCGTAGCTCGCCGCCAGATCGGGACGATCCCGGGTGATGGCGACACGTCGAATGCCCTCGCGGGTCTGCTGCCCGAAATGGGAAGCCCAATCGGGAGCGACCGTCTCGCAATGCGCGCACTCGGAACTGAAGGCGTAGACGACCGTTGCGGCTCCGGTCGGTGTCGAAAGCGCGAGGGTTTCCGCGCTTCCGTCAACCTTGAAGCCGTCCAGCCGAACCACCGTGTCGCCCAACAGATAGGGCACGACTCCCGGTGCCGTAGGACCTGCCGTCCGGCTGCGGTTCACCAGTGCGGCGACCTGAGCAAACGCGCAGAAAACGAGCAGAGAGACAATGATCTTGGGTTTCATCGGAGCACCTCCGGAGCTGATGGGAGCGGTCGCAGACTGGTTCCGACTGCGGCTTGCCTGCGCTGAATTCTGGCCAGCCGAGCAGGCCCGATGCTCAGGGGCGGCACCTGACCGCCCCTGAGCATCGGGGGAAGGCGAGGGGTCTTCACTACCCTGGCTGGCAGTCGCTCGAACTGTTGCAGTTGTCAGTCAACCAGCAGCAGTTGTCGCAGCAGAAGTCCTCCTCCTCAACCGACTCCTTGCAGCAGTCGAACCACCCAGCGCTGGTCCCGTTGGCCTTCACCTGGCCGGGCGTGGCCAAGAGCAGCGGGAGCAGGAGCAGGTTGGTCGCGAACGCCGTCGCGATCCAAGTGCGTGTCCTCTTCATTTCCTTCCTCCTTTGGGTTGTGGAATGGGTTGTCCCAGCCTGCACCTTCAGTATCGGTAGCGAATGGAGCCGGTCCTAGAGGAAAATCCCTGAAGTTTTGACGGGAGAAACCCGCAGCACCATTGGCGGGAAATTCCCCTCAAGCCGAGATTGGAGGTCCGCGAGTGTTGCCTTGACGCGCTTCCGCCTCGATCTTCCTTCAGTCCGACGGGCTGCCTACCAGACGACAACCCCAGCCAGTCCAACGACGAAGGCGAACGACGAATCTCCGCCTGCCCTTCGAACGGATGAGCCGACCGAATGCTTGTGGTATGCACGCGATCCAGACCCTCGACCTGACCAAGCGCTACGGCTCGCGGCCCGCGAAGTCGGTGCTGGCCGTGGACCGGATCTCCTTCGCCGTCGAACAGGGCCAGGTGTTCGGCTTCCTCGGTCCCAACGGAAGCGGAAAGACGACCACCATCGGGATGCTCGTGGGCACCATCAAGCCGACGGACGGCAGCTTCAAATTGTTCGGCGCTTCCGGCCCCAAGGGCCTCTTCGGCGCGCGCGCCCGCGTCGGCGCCACGCTGGAGACGCCCAACTTCTACCCGTACATGAGCGGCCGCGACAACCTGCGCGTCGCCGCAGCGGTGAAGGGAGTGGGCCAGCCCCGCATTGGGGAGTGCTTGGATCTCGTCGGCTTGTCCAACCGCGCGAAGCACCGCTTCAAGACCTACTCGCTCGGCATGAAGCAGCGGCTGGCGCTCGCGGCCACCATGCTGAACGACCCCGAACTGATCGTCTTGGACGAACCGGCCAACGGGCTCGACCCGCAGGGAATCCGGGAAATCCGCGAGATCATCCACATCCTCGCGGACCGCGGCAAGACGATCTTTCTGTCGAGCCACCTGCTCGCCGAAGTCGAGCGCACCTGTTCCCATGTCGCCATCATTCGGAAGGGGCGGATCGTCACCTGGGGTGCGGTGGCGGACGTGGTGGGCGAAGGGAGCGCGGTGCTGCTTCGCGCGGACGACACCGAAGCCTTGGCGGACTCGATGGAAGCCTATCCGGACGCGACATCGGTGCGCCGTACCGACGACGGGCTCGTCGCTACGCTGGACTCGGGCGACTTGGCGAGCGTGACACGCTATTTGGCGGGAAATGGGATCTACCTGTCCCATCTTGCGCCGTACCGGCCGAGCTTGGAGGAGGTCTTCATCGACGTCACCCAGGGTGCGGTGGATTCGATGACGGAGATCGTATCTTGAAGATCCTTCGCGTACTGCTGCGAATCGAATGGCTCAAGGCGGTCAGGCGGCGGGCCTTCTGGGTGGCCGTTGCCGCGTTCACCGCGTTCACCTCGCTGCCCGTCATCGAGAGGGTCCGTGGCGCCCACAGCAATCCGAACGCGGTCTTCGCTCTGCCGGAGAGCTGGCCGGTCGTTCTAGGTACCGCCGGAATCGGACCGCTCTTCATCGCCGCCCTGATGATCCTTCTCGTGGCGCAAGAGTTCTCGTGGCGCACTGCCCGCCAGAACGTGATCGACGGGCTCAGCAAGGAACGGTTCTACGCAGGGAAGGTCATGTTGCTCGCCGGACTCGTCCTGCTCTTCACGTCAGCGCCGGTCCTGATCGGCGTCGGCGGTACGATGCTCAGCCCCGGCGAGGGCGGTCCCGGTTTCATCCGGGCGAGCGATTTCGGATACATTAGCGGTCTCGTGCTTGGCATGCTGCTCTTCGGGAGCGCGGGGCTGATGCTCTCGGTGCATCTCCGCTCCTCGGGAGCCTCGTTGGGCATCCTGTTCTTGTACCTCTTCGTCGAAGAGGGTGTCGCCATGCTGATGCTGGGAACGGGACGCGAGTCGCTACGCAACGTGGCGGAGTTCCTTCCGTTCAACGTGGTCGAGGATCTCGGGGACGACTTGGTCCACTATCCTGACGTGCTGGCCGAAGTGAACGCGGAGCGGGCGGAGGCGGGTCTCGCGCCTTTGGAGTTCCTCGATGTCGAAATGCTCGCCGTCGCGGCGTTGGCCTACACCGCGTTCTTTCTCGGGCTTTCGCTCCTGAACATGCGCAGGCGCGACCTGTAGGCGACTGGGAGCGTTTGAGTCGCCTACGCTCCGCTCCGGTGAGCCGCTGGCAGGGCCGCTACCGAATCCTTAAGGACCAGTCGACGCGGCCAAGTTCGAATCTGAGCGGGCACGGCCCGCGGGCTTCGGACGCCGCTATTTCGGTTTAGTATCCATCTCACAAGCGGACGCCCGTTTTTCGCGGAGCAACCTGTCTCGCAGCGCCCCTTTGCGACGCTTCCGCTTCGGCGCCCGTTCCTGCCCGGTTCGATCATCCGTGAACGCTCCCCGCCGGGCTGCGCGTCGGGAAGGCAGGGCAGGAGTACTCGCGCGGCGGCTGCGCCGTCCAAGTGCGGTCCTGCTGCACCAGGGCGTTGGCGAGGACGAGGAGCTTCCGCATCACGGCCGTCAGGGCGACCTTGCGCGGCTTCCCGTTGGCGAGGAGCGCCTCGTACTTCCGCTTGAGGTCGGGATTGTGATGGACCGCGACCACCGCGGGCATGTAGAGCATTCTGCGGACCCGGTGCCTGCCGCCCTGGATGAAGCTCCGTCCCTTCCAGTTTCCGGACTCCCGGGTGACCGGGGCGAGTCCGGCGAGGCTGGCGGCTCCCGACCGGGTGAGCATGCCCAGTTCCGGCAAGTGGACGATCAGTCCCGCGGCGGTGATGTCCGAGATGCCCG
>VXMQ01000073.1 GCA_009841015.1 Candidatus Palauibacter denitrificans | reverse complement strand
GGAGCACGTATCCGTTCTTCGAGAGCGGCACCATTATCGTCACGAGCATGCGCGAGGGGCTCTTCGTGCTCAAGAAGACGGTGCGGCCGGTGAGTTAGGGCGGTATCGGGCTTTCCGGCGGGGCTCGAAGCGGCGGGGCGGTTCGCGTAATTCCATGGACGGGAGGAGTGTGCGTTGACGGAACCGAAGCGGTCTAGCCGGGGCGGTGCCCCGATCCGAGTTCGCGGGTTGACCTTCCTCGCGCTGATCGTTGGCTGCGGGGAGGCGGGGGCGCCGGTGCCGGAGGCGTCTCTGGCGGAGATCCTCGCGACGCGCGGGACGGCGGACGCGGCGCTTCAGCAGGACCGCCTGGAGGACGCGCGGATCGACTACCAGCGCCTCGTCGAGATGGCGCCGGCGGAGGCCGCAGGGTACGCGGGACTCGGCCTCACGGCGCTCAAGGCGGCGGACTACGAGACGGCCGAGGAAAACCTCATCGAGGCCCGGGAGCGGGCGCCGGACGATCCGGAGCTGACGCTGGCGCTCGCGACGCTGCGGACCGAGACGGGCGATTTCGGGGAGGCGCGAGCGCTGCTGGACGAGACGCTTGCGGCGGACCCGGGCCACGCGCGCAGCCTGTGGGGGCTGGCGGAGGTGGAGGCCCGGGCGGCGGGCCCGGACTCGGACGCCCGCGCGGACGTGTTGGCGCGCCTGGCGGCGGCCGCGCCGGGCAACCTGGCCGCCCTCGCCGCGCTCGCCGATGCGCAACTCGCGCGCGGCGAACTCGACGCCGCCCTCGGCACGATGGAGAGTCTGCGACAGGTCGCCCCGGACTTCCGCCCCGGGCCGCGCGCGGCCTTCGAGGCCGCCGAAGATGCCCTCCTGGACGGTGACGCATCGACGGCGATCGGCCAGCTCGCCGACTTCCGCGCCGCATTCGAGGTCACCTCGCCCTACCAGGCGAGCCTCGAAGAGCTGAGACAACCGGGCGGCCCCCTCGCGGGCGTCGCGCAACTCGATTTCAGCTTCCTCGTCACCCTCCGCGTCCAGGAGCCGGAAGCCGTGCTTGCCGCACTGCGCTACACCGAGGCGTCCGACCTGGCCGGGCTCGCGGCGCTCGCGCCCTCGTCCGAGGCCGGCGCTGCGGCAGAGGCCCCGGTGGCCGCTTCGACGGCGATCGGCGACTTCGACGGGGACGGCGACGAGGACCTGCTGTGGAGCCGGGGCGGGGAAGGGCGCGCCCTGCGCGTCGACCTCGGCCGCTACGTGGACGCCGCCGACGAGGTCGGCGCCATCGACGCCGGCGACGCCGCGGCGGCGATCTGGGTCGACCTCGACGACGACCGCCGCCTCGACGCCTGGTTCGCCGGGAGCGCGCCGCGCGCGTACCGCAACGACCCGGCCGGCGGTTTTCGGGAGATCGCCCTCCCTCCGGCGGCGGGTGCGGCCGGTGCGTCGACCTCCGCGGCCAACGGGGTGTTCGCGGCGGACCTGGACCAGGACGGAGATCTCGACGTGTTCGAGCCGCACACGGGCGCGAACCGCCTCTTCCGCAACAACGGCGACCTCACCTTCGCCGAGATGGCGGCGGACTTCGGCCTCGCAGGCCCGGCGGACGCCGACACGCGTGGCGCGGCCTTCGGCGACCTCGACGACGACCGCGACCTCGACATCGTGCTCGCGGAAGGCGACGGCGGCCTCCGCCTCCTGGACAACGAGCGCGCGGCCACCTTCGCCGAGCGGACGGAGCGCCTCTCGGATGCGGCGTCCGAGCCCGCGCAGGCCGTGGCGATCGGCGACGTGAACGGAGACGGCTGGCTCGACATCGCGGCCGCCGGCGCCGACCGCGTCCGCCTGCTGCACGGCTCCCCCTCCGACGCCTTCACGCTCGCCGCCACTGTGCCGCTGAACGGCCTCGCCCCGCGCGACCTGCTCTTCATCGACTTCGACAACGACGGCCGGCTGGACCTCGCCGTCGCCGGCACGCCCCCGGCCTCCGCCGCCGCGCCGGGCACGGCGGCCGGCTCCGGTCTGCGGCTCTTCCGCAACGAAGGGGAAGGGCGCCTCGCGGCGGCCGACGACTTCCTCCCGGATCTCCCCTTCGCGCTTCGCTCCGTTCGTTCGTTCGACTACAACGAGGACGGCGACGCCGACCTCCTCGTCCTCGGAGCGGACGGGAACCCGCGTCTCCTGCGCAACGACGGCGGCAACGCGAACCACTACTTCCGACTCGATCTCGCGGGGCTGGGCGAGGGCAGCCGCAAGAACAACCGCTTCGGGATCGGCGCGCGCGTCGAGGTGCGGGCCGGGGATCTCTTCCAGGTCCACACCGTCACGGATCCGACGACTCTCATCGGGCTCGACGGCCGCCTGAAGGCCGATGTCGTCCGCGTCTACTGGCCGAACGGCGTCCCGCAGGACCTCTACTTCCCGGGCACGGACCAGGATCTCGTCGAGGAGCAGACGCTCAAGGGCTCCTGCCCCATGCTCTACGTGTGGGACGGGGACGGGTTCGAGTTCGTCGGCGACATGATGTGGAAGAGCGCACTCGGCATGCCCCTCGGCATCCTCGGCGGCGGCCAGCGCGCCTACGCCCCCGCCTTCCCCTCGCAGGAGTACCGGCGTCTCCCTGACGGCGTGCTCCAGCCGCTGGACGGCGAGTACGTGATGCAGATCACCGAGGAACTGTGGGAGACGATCTACGTGGACGGGGTGAACCTCGTCGCCGTCGACCACCCCTCCGAGATCGACGTGTACGTGAACGAGGCCTTCATCCCCCCGGCGCCCATCGACCTCGAACTGTGGCGGGTGGGCGAGCGGCACGCCCCGGTATCGGCCACGGACGAGAACGGACGGGATCACCGGGAGGCGCTCGCCGAACGCGACTTCCGCTACGTCTCGTCGTTCCGGCCCGGCCGCTTCCAGGGGATCGCCGAGCCGCACGAACTCATCCTTGACCTCGGCCCCGCGGCCGCGTCCGGCGATGTCACCCTCTTCCTCACGGGTTGGATCTTCCCCACGGACGCGAGCATCAACGTGGCGATGGGCCAGTCGGACGCTCTCGCGCCGCACTTCCCGGAACTCGACGTGATGGGCCCCGGCGGCGAGTGGCAGCCCGCCATCCCCGGCCTGAGCTTCCCGTCGGGCAAGGACAAGACGGTCGTCGCCGACCTGCGCGGTCTCTTCCCGACGGACGACCGAAGAGTGCGAATCCGCACGAACCTCATGGTCTACTGGGACGAGGCCTTCTTCACGACCGGCCCCGCCCACCCGGGTGCGGCCGAGGCGCGCGTGACGTCGCTGGCGCCCCGGAGCGCGGACATCCACTATCGCGGTTTCGCGCGCGAGTTCAGGAAGGGCGGCCGCTACGGCCCGCACTGGTTCGACTACGATTCCGTCACGGTCGAGCCCCGCTGGCACGACCTGTTCGGCCTCTACACCCGCTTCGGCGACGTGACCGACCTCGTGTCCGAGGGCGACGACCGCTACGTGATCCAGAACGCCGGCGACGAGATCACCCTCCGCTTCGACGCCGAGGCATTCCCCGCGCTGCCGGAGGGCTGGAAGCGGACCTTCCTCATCTACTCCGACGGCTGGGTGAAGGACGGCGACCTCAACACCGCCACCGGCGACCGCGTCGTACCCCTCCCGGCCCGAACTCTGTCCGGCTATCCGCCATCCCCCGAGGAAGGGCGTGCCGAAGCCCCGGACGCGGCACTCGCAGACTACCTCACCCGCGTGATTCCGCCCCCGGAGGACCGATGAGCGTCGCACGAGTTTGTGTAGGACGACGCGTGTGCCACAGACACGTCGTCTGCCTGCGTTTCACGGTGTACGAGGCATCGAGACGAGGCCTAGAGGTGGGGACCGAGTGAGAAAGCAGCTGCTTTGCTGCAAGAAGTGTGGAAGCACGTCCCCGTACGTGGCACTTCTTTTGCGCTCGCAGAGAGAGCTGAAGTGGGAGTGTGGCTGGCGGACAGACGTGCGCGTGATACCTGCAAACGGGCTCGGTGAGGTGGAGTTTTTTGACTTCTGCCCGGAGCACGCCCCCCAATGGACGGTGACGGATTGGATGCCGAACGGGCCGTTTAGCCTCGTACGCCGATCTTGAAGTACGCTCTTGTGAATGGCCGAAAAGCCAAAGCCCGAAGGGGTCTTGCAGCCATCTGCCCCGGGTGCGGCGCCCCGATGGTCGCGAAGTGTGGGCCGCGTGTGATCCATCACTGGGCCCACAAGGCACGCAGTAACTGCGATCCGTGGTGGGAGAACGAGACGGACTGGCACCGCGAATGGAAGAGCCACTTCCCTGAGGAGTGCCGAGAGGTTTCGCACACGGCACCTGACGGCGAAATCCACCGGGCCGACATCAAGACCCCGACAGGGATCGTTATCGAAGTGCAGCACTCGGCGCTGTCCGATGAGGAACGCGAAGCGCGGGAGCGCTTCTATGGTAACCTGATCTGGATCCTGGACGGCAGGCCCTTCCGGAAGAGCTTCGAACTTGGGTGGATGCTGCCCGATCCAGAATCCAGCGGATTCGAAGACATCGTCTGGGGCCCATACGTCAGGAATAGGTATCGTTCCTTCCCCCGCAACTACGACCGACCTCCTCACGCTTTCTGGCTTATTTCGGAAGCCGCGAGAGACTACCCGGGGCTCACCAAGGCGAATATCGACACCGTGATGCCGCCCGGCGCGATGGTTCAGATCCACGGAACGTCACCTGAACTCGAAGCTCAGGTCCAAGCTAGCTACACGGGCCACCACCAGTTCTATTGGACGCGGCCACGGCGCACTTGGCTTGATGCAAATTCCCCCGTCTACATCGATTTCGGAGACGAGTTTCTCTACCGCCTCGAGGAGTACGGCGCGACGCGAAGATTGTGCGTTCGGCTTGTGGCAAAACCGAAGCTGGTCTACGACGCCATGGTGGAGCGCCGGGCCGAGGACATAGCCACACGGTTCTATCCGATCTCTGCTCCAAACGGCGGATAGCAGACTCCGCTCAAAGTAGCTGCCGCAGTTTGCCCAGAAGCTGGTCGCGCCGCGCTTCATAAAATGCGGGGAAATCTCTCATGTCGGCAGGTACGTCGCCAAGGTCATGCCGCCTCATGTGCTCCTCGGCCGCCGGAGCATCGAAGTCCTCGCTAAGCCACGCGTGCGGAGGCCTATCGCTCTTCCGTCGGTTCGTTTCGGGATCGAGCAGTTGCAGATTCGGCAGACGGTTGGCGCGATCCCGAAAGGCAGGTATGTCGTGCTCGGGCACGTGGGCCTTCCGCAATTGTGCGGAGGTGAACCGGCTCTTCGGGAACACGTGGTCGATGTCAAACCGGTCGGTTCTGAAGTTGTGGAGCGGGTACAAGAGGGACAGCAACGCAAACGTACGATCGTTCGATTCCACGAGGTCCTGGAGCTCCTCCTCCTCGAACTTCAGGCCTTTACCTCGCTTCCGCATCGCCTCTTCCAATCTTGCCGCTGGAAACGCCCCCTCGCCGTGCAAGTCGATGGCGTCTCTGAGCGCCGTGAGGAGCGAGTCCAAGCCGCTACCCCAGATGCCCCGCTTGAGCAGCGAACGGGTCAGCCAGTTCTGGATCGCGTTCCGATCCTCACGATGCGCGACTGAGGCAAGGAATCCAGTAGGCGTACCTCGACGATGCAGATAGTGCGCGATCGGTAGGACGGCGTTGTGTGCACTGAGACTGCCACGCGAAAACCCAAAGCCCGACACCAGCTCCACGGTAACGCGGATCGCGCGAGTGATGTCATCCCACTGCTTCTCAAGCTGCTTCATGTTCGTCTGGTTGAAGTTCGTGACCTTGAACCGCACGCTCTTGATGCCGGCGAGCATCAGACCGGCCTTCAGCAAGAAATCGTGGGAGAAGCCGAAGCCTTCGCCGATAGCGTTGATCTCGTCAACGGTCCCGTGAATCGCCTCGCGGGCGTCCATTTCCCACTGAGCCGTCGCCATGCTCATCAGCATGTCCGAATAACTCAGTGTCGTGCCGCCACTGTTGGTACGGATGAAGATGTCCAGGACCTTATCGAGATCCTGGTTCTCCTCTTCGTAGTACGCTACCACGGGCTCCTTGTGCACGACGGCATGCAGCTTATTGAGGACTCTGAACGGACGACGTTCACCGGTCAGTTCCTTGTCAAGGAGGAACTCGTAAAGGTCTGCCGCATCCTCGGCGCCCAGGATCTTGCCGACGCGGTACCAGTAGCGCTTCTCATCCCGCTTTCGGGCGTCCTCTTCCCTAAGGAAGCGGAAGTCGTGGCGCATCCCTGCGTCGTTCTCCTCTGCATCGTCGAGGATGTTTAGGTACAGATGCCGTCTGGGAAACGCGTCCGGACTCCTCCACCACTTATGCGGCAGCTTGTAGGCGTAGCTGCCCCGCAGGCCGATGTTCAGGGCGGTCAACCGCTGCTGGCCATCCAGGACGGCCGTGATTTCGTCCTGCGTGATATGGCCGAGCGGCGAACAGTGAGGGTTGTTCTTCTGATGGAAGTTGAGCATGAAGTCGTAGAACCGGTACTCACGGATGCTCTCATGACTAACCTTCCAGAACAGGAACGAGCCTATCGGGTAGCCGCGCATGAGGCTGTCGAAGAGGCGTGCAATCTGTCCGGGACGCCACACGAACTCGCGCTGGATCGCCGGCAACACGTACTTCCCGGTCTGGATCGATGTAAGCGCCTTGTGGATCGTAACGGGGGTCTGGAACGCCATGTCTTGTGATCTCCTGATCTATTCGAGGATGATCGGGTTCCGGTTGGTTGCTCCTGATACGCCGCACTGACGAGTCAGGATGGCTCACCGGCCCGTCGGAGTAGCGCGGCGAAATTATACCTGACGTCGGTGACGTCGAAGTCTGGTGTCCTCTGGAACGGCCGCCGGAGATAGTGCACTCGGTGTCCTCCATTCTCGAGGAACTCGACGATCGCGAGGATGTAGTCTTCGGACTTGTTCAACGAAGTCACGATCTCGTTGAAGGTGACCGTGATGGTTGGAGCCCCCTCGACGCGACCCTTCACCTCGATAAACCGAAGCCGACCGGTATCGGGGACGCGGCTTTCGATGTCGTAACCCCGTTTCTCAAACTCTCTATCGGTGGGCTCGAAGCCCAGGTCGCGCTCCACACCCATGACGATGCGTCGGGCTCGAGCCGCGATGGCTTGAGTGTCTGACGGTGCTACAGGTGGCTCTTTCGTGTGGCCGCCCATCTTGTCCAGCAGCCCTCGCGGCACGACCAAACAACCCCCCAGCAATGTAGACTTCGCCGCTGAAATGCGTCGCTCGAGAGCAAGTTCCTCAAGCCGTTGCGAAAGCCTGGCGTGCAGTTGGTCAGCTCTCTTGGCGGCCTCACGGGAGTTCAGATGAACGTTGGTCTGCCCGGCCTTTTCTCGGAGTTTCAGATCTTCGGCGCGGTGGTCCCAATAGGAGATCTCCTTGGTGAGCCGATCCTTCACGGCCGCCTCGGTCTTGTTGAGGGCCGCCATTCTGGCGTCACGGACCTCCGCCAGATGCTCCGGCGCCACGTGCTCGGCTGCGTACGCCTCGGCCTCACCTGCCAGGCCCTCGTCAATCCATGCGAACTCGGGACGGCTCAGGATCTCATGGGGATGAGGCTCGTCCGGAGCGAGCGGTCGAAAATCGAGGTAGGGTGCGTATTGAAGGTGTCCGCGCGGGCCGTCCGGGCCGAAGTCCAGGAAGATCATCCGCTTCGAGATCGTTCGCCCGTCGTGTTCGCCTGCCGGACGACCGTCGTGGATGGTGTGCTCAACATAAAGCAGCACGTGCGCCTCGACGCCTTCGTCCCGGTCGTCGACGAGCACGGCGCCACGCCTCAGAAGTGTGCGGTTTCGCTCGAGCGTGAGATCGAGTACGGCGTCGAGGAGTGGATGTCCCGGACAGACAAAAGCCGCGCGCGGTGTTCCACGCGGGGCCACCAGTGATTTGTCGAAAACGATGCGCTCGTAGCGCGAGTGCACCGGCTCGCGCGTCCCGATTTCGCTGGCGCGGCTGCGCACCGCCCCCGGCACGCGAGAGATCTGATAACGGCGGGGCTCACGTTGTCTGACTGATCCGCCGAGGCTCTTGAACGCCTCCAGGAAGAACGACTCGATGAAGTGGGGCTGAAGTCTTCGCGCCTCCGCGCGCTCCATCTCTTCGCGAACCTCGTGCAGACGGCTCGTGTCCATCGCGTCCTGGGCGAGCGCGTGCTGGTGCATGAGCCCGCGCAGCCTGTCCCGGTCGAGGGCTTCGTCAACGACCGTGGTGAGATGAGCGCGGACCTCCGGCTGCTCCCCGAATCGGATGGCCTTCAGGAGCAGATCCCTGAGGGGCTGGCCCTCGAACTGCACCTGACCGAGCACGTCGAACACTTGGCCACCCAGGGCTTGCCGCTCGGTTTCAAGCTTGTCGAGGAGCGTCTGGTAGACCTTTCCCTCTCGCGTATCCTCCGCGAGGAGGTTCCAGAGGTGGCATACTTCGGTTTGTCCGATCCGGTGGATGCGCCCAAATCGCTGCTCGAGGCGGTTTGGATTCCAGGGGAGATCGTAGTTGACCATCAGGTGGGCACGCTGAAGGTTGATCCCCTCGCCTGCTGCATCGGTGGCTAGCAGCACCCTTACGTCGGGGTCGTGACGGAACGCCTCCTGCGCCTTGAGCCGGTCACGCCGGTTCAGTCCTCCGTGGATCACGACAACGGCCTCCGGACGCCCGATCAAGGTTGTGATTCGGTCATGGAGGTAGGTGAGCGTGTCTCTATGCTCCGTGAAGATGACGAGCTTCTGGCTCGGCGAAGGCTGCGGGAGTGAAACTTGGCCGGCGCCGTACCGGGCCGCGGGCTCTCTGACCCGGCCGGTCAGCGCGGTCGGCGTGAAGATGTTGCCCAAGAGGCCGGCCAACTCGCGCCACTTCGTGTCGTCACTCCGGTCCAGCACTTCTCGGGCCAGGCGTTCGAGGCCCTTCAGCGTGTCGATCTCCGCCTCAAGCTCGGCGCTAGAACGAGCGGCCGTCGCCTGGTCGAGCACTTCGACCCCAATGGCCTCGGCTTCGTCCTCGGGAGCGTCTTCCAGATCCTCCAGGTCTTCGAGATCCAGCTCGGGGCCGCCGAAAATGAGCGACGACGGGGCCGTCGGGTTTCGAAGAAGCTCGTTCAACTCGTCGAGCCGGCCTTCAAGCCGCGCGCGCCGCCTGCGCAGGGACCGGTAGATCGCTTCGGGCGAAGAGGCGAGACGACGCTGCAGCATCGTCAGCGCGAAACCCACGGTCGTCCTCTTCTTGCCCTCCAACGTTTCGGCCCGGTTGAACTCCTGCTGGACGTAGTGCGTGACCGCGTCGTACAGAGAAGCCTCTGCCGGTGAGAGCTTGTAGGGGACGGTATAGGCCCTGCGGATCGGGAAAAGGGGTGTACCGTCGAACTTGAGGAGCCTCTCCTTCACCATCCGGCGCATCAAGTCCGAGGGATCTGCGCGATGCACGCCCGCGCGAAAGCGACCTTCGAAGCGGTCGCCGTCCAGGAGGGCCATGAACAGCTGGAAATCGTCCTCCTTGCCGTTGTGCGGCGTGGCCGTCATGAGCAGGAAGTGCCGAGTGACACGGCCGAGCAACTGTCCGAGCCGATACCGCTTCGTGTACCTCACCTTCCGACCGAAGTACGTGGCGGACATCTTGTGGGCCTCGTCGCACACCACGAGGTCCCAGCTGCAATCCGCGGCCTTGAGCAGTTCATGGACTTCCTCGTTCCGCGACAGCATGTCGAGGCGGGCGATCACGAAGTCGTTCTTCCGGAACCAGTTGTCCGGCTGCTCCGCCACAAGCTTCTCGCTCGAATACACGGTGAACGGAAGCTGGAAGCGCTGGTACAGCTCATCCTGCCACTGCTCGGCGAGAGCACCGGGACACACGACCAGGCAACGTTGGAGGTCGCCGCGCGCGATCAGCTCCTTCATTAGCAGACCCGCCATGATCGTCTTGCCGCTGCCGGGATCGTCGGCGAGGAGGAAACGGAGGGGTTGCCGGGGCAACATGGACTCGTAGACGGCCGTGATCTGGTGGGGCAGCGGTTCCACGAGCGACGTGTGGACCGCGAGCAGGGGATCGAAGAGGTACGCGAGCCGGATTCGCTGGGCTTCCGAGACCAGACGAAAGAGCGCACCGTCAGCGTCGAAGGTCCACGGACGCGCTTGACCGGCGGCGAGGAGTCTGGATTCGTCGGTCCGGTACAGAACCTCGGTGACTTCTTCACCCGACGCAGTCTCGTATCGAACGTCTACCGCTTGCGACCCCAGCCACTTCGTGCCGACCACGGTGACGGGTCCGTCGGGATGGAGGCCATCAACACGGGCATGCGGCCTAAGATCTTCGAGCTTCACGGGACCGGAACCGCCGGTCGTTCGCGCCGCAGCTCGTCGGCTCGTTTCGGCTTCACGCTGCTTTCATCCAACCGGACGCGTTGCCATACGTACCGCCGCTAAGGTTTGCGCTCGCAGGCTTGACGATGCCAATCCAGAACCACACGTACCGGGTGTATATGGCCATCCCAGGGCCGATGGCCGCCTGCGCGAGGTCGACGGGCGCGATGTTGCCGGATTGGAGCAGGTGGAGTGCCTGTGGAAGCTCGGACCGGAGAGCCGTAAGGAACTCGCGGCGGGTAGCGAGAGGCGCGTCGGCTCGCCGGCGTCGGCAGACCAAAACGATACTGGAGGCCAACGCGTTCGTTCCTCTGCTTATCATCCGATTAGCGAGTTCGGTTCGGATCGGCCACGTACCGGTGACGGAAAACCCGGATCCGATAACGGCTTCCAGGAACGTCTCCCAGCCAGTGCTCGTCGTACCCGCATCGCGTCTCGTCTCGGATTGCTTGAAGGCGTAGTAGACCGTGATGGGAAAGCCCGGATGTGCCTGCACCGCAAGTCGACGTAGCGCGCGAGTCATGCCTTCGAGGAAGAACGTCTCCGCACTATTCTTTGTCCCGTGCCGATAGGGCGTAGCTACGAGTTCTTCCGACTTAGGCACGGCCAGGGTGGCGAATAAGTCAGGAAAAACTGGCTTTATGGTCCGCCGCAACCAAATGTAGAAGAAATCAGATAGATCGGCGTAGCCAACGTTGTCGTAGTACGGAGGGTCGGTGGAAATAACCTTGTCACAACTGATGGCTTGCGTCTGGGCATCGACCTGGTCTGCCGTTCCGGCTCCGTCGCAGACGATGGTCTGGTCGACAACCTTCGCCATCGACATCAAGCTCGTCGAATAGTCTCCTGCCGCTCCTCCAAAAACGTTGTTTTCGGCGAAGTCCCAGAGCATCGGAATCGCTTGGCGAGAAAACAAGTTGCGGACTTGCGTCTTGGTTACCTCCCACCTGCACAAGGCGTTACAAATGTCTGAGAGTCGACTCAAGGCGAGTCCCAGATACACGGCGACCGCCTCGGCATACGCCTTCGCGCCATCGCCGCCGTCGT
>VXMQ01000048.1:5860-11903 GCA_009841015.1 Candidatus Palauibacter denitrificans | reverse complement strand
CCCGTAACATGTTGTCATTACTGGATTATATGAACCTTCCCGAACATCTTGGGACATCGCTGGACCTCAAATGGCGGTAAACGTCACCGTCACCGCGTAGCTCGTCTTCGCCTCGTAGTTGAGCACCGCGCCCGACGCCACCGTGATCCGGCCGTCGTTCCGCCCGATCGCGAACGACTGGTGGTCCGTGCCGCCGCTCTCCGTGCTCGCCAGCGTGTACGTCAGCGCGTCGCCGCCCGGGTCCGTCGCCGCCACCGTGCCCACGAGCGTGCCCGCGGCGCTGTTCTCCCGCACCGACAGCGTCGTCGGCGCCTCCGGCGGGAAGCTCGGCACCCCGCTCGCCGGATTACGCACCGCCCGGCCCGTGAAGTCCTTCACCTTCCGGCCGCCGGCGTCCTGAAGCGCGTTCGCGTCGCCGCCCGCCGCGTAGGCCAGCCTGACGTCCGTATCGCTGGACCCCGCCTCCGCGCTCAGCGTCAGGTCCAGCTTCGTCGCGTCGCCGCTCCGGAACTCCATGGACGACACCGTCGTCCCCGCCGCCATGCCCGACACCGTGAACCGGCTCGCATCCGGCGTCGCCGTCGTGCTGAGCGCGGCGTCAAAGGTCAGTTCCAGCGCCGCGCCGTTCACCTCCGCGTCCGTCACCGAGGGCGGCGTCTCGTTCGTCACCGCCTGGCCCGTGAAGTCCGCCACCTCGCCGCCGCCGCCGCCGGCCTTCTGGAGCGGGTTCGCGTCGCCGGCCTTCGCGTAGGCCACCGTGATCCCCGTCTCGGCCGACCGCACCGCCTCGCTCAGCGTCAGGTCCAGCTTCGTCGCGTCGCCGCTCCGGAACGCCGCCCCGGTCACCGTCACCTCGGGCGGCGCCGGCGACGACGTCCGGGCCACCGTGAACCGCGCCGGCGCGGGCGTCGCCGTCGTCGCCAGCGCGGCGTCGAACGTCAGCGTCAGCTCCGCGCCGTCGACCTCCGCCTCCGTCACCGCCGGCGGCGTCGCGTTCGTCACCGACACGCCCGTGAAGTCCTTCACCTTGTTGCCGTCGGCGTCCTGGAGCGGGTTCGTGTCCGTGCCCGCCGTGTAGGCCACCGTGACCCCCGTCTCGGCGGGCCCCACCCGCGGGCTCACCGTCAGGTTCAGCTTCCGCGCGTCGGCGGGGCTCACCGCCACCGCCGTCACCGACGTCGCCTCCGCCGTCCCGGTCACCTCGAACCGGTTCGTCCCCGGCGTCGTTGACGCGCTCAGCTCCGCGTCGAAGGTCAGCGTCAGCGTCGTGCCGATCACTTCGACCGCCGTCACCGTCGGCGCCGTCAGGTTCGTCACCGCCAGCCCCGTGAAGTTCGCCACCTCGGTGCCGGAGGGGTTCTGGAGCGGGTTCGTGTCGTCGCCCTTCGCGTAGGCCACCGTGATCCCCGTCTCGCCCGACCGCACCGCCGCGCTCAGCGTCAGGTCCACCTTCGTCGAGTCCGCGCTGAACGCCACCGACGACACCGTCACCGCCGGCGTCCGGGCCACCGTGAACCGGCTCGCCGCCGGCGCGGTCGCCGTGTTCAGCTTCTGGCTGAACGACAGCGTCAGCTTCGTGCCGTCCACCTCCGCCCCGGTCACCGCCGGCGGCGGCGTGCGGCTCCCGTCCACCTTGTGCCGCGGGTCGCCCGTCGTCGGCAGGCCGCTCAGCGTGAGCGTCGCGTTGTCGCCGCCCGCGTCCTTGATCGTCGCCCCGCCCGCGAGGAACACCACCGCGTCGTCCGTCGCCGACGCCGTCTGAACCCACACCCCGTCCGCGTCCACGTCCACCGCACGGACCGTGTGCTCCCAGCGCAGCGTGTTGCCCGAATGGCTGTCGAACCACACCACCGCCCGGCTGTTGGTCAGGTCGGCGTCGTCCGCGCCCAGGTCCAGCCGCAGCGTCATGTTCCCGCCGCCGCTCCCCGTCACGACCACCGCCTCCGTGAACTCCACCTCCACCGCCATCACGTCGCCCAGCCCGTAGGTGTCCGCCGTGCCGTCGGAGTCCGAGTCGATCGTCGGCGTCGACACGATCCCCAGCGACCGGATCGCCGGCCCGTCGCCCGCCACGGCGATCACGAACGTCTGCACCGCCGAGTCCCCGTCGCCCTCGCCTTTATCGTCCAGGTCGTCGGCCTTGTAGGTTACCCTGTGCGTGCCCGCCGTCCTCGGCGTCCCGGAGATCGTCCGCGTCGCGGCGTCGAAGGCCAGGCCGGGCGGAAGGCCGCGCACCGCGTAGAAGTAGGGGTCGTCGCGAGCGACGCCGACGGTCCCGCCCGTCGCCGCGGGAAGCACGAGGGGCGCGATCGCCGCGTTCACCGTGTAGGCCGGCGGGCTCGCCGTGGACGCGAAGCGCGGCGGGTTGACAGGGTCAGGGTCGATGCTGGTCGTCAAGATGACCCTGACCCACGTGCTGGCCGACGCGCCGTGCGGGTCCGTCGCCGTCACGTCGATCCGTACGGTGTCGGGACGAAACGCGGAGATACCTTGAAGAACCAAAGCTCCAGTCGACCCGGTCTTATCGCTCGGCTGTATCAGCTGGGGGGCACCGTCGCTAAAGCGAGCGCTGCCCGGGTCCGGCGGCGTGTAGTCGAGGGTGAGGAACAGTTGCTCCGCATCACGGTCGTCAAAGAGGGGCAGCCGGCCCGTAGCACTGGCGGCACACACCGCCGGCCATTCCGTCGTGTCCGACTCGCGCGGCACCAAGTCTCGGAAGGCTAAGAGCTGCCCGATGGTTAAGGTTGCCGTAAGTGAGGGTGTGCTAAAATCGGTCTTGACCTGGCAGCGGATGGTTGCACCATTGAAAAACCGCACCACCCGGGGCGCGTTGTTCGTCCCCGGGGCGGCGGCCGTCGTCGCCGAGCCCGAGGGCGACCACGCACCCTCGCCGTTCCCGTTCGCCGCCCGCACCTGCACCTGGTATTCCGTCTCCGCCAGCAGTCCCCGGATCGTGTCCGCCGTCACCGTTCGCGTCGCGTCCGGCAGGCCCGGCGCCTCCGTCACCCAGTCCGACTCCGACGACGGGTCCGCCGTCCCCTTGAAGTAACGCAGGTCGTAGTCCGTGATCGCCGACCCGCTCGGCGGCGGCGTCCAGCTCACCGCCAGGCTCCCCGACGTCGGGCCCTGCGCCACCGTCAGACCCGTCGGCGCCGGCGGCGGGTCCGTGCTGCCGTCGCCCCTCACGACGATGTTGAACGTCTGCACCGCCGAGTCCCCGTCGCCCTCGCCTTTATCGTCCAGGTCGTCGGCCTTGTAGGTTACCCTGTGCGTGCCCGCCGTCCTCGGCGTCCCGGAGATCGTCCGCGTCGCGGCGTCGAAGGCCAGGCCGGGCGGAAGGCCGCGCACCGCGTAGAAGTAGGGGTCGTCGCGAGCGACGCCGACGGTCCCGCCCGTCGCCGCGGGAAGCACGAGGGGCGCGATCGCCGCGTTCACCGTGTAGGCCGGCGGGCTCGCCGTGGACGCGAAGCGCGGCGGGTTGACAGGGTCAGGGTCGATGCTGGTCGTCAAGATGACCCTGACCCACGTGCTGGCCGACGCGCCGTGCGGGTCCGTCGCCGTCACGTCGATCCGTACGGTGTCGGGACGAAACGCGGAGATACCTTGAAGAACCAAAGCTCCAGTCGACCCGGTCTTATCGCTCGGCTGTATCAGCTGGGGGGCACCGTCGCTAAAGCGAGCGCTGCCCGGGTCCGGCGGCGTGTAGTCGAGGGTGAGGAACAGTTGCTCCGCATCACGGTCGTCAAAGAGGGGCAGCCGGCCCGTAGCACTGGCGGCACACACCGCCGGCCATTCCGTCGTGTCCGACTCGCGCGGCACCAAGTCTCGGAAGGCTAAGAGCTGCCCGATGGTTAAGGTTGCCGTAAGTGAGGGTGTGCTAAAATCGGTCTTGACCTGGCAGCGGATGGTTGCACCATTGAAAAACCGCACCACCCGGGGCGCGTTGTTCGTCCCCGGGGCGGCGGCCGTCGTCGCCGAGCCCGAGGGCGACCACGCACCCTCGCCGTTCCCGTTCGCCGCCCGCACCTGCACCTGGTATTCCGTCTCCGCCAGCAGTCCCCGGATCGTGTCCGCCGTCACCGTTCGCGTCGCGTCCGGCAGGCCCGGCGCCTCCGTCACCCAGTCCGACTCCGACGACGGGTCCGCCGTCCCCTTGAAGTAACGCAGGTCGTAGTCCGTGATCGCCGACCCGCTCGGCGGCGGCGTCCAGCTCACCGCCAGGCTCCCCGACGTCGGGCCCTGCGCCACCGTCAGACCCGTCGGCGCCGGCGGCGGGTCCGTGCTGCCGTCGCCCCTCACGACGATGTTGAACGTCTGCACCGCCGTGTCCCCGTCGTCCTCGCCCGCGACGTCCGGGTCATCGGCCTTGTAGGTGATCCTGTGCGTGCCCGCCGTCCTCGGCGTCCCGGAGATCGTCCGCGTCACGGCGTCGAAGGTCAGCTCCGGCGGGAGGCCGCTCACCCTGTAGAAGTAGGGATCGCCGGGAATGGTGCCGACATCCCCGCCCGTCGCCGCGGGAAGCACGAAGGGCGCGATCGCCTGGTTCACCGTGTAGGCCGGCGGGCTCGCCGTGGACGCGAAGCGCGGCGCGCTAGTGCTGGACAGGATGGGTTGTACGATGAGGCGGTACCACGTGCTGACCGACGCGCCGTGCGGGTCCGTCGCCGTCACGTCGATCCGTACGGTGTCTGTACGAAACGCGGCCATGGGCCGCACCCACAGGAATCCCGCCTTCCTGGCATCGCCTCCCGGCTGCGCGGCCGGCTGGGTCAGCTCGGGAGTGTTGTCCACTAGTCGAACGTTGTCGGGCCCCGTGACGGCGTCGATGGTGAGGAACAGTTGCTCCGCATCCCGGTCGTCGAAGTTGGGCACCTCGGCGAGGCTGCCGGTACAGCTCGCCGGCCATTCCGTCGTCTCCGCCCCGCGCAGCACCAGCCGTTGGAACGAAGCAAGATTCCCGGTGGGCATCGTAACCGACTCTACGGGCTGGCTGGAATCGGTCAGGATGTCGCAAACGTTGGAGCCGGACCCCGAGCGGTCCTTGAACACCTTGGGCGGGTTGTTCGTCGACGGGACGGCGGCCGTCGTCGCCGAGCCCGAGGACGACCACGCACCCTCGCCGCTCGCGTTCGCAGCCCGCACCTGCACCCGGTACGCCGTGCTCGCCAGGAGTCCCCGGATCGTGTCCGCCGTCACCGTCCGCGTCGCCTCCGGCAGGCCCGGCGCGCCCTCCGTCACCCACTTCGACTCGGAATCCGGGTCCGCGCTCCCCTTGAAGTAGCGAAGGTCGTAGTCCGTGATCGCCGACCCGCTCGTCGGCGCCGTCCAACTCACCGCCAGGCTCCCCGACGTCGGCCCCTGCGCCACCGTCGGAGCCCCCGGCGCCCCCGGCGGGTTCGCGGTAGCCGCCGAACCGTTGACCCGGATCTTCCTGACGACGTTGTCATCACCCCATCCCCCGGTCGAAGATGCCGTCCTGAAGAGCGATGCGTCGGCGATGCTCCACCCCGCGGCGGCGCCCGAATCTTCCGAGCTGGTACCGGTGTTCCGGACCGTCCCCGCCGACCCTTCAATGACCACCCAGTACGTGGTGCCGGCCGAGAGTGTGGTGCTGGCGGGCGCAGTGAACGTCAGCGTGCCCGTGCTCAGCGTCGGGTTGCTCAGCGTGGCGACGACGTTGGTCGCCGAGGGCAGCCCCGTGGCAATCTTGACCGACAGGCCGGATGGGGCATGCAAAAAATTCACATCTACGCTTGTGAGGGTGTAGCCACCCGTGTTCGAGCCCGTGGTAAAGCCCTGTGCGAGATCGAAGCTGACGAGGGGCGAATCCCCTCCAGTATTTGCCTGCCCGATATTGCTCACGAGGACGCTCTGCGCCGCCGCCGGCGCCGGCGCGGTCATCGCGGAGAGCGCGAGCAGCGCCAGGGCGAGCGCGGCGGCGCGGCCGGGAAAGCAGAGCGCGCGACGCGCGGTCATGCCGACAGGCCTGCCTGCCTGCCTGCCTGCCTGCCTGCCTGCCTGCCTGCCTGCCTGCCTGCCTGCC
>VXMQ01000048.1:0-5760 GCA_009841015.1 Candidatus Palauibacter denitrificans | reverse complement strand
CTGCCTGCCTGCCTGCCTGCCTGCCTGCCTGCCTGCCTGCCTGCCTGCCTGCCTGATCAATGTAACCGGGTCCGCAAGCGCCTGGCCGGCCTGATTATCGTTTCGCATGCGACGGTTAATACATCCACAACCCGTTGCGGCACAACTACTTATATTGGGTGGCTACCCCCCAATTTTGGGGGGTTAGGTAGAGGTGCGACCCCTCCGGGCGCGAGGCGTTTTTCGGGGGAAAACGACGGTTGCGACTGGCGCACGTGCCGGGAGCGGCGCACAATGGACCCGGTTTCGAACGGAGGACGGATGAATCACGGAGCGTCCCGAAAGAGCGCGTTGGCGGCAGCCGGTCTGGCGATCGGCGCCGTGGCCATCGTCGCCGCCCGCGCGGCGCCTGCGGTCCCGGGCATGCCGGCGAGCCCGCTCCCCGCGAGCGCCGCTCCGGTCCAGGCGGCAGCCGACGACGACGGCTATCCGATCGACCACGAGATCATCATCCGCCGCTGCCAGCGCTGTCACGAGCGCGACGACGAAGGGCGGATGACGCGGATCTCCTACGAGCGAAAGACACCGGAGGGGTGGCAGACGTCGGTCCGCCGGATGGTGGCGCTCAACGATGTCTCCCTCGGCCCCGACGAGGCGCGCGAGGTCGTGCGCTACCTCTCCAACCGGCAGGGTCTCGCTCCGGGGGAACTCGAGCCCGGCCGCTTCGAGGTCGAGCGCCGCCTCATCGAACACGTCTACGAGGCAGACCGCGACGTCGAGAACACCTGCATCCAGTGCCACAGCATGGGCCGCGTCATCACCCAGCGGCGCACGCGCGAGGAGTGGGAACTCCTGATGGCGACGCACCGCGGCCTGTACCCGCTCGTCGACTTCCAGGGGTTCCAGCGCGGGGGCGACGGGCCCCAGCCGGTGGACGAGGCGATCGACCACCTCTCCGAGACCTTCCCGCTCGAGACGCCGGAATGGTCCGCGTGGTCGGCCTCGATGCGCGCGCCGCGCCTCGCCGGCACCTGGGCGCTGGCGGGGTTCGAGCCCGGAAAGGGCCGGATCTTCGGCACGGTGGAGATCTCCGCCGGCGACGCGCCGGACGAGTTCCGCTCCCAGGCTTCGTACACGTACGCGGAGTCGGGCGAGCGGGTGAGCCGCGGCGGACAGTCCATCGTCTACACCGGCTACCAGTGGCGGGGCCGGTCGAACCCCGGCGGCGCGGACGAGTTGCGCGAGGTGATGACGGTGGACCGCGGCTGGCAGCGGATGACGGGCCGCTGGTTCTCGGGCGCCTACGACGAGTTCGGCCCCGACGTGACGCTCACGCGCGCGGGCGGCGGCCCGGTCGTGTCGGGCGTGCATCCCCCGGCGGTCCGCGCCGGCTCGTCGTCCGCGGAGGTCCGGGTGCACGGCGTCGGCCTGCCGGCGAATCCCGACCCGGCGGAGTTCGATTTCGGGCCGGGGGTCCGGGTCGAGTCGGCGGCGGGCGGCGACGGGAGCCGGGTCACGCTCCGCGTCTCGGTCGACGAGGGCGCGGCGGTGGGCGGGCGCGACCTGTTCGTGGGCGGCGTGAGCCTGGCGGACGCGATCCAGGTGCACGACGGCGTGGACCGCCTCGAGGTGACGCCGCGCGCGGGCATGGCCCGGATCGGCGGCGGCGCCTTCCCGAAGGGGTACCAGGCCTACGACGCGATCGGGTGGGACGACGGCCCGGACGGCGAGCCGAACACGGAGGACGACCTGCGGCTCGGGCGCGTGCCGGTGACGTGGAGCATGGAGGAATACACGGCGACCTTCGACGACGACGACATCCGGTACGTCGGCGCGCTGGGGCCGGACGGGATCTTCACCCCCGCCATCGACGGCCCGAACGCCGACCGCGCGGGCAACCGGAACAACGTCGGCGACGTGTGGGTCGTCGCGACCCACGAGGGCGGCCTCCGCGCCCGCGCCCACCTCATCGTCACGGTGCCGCTGTATCTCAAGTTCGACCCGTGGCAGGGCGTTCCGGCGGGGAGGCTGGTGCCATGATCAAGCCGGTCGGCCAGGTGGCGCTGCGCGAGTTCCACGCCTTCGAGGCGGCGGGCGAGCGGTTCCTCTATCTCGTCCCCTCGGCGGGCATCTTCCGGATCGACGCGGCGTCGTCGGCGATCCTCGACCTGCTCAGCTACGGGCCGCGCGCGCCGGGCGAGGTCGTGAACTCGCTCTCGGACCGCTACTCGGCCGAGCGCGTACACGACGGGTTGCTGGAACTGCGGCAGATCCGCGCCATCGGGGAGGCGGGGGCGCCGGTCGAACAGGTCGCGAACGACCTGCCGCCCGACGGGTTCCCGCTCACGACGATGGTCCTCAACGTCACGAACAAGTGCAACCTGGCGTGCACGTACTGCTACGAGTACGGCGAGGACAAGATCGTCGACACGACCTGCACGGACGACCCGAAGTTCATGGGGGACGAGACGGCGCGGGAGAGCGTGGAGTTCCTGCTCAAGGAGTCGGGGCCCATCGAGGTCGCGCACCTCACCTTCTTCGGGGGCGAGACGCTGCTCAACTTCCCCGTCCTCCAGGACACGGTGGCCTACGCCCGCCGCCGCGCCGAGGAGGAGGGGAAGCGGCTCGAGTTCAGCCTCACGACGAACGCGACGCTCCTCCGCCCCGACATCATCGAGTGGCTGGCGGACAACGAGATCGGCGTGACCGTCTCCATCGACGGCCCGAAGGAGATGCAGGACCGCATGCGGGTCTTCCACAGCGGCAAGGGCTCCTACGAGACGGTCAAGCCCCGGATCAAGGAACTCCTCAGGCGGCACAAGACCCGGCCGATCGGGGCGCGCGTCACGCTCACGCGCGAGAACCTCGACATCCACCGCATCTACCAGCACCTGACGGAGGAGATGGGGTTCTGGGAGGTGGGCTTCGCCCCGGTCACGACATCCTCCGGGCGTGACTACGAGATCGAGGACGAGGGATACGACCGCATGCTGCGCCAGTTCGGGGAGTTGGCGCGCGACTGGCTGGACCACGCGGTGGAGAACCGGCACCACGGCTTCTCGAACGTGAAGGACACGCTGGAGGAGATCCACAAGGGCGTGAGCAAGGCGTATCCGTGCGGGGCCGGGCTCGGGCTCATGGGGGTGACGACGGGGGGCGACGTGTCGCTCTGCCACCGCTTCGCCTACTCGAACGACCACAGCTTCGGGACGGTGGCCGAGGGGATCGACCGGGAGCGGCAGAAGGACTTCCTCGAGGATCACCACATCAGCAAGAAGACGGACTGCCATACGTGCTGGGCGCGGCCGATCTGCTCGGGCGGCTGCTACCACGAGGCGCACACGAGACACGGCGAGACGACCGCGCCCAACCTGCACTTCTGCACCTGGGTGCGGACGTGGACGCACACGTGTCTGGAGATCTACGGGGAGCTGTCGGAACGGAACCCGGGGTACCTGGCCCGCTTCGATCATTGACGAGGGGGAAGCCGTGAAACACCTGAAACCGATCAACCAGAAGGCCGGGCGCATCGAGGCGCAGGCGGTCCGCGAGAAGATGGACGCGGAGATGGACGTCGTGGGGCTCGAGAGCCGGCCGGAGGGGCCGCACATTCCGCTGGGCTGCTCGCTCGTGTTCGCGCCGGGCTGGGAGGTGGACTCGACCGGCGGCACCGCGGGGCTCTGCCAGCCGGTGGAGCGGGACCTGTTCGACTGCCACCTCGCCTGCTTCTGGCCGGCGCACGTGCCCGACCAGCTCAACCACTCGCCGGACTGGACGTCGCAGTGCGCGTCGGCCCAGAAGGACTGGCGGAAGCTGGACCTCGTCTTCCCGTGATCCGCCTGCCGTTGGTCCGCCTGCGGGGCATCGCCGCGGTCGTCGCGTTCGCCGGCGCCCTGACCGGCGCTCCGGCGCTGGAGGCGCAGGAGAACGGCCGCAACGCCCACTGGTACATGGGCAACTACAGCAACGAGGTCATCGTCTGGGACGAGGCCACCGAAGAGGTCGTGGACCGGATCCCGGTCAAGCGCCCGATCTCCCTCCGTCTCGACGTCTCCGAGGACCGGTCGCGCCTCTACGTGATGGACCCGTTCTTCGAGACGATCGAGATCATCGCGCTCCCCTCCAAGGAGTCCGTCGGGGAGTTCACGCTGAGCGAGGGCGCGACGCGGACGTGGATCCGCTCCTACGAGGTCCACCCGAGCCAGGAGTGGATGGCGATGTTCGTGCAGAGCCGCACGAAGCTCGCGGACCGGTACAGGATCGACGAGCCCACCATCCTCCGCTTCGACCTCACGACGTACGAGGTGACGGACACGATCCCGTGGCCGGACGACGAGTCGCGCCGCTCCGCCAACTTCCGCTTCTCTCCGGACGGCGATCTCCTGTACATGTTCACGGACGATCTCATCGCGGTCGACTCGGAGACGTACGAGGAGGTGGACCGCTGGGAGATCTCGGAGCCGCTGGAGCCGGGACTGGGCGAGATGCGGCTTCCCTTCGGCCGGAGTCCGTACCAGGAGGAGGACGGCGTGTACACGGGGCTCTTCCGCATGACGGACCCGCTCCAGAACCGCCGCCTCATGGGGATCGCGACGGTGGACCTGGCGGGGCAGGACGTGGAGTTCCACCCCATCGGCCCGGCTGAGGGGGTGTCGTTCGTGCTCTCGCCGGACGGGACGAAGGGGTACGGGCTCAAGTCCGAGATCGGGCACTACGAGATGTGGAAGTTCGACCTCGAGGGCCGGCGGGTGGCGGGGCGCGTCACGTTCGCGGGGCGGCCGCGGATGGCGCTGATGCCGAGCGCCGACGGCACGAAGCTCTACATCTACAATGCCGGCAGCACGATCGACATCTACGACGAGGAGACGTTCGAGTTCCTGCGCACGGTCACGCTGGACGCGGACATGACGAGCGTCGTCGTGGTACCCGACCCGGGTTGATTCCCGGGTGATCCCGTGAGGTCCGCGTGATCCGGGACCCGCACCTTCGCCGAGCCCTCGCCTACGTCCGACCGTACGCGGGGGCTTTGCTTCCCGTGGTCCTCCTCTCGACGGCCGGCACCGCGCTCGGACTCGCCCTTCCCTACCTGTCGAAGGCGATGATCGACGACGCGATCCTGGGCGGGGACTTCCCTCTCCTGCTGAGGATCGTCGGTCTCTTCATCGGGATCACTCTCCTCGGCTTCGTGGCGAACGTGGCGAGCGGGATGCGCTACACGCGGGTGTCGGCCGGCATCCTGTTCGACATGCGGCTGGCGCTCTACCGCCACCTGCAGCGGCTCTCGCCGCGCTTCTACGCGCGGACGCCGTTCGGGGACATCGTCTCGCGCATCAACAGCGACATCGGCGAGATCCAGCGGGTGACCGCGGACGCGGCGCTCGGGCTGTTCGGGAACGTGCTCTTCCTGATCGGGACGGTGGGAATGCTCGTCTACCTCGACGCGCGGCTCTTCCTGGCGGGGCTGGTGGCGCTGCCGCCGAGCCTGTGGGCGCTGGTGCGGTACCGCCGCCGGCTGGAGGGACGGGTGAGGCACCTGCGGGAGCGGAGCGCGGACATCGGGAGCTTCCTCATCGAGACGCTGCAGGGGGTGCGGACGGTGGTGGCGTCGAACGCGCAGGAGCGGGAGGCGGCGCGCTTCGGGCGGCACAACGACCGGTTCGTGGGGGCGCTGCTGTCGATGCGGCGGTACACGTACCTGGCGGGGGGGCTGCCGGGGGTGCTGCTGCAGACGGGGACGGCGGCGGTCTTCCTGTACGGGGGCTACCGGGTGATCACGGAGGC
>VXMQ01000082.1 GCA_009841015.1 Candidatus Palauibacter denitrificans | reverse complement strand
CCCGCCGCCCCCACCACCGCCCCCGCCGGTCGCGCCGGTGACCGTTGGCTCGATACCTGCGCAGGTCGTGATCGTGGGACAGGCGGTGACGGTGGACGTGTCGCCGTTCTTCCGCGATCCGGACGGGGGGACCCTGACGTACGCCGCCACGTCATCCGACGATGCGGTGCTGTCCGTGTCACTGTCCGGCAGCAGTCTGACCGCAACGGGGGTGGCGCCCGGGACGGCGACGGTGACGGTGACCGCGACCGATCCGGACGGCCTGACGGCGGAGCAGGGCGCGCAGGTGACGGTGGAGGCGGCGAACCGGGCGCCGGAGGCGGTGGGGACGATCGACGATCTGCAGATCAGAGTCGGCGACGCCAAAGACACCGACCTGGCGCCCTATTTCACGGACCCGGACGGAGACCCGCTCGCCTTCTCGGCAGAATCTTCGGCCCCGGCCGTGGCCACCGCCTCGGTGTCGGGGGACACGCTCACCGTTACCGGCGTCTCGGCCGGCTCAGCCGTCGTCACCGCTACCGTCGGGGCGGTCTCGGATTCCTCTCGGCGGTCGATCGAGGCGTGAGAGTGGACGAACTGAGGGGGGGCGCGAGAGCCGTGACCAGACGTAGCGGCCCGAGGCAGCCTAGCCGTTCCCGAAACGGTGCTGCCGTGTACGCCCCAAAAGGTGTGGGACCTGCTGTGGGACCTGCTGTGGGGCCAGCCTCTCGGCGAAACCAAAAATGGTGGACAGACAAGGCTTTACGACAAAGGATAAACGGACGGGGTGTCCGTTCCTCCCATTTCGTAAAACGCTATCGTTCAACGCGATAGTTATCCATCGCATTTCCCACACCGTCTCCGAGCGCACTTTCGACTTCGGCGATCGTGTCGGCGAACTCCTGGGATGCTGCGCAGCCGTTGTAGTTCGCCTCGTGCAGCGTCGGAAGCGGGAGAGTTCCAGCACCCCTGTCTGCGCGGCGCACAGGTGACCACGCAATAGGTGTGCATGGCTGTTTCAGGGGCTTGCCACCCTCACCTCATGCGTCCGGCGCCGCCAAGTCACACCGCAGCATGAAGTCAGCGGGCTCGGGACCGCCCGTTGCACGTAGCAGAAGGACCCCCGCATCACACCACCTGGCGGCCGTTTGACAGGGCTTCCAGTGACCGTCCGTCTCGCACGCTTCCGGTTTCTCGGATGTATGGAAAATACGCCAGATATATTCTTCTCCACCAGCTATCCAGATGGCGGCGAGGATTCGGCGAGCTTTCGCCGTATTCGTTTCGTCCAGCGTCTGGTAAGCTCGGACAAGTCGGCGAAGCGCACCCTGGTAGGGGATACCCGGATCTCCCTCATCGTTGGCGCCAGCGACCAGCAGCACGCTCGTCGCGAGCCGTTCTGCGAGCGGCTCGCCTTGTACGATGACCTGCTCCAACTGACCGGCGAACGCGCTCAACTCACCGGCGGACCGTCTCCCGAACGTCTGGCGCAACACCGCAGCACCAGGTTCGTAATCCAGAAAGGTGGCGTCCCCGGAAAGCAGGATCTCCAAGGCGATGGCCGGCGTGGGAACACGCCACCGACCATTTTCGAACACCATGCCCGGCGGCGATTCGAGATCGTACGGCGGCCTTTCCTGCGCTCCTTCTCTCTGCTGCGCCGCTCCCCCCCGCGCAGGAGCCAGGACCACCATCAGCGTGAGCAATAACGTGAACCGCTTCATGTCGCTGCTCCCCTCTCAGCAACCGCTGTTCCCGGAGTCGACACTGGCGGTGATAGCCCACTTGAACCAATCAGTCCCGTTGTGTCTCCGGAATTCACCTGTTCGAGCCGCGCCGGCGGCTTGGCCCGCAATACTCAGGATCGCGGTCCCCGCCGGTAACCGCCAGCGACCACCTGTTCGCCACGGCCGGCGCGTCGTCGGTTGTGAAGTGCCCGCACCCGGCAGGAATGGGCCTGCACCCGCCGCGGCAGTGCGTACTATTGTCAAGCGAGACGGCCTTCAATCAGATACCGGGTCGTCGGACTGCCGAGACCGGATCCGAGACCGCCCCCACAACCCCGGACCCGAGAGGCGAACGGCCTGGCTGCGGTGGACTCGGTCACGCTCGCCGACTACGTGGGGTTCCGCTTCGACGCCTCGTCGAGCACGGTGAGCGCCGCGCCTGAGAGCGGTACACGGTGGGGCTTGTTCGTTTTCGTGCGCGATTGCGGAATGACCCAAACGCGGTTCTCGCCGTCGAACTCTGGCCGCAACGCCAACCGAGCCTCCGAGGGACGTGTCGCCGTGAGGACGAGAAGCTCCAGGCAAAGCCGCGTCGCCGGCCATGCTTGCGAGGCTCGAATCTTGGCCAGCGCCTCGCCAACATCGGCGTGCGGCAGCGAGCGGAAGTGCTTCTTGCCGCCGTTATGCTTCGGGAGCGCCTCTCCGATCCCAGCCACCGGATCAGCGGCGGTCCGGTGGCCAGCCACGATCGACCACCGCATGATTGCGGAGAGCCGGGTGCAACCGTCTGATACTTCCAAAAAACGGACGGGGTGGGATTCGAACCCACGAGGCAGGGTTGCTGCCCACACGCTCTCCAGGCGTGCGCCTTAGTCCGCTCGGCCACCCGTCCGGAAGCCTCCGGGGTGAGGCCGGAGGTAGGTAAAGGCGGAGGGGGTGGGATTGGGTCGCTACGCTCCCCGAGCTCGCTCCCTTCGGTCGCTCGGTTCGAACCCACGAGACTCTTTCGAGCCGCCCACGCCTTCCTTTTCAGGCGGAGGGGGTGGGATTCGAACCCACGAGACTCTTTCGAGTCAACGCCTTAGCAGGGCGCCGCCTTAAGCCACTCGGCCACCCCTCCGCAGGGTGCTGCTGGTGCTGCTGTGCTTGATTGGCCCGCCAGGACTCGAACCTGGAATCTTCTGGTCCAGAGCCAGACGTGTTGCCAATTCCACCACGGGCCAACGTCCCAATGAGTCGGGCCGTCGATAATACTTGAGCCGGCGCGGTGCTTCAAGCGACCGTGCGCCGGGGCGCGGCGGGTCGCGGCTAACGAGCGTCAGTCGTCGGGAATGGACGCTTCCCGGAGCTTGCGGAGGCGCTTCGCTTCGTTGGCCGCCGCCATGATCGTCGGGAAACCTTCTCCGGAGCGCGGGGCGTCGCTGTCTCCCAGCGGGACGGCGTACCAGCGGTCGGCGCGATCGTCGGGCCGATCCATGTAGTGGCCGCGTTCGAGCCGAAATCCATCGAGCTTCGCTCGGAAGCGGAGCGCCCGCACGATCACGCCGGGGTCGTAATTGGCTGAAGACATAATCACCGCTCGCCGCCCGAGTTCGTGGACGGATGGAACCTCTGCTTCACAATCCCAACAACTCCGTGGAAGGACAACGGCATAAACTCCTGTAACTTAGGGACGAATGCGTGCATGGGCTACAGTCGGCCTCCGTTTGCCCGGCAAGAAGGGGATCCGCCGCGCTCGCGTTCACGCCGGTCCGTTCCCGGAGAGGTAGGCGCGGAGCCGGTCGATCTCTTCGGGCGGGAGGAGCGTGACCGGCACCGCCGGAGCCGTGCGCGACGCATACCGGGACATCGGGACGAGCCGGTCGTGAAAGACGATGGTTGCCGCCGCCACGGCCCGCCGCACGGCCGGCGCGTCGCGATTCGGGTCGAGGGCCTTGAAGCCGACTCCGAGCGCGAAGTCGCGGGCGGCCAGTTCCGCCGCGAACACGCGCACGGTCTCGCTCCGGGAGAGCAGCACGACGAACCCGCGGCGCGTTCGGCGTCGGACGAGTTCGCGTTCGCGGGTGCCCCCGGCGAGGGAAACCGGAACGCACTCGAAGGTTCCGGATCGGCGCATCCGGGCCTGCAATTCGCGCCGCACGACCACCGGCGAGTTCTCCGGTATCCCGCGCGCGGAGTCGACCGCGTGAACGACGACTCCGCAGGCCTCCTCCAGTTCCGCGGCGAGCACGGCCCGCAGCCCGGGACGCGGTTCGCACAGCGTCACGAGATGCCGGTCCGGGCTCCGCGCGCCGTCCACGACGCGCTCCAGCTCGTTGAGCAGCCGCCAGCGCGAGAATCCGCCCGCGTGCGCGCGCCTCAGCAGGTCCAGCGCCGCCGTCCTCGGCGCCATCTCCATGGCCGGCGGCGGCCGGAGGGCGCGCGGGCGAATCGACACGCGCGGACGCTGTCCCCTGTCGAGTTCGATGAGGTCCCGGCGCCGCAGCCGCGCGAGCGCGGCACAGACCGTCCCCCGGTCGACGCCGAGCCGGCGGGCCATCTCCCGGGCCGACGGGAGCAGGGCGCCGGGCCGGACGTGTCCATCGCGAATCCCGGCTTCCAGATCCGCCGCGAGTTGCCGGCGGAGCGGAATGTGGTGTTCCCGCGAGAAGGGTGAGAGTCCGCATCCACGCGTCATGTGTCCGAGTCTCCCTGCCGTGAGGTCCCACCTGTGGCTGCTTGTCGACGGGAGTATGGGGACGGGCTCTCAACGGGGGATCAAATCGCCGGCTTCCCTTGAAGAACTGCCAGGAAGTCGTCCACGCCACGCGTGTTGAGGACGTGTTCGGGGGTGAGCCACGCGCGGCGCGCCTGCTCGATGCCGTAGTGCGCCAGATCGAGGTCGTCCGGCCGGTGCGCGTCGGTCGCGACCACGACGGGCACGCCGAGTTCGCGCGCGCGCCAGAGGTGGCTGTCCTTGAGGTCCAGGCGGTGGGGGTGCGAGTTGACCTCGACGGCGACGCCGAACTCGGCGCACGCGTGCAGAATGTCGTCGATGTCCACATCGATCGGACCGCGCCGGTTGATGAGCCGTCCCGTCGGGTGCCCGAAGATCATCGAGCGGGGATGCGCGAGCGCCTTCAGCACGCGCGCCGTCTGCCGCGCCCGGTCCAGTCCGAGGAAGGAATGAACCGAGATGATCACGACGTCGAGCCGCTCGAGCATCTCGTCCTCGAGGTCCAGCGATCCGTCGCGGAGGATGTCGACCTCCAGCCCGCGCAGGATCCGGATCTCCGGGTGCGCGGCCCGTACCTCCTCGATCTCGTCCCACTGGCGGCGGAGCTTGGCGGCGTCGAGGCCCTCGACCATCGCCAGCGCTTTCGAGTGGTCGGTGATCGCCATGTACTCGTAGCCGCGCGCCGCGCACGCCCGGACCATCTCCTCGAGTGAAGCGCGGCCATCGGACCACGTGCTGTGCATGTGGACGTCGCCGCGCAGGTCGGACGTCTCGACCAGGCGGGGCAGTTCCCCGGCGTCGGAAGCGGCGAACTCTCCCCGGTCGCGCCGTATCTCGGGCGGAAGCCAGGAGAGATCGAGTGCCCGGTAGACCTCCTCTTCCGTCGCGCCCGCGACCACCTCTCCCTCGGAGGCGATGCCCCGCTCGCCGAGCGCATCGCCCAGGGACTCCTCGGGGATCGTGAACACGCCGTACTCGGACACGCGCAGTTTTCGTTCGAGCGCGCGGCGGCGCAGGCGGATGTTGTGTTCCTTCGACCCCGTGAAGTAGATGAGCGCCGCCCCCCAGCTCTCGGGCGGCACGACCCGGAGGTCGACCTGCAATCCGCTGCGGAGACGCACGGAGGTCTTCGTTCCGCCGGCTCCGATCACGCTCTCCACGCCGGAGAAGCCGACCAGGGCGTCGGAGGCGGCGCGCGCATCGTCGGCGAGGACGAGAACATCGATGTCGCCCACGGTCTCCTTCCGGCGCCGATAGCTCCCCGCGACTTCCAGGCGGGTGATGCCGGGCGTCGCCCGCAGGTGTTCGATGAGCGGCGGCAGGAGCTTGTCGACTTCCCCGAGGCGGAAGCGGGTCGTGCTCGTGCGATAGTTGCGAATGCCGCGGAGGATGCGGTCCTGCGTCTTGACGCCGAAACCGGGGAGTTCGGCCACGCGCCCCTCGCTCGCGACCTCCTCCAGGTCGTCGATCGATTCGACGCCCAGCTCGTCCCACAGCTTGCGTGCCTTCTTGGGACCGACCCCCGGCAGCCGCATCAACTCGACGAGTCCCGGGGGGATCTCGGCCGCCATTTCGTCGAGCATCGCGAGGCGTCCGCTCTCCACGAGTTCGCGGATGTTGTCCGCCATCCCCTTCCCGATCGACGGCAGCGCGGTGAGGTCGGCGCCCTGCTCGACGAGTTTGCGCAGGGGCGAGGCGTGCGCGTTGATCGTGCGCACCGCGTTGCGGTAGGCGCGGACGCGGAACGGGTTCGCCTGCTGGATCTCGAGCAGGTCGGCCACCTCGTTCAGGACGCGGACGATCTCGATGTTCTCCATCAGGGCGCGGTCTGGTCTGACGCGGTCGGGTCGGACGCTGGCTCGTCGGGCGCGGAGAGCGCGCCGGGTCCGCCGCTCAGGAGTGCGAGGAGGCCCGCTTCGTCCAGGATCTCCACGCCGAGGGTCTGCGCCCGCTCGAGCTTGCGGCCCGGGTTCTCGCCCGCGACGACGTAGCTCGTCTGCTTGCTCACGGATGACGTGACCTTCGCGCCCAGCGCCTCGAGCTTCTTCCCGGCCTCGGAGCGGCTCATGGACTCGAGCCCTCCGGTGAGGACGATCCGGAGCCCGGCCAGGGTGTCGCCCGCGCGCGGCGGGGGCACGGGCTCGACGCGGGCGCGCAGTTCGTCCACGACCTTCGACACCTCGGGGCGGGCAAGGAAGGCGATGATCTCCTCCGCCATCCGGGGCCCGATCCCGTCCACTTCCTGAAGCGCCTTCCCTTCCGCAGCTTCCGCAGCTTCCGACGCTTCCGACGCTTCCGACGCCTCCGCCGCTGCCGCCGCGGCCGCCGCTGCCGCCGCCTCCCGGAACGCTTCGAAGGAGAGGAAGTGCGAGGCGAGTTCCCGCGCCACGGTCACCCCGACTTCGGGGATGCCGAGGCCGTAGATGAAGCGGGCGAGTTCGGTCGTGCGCGCGGCGTGGATTGCCCCGACGAGGTTCGTGGCGGACTTCTCGGCGAAACCTTCCAGTTCCATCAGCGTCGCCGCATCCAGGTCGAACAGCTCCGGAACGCGGCCGATCACCCCCTCGCGGACGAGGAGGTTGGCGGTTTCTTCTCCCAATCCTTCGATGTCGAGGGCATGCCGCGACCCGAGGTGTTGGATCCGCCCGGCGAGCTGGGCGGGGCAGGCGAACAGGTTGGGGCAGAAGGTGTACGGGCCGCGCGGCTCCAGGGCGGTCCCGCACGAGGGACACTCGGCGGGCATGACCCACGGTTCGGCGCGCTCGCGGCCCGGCTCCTCGATCCGCTCCAGGACCTGCGGGATCACGTCCCCGGCCCGCTGCACCCGCACCCGGTCGCCCTCGCGAATGTCCTTGCGGGCGACCTCTTCCCGGTTGTGCAGGTTCGCGCGGCTCACGGTCACGCCGCCGAGTTCCACCGGGCGCATGAAGGCGATGGGTGTCACGACGCCGGTCCGCCCCACGCTGGGGAAGATGTGAAGGAGGCGGGTGACCTCCTTCCGCGGCGGGAACTTGAAGGCGAACGCCCAGCGGGGGTGGTGCGAGGTCTCGCCGACTTCGTCGCGCGCCGCGATGTCGTCGAGCTTGATGACGATGCCGTCGATCTCGTACTCGAGGTCGTCGCGGCACTCCTCGATCTCCGCCTGGAACGCGAGGATCGCCCCGACGTCGGCCGCGGGCCGGCACCGGTCGTTCACGGGCAGCCCCCACTCGCGCAGCGCTTCGAGCGTGGCCTGCTGCGTGGGCGGAGGCCGTCCATCGATCGCGAGGATGTCGTAGACGTAGATGTCGAGCGGGCGGGCGGCGGTGATGCGCGGGTCGAGTTGCCGCAGCGATCCGGCCGCCGCGTTGCGCGGGTTCGCGAACGGAGGGCGGTCGCTCTCGAGAAGCCGGGCGTTCAGCGCCTCGAAATCGCCCACTCTCATGATGACCTCGGCCCGCAGCGCCAGGAGCGGCGGCGCGTCCCGATCCGCGGCCCGCAGCCGGAGCGGAACCGAGTGGATCGTGCGGATGTTCTCGGTCACGCCTTCGCCGCGGATTCCATCCCCCCGGGTCACGGCCCGCGACAGCCGGCCGGATTCGTAGACGAGTTCGATCGAGGCGCCGTCCAACTTCGGCTCGACGACGTATCCGATGTCGTCTCCGAGCGCCTTGCGCATCCGCTCGTCGAACCGCTCGAGCGGCTCCACGTCGGCGGAGGAATCGAGGCTGAGCATCGGCGCGGTGTGCTCGATGGTCTCGAAGGCGTCGAGCGGCTCCGCCCCCACGCGCTGGGTCGGCGAATCGGGCGTGACGAGTTTCGGGTGCGATGCCTCCAGCGCCTTCAGTTCGCGGAAGAGTTCGTCGAACCGCTCGTCCGAGATCTCGGGCTGGTTGCGGACGTAGTAGAGATAGGAGTGGTGCCGCAGCGCCCTGCGCAGTTCCCGGGCCCGCCGTTCGGGCCCGCCGGGACTCATCAGAAGGTGACCCCCAGCATGGCTCCGGCGATCAGGTGACTGTCCTCGGCGGTCGTGAACGCCACGTACGGCCGGGCGTGAAGGCTGCCGATCTCGACCGTGACGCCGCCGCGGATGACGGCGCTGACTTCCCTGTCCCCCTCCACGATGTCGTCGTAGAGTCGGTCGACCGAGTAGTTCTCGATGCTCACGGTGGCCGAAGGGATGATCGCGAGGCCGGAGCCCGGCGCGCCGAAGCGTTGTCCGACGGCCACGCCGACCCCGTAAATCGTCTCGCTCTTGTAGGGGAGCTCGTCGAAGTTCCTCGACAGGACGCCTCCGACCCCCACGGTGGCGAGGGGACAGACGGAAAGCACGGGCAGCGGCAGCTTGAGGGCGACGCTCGCGCGCGCGTCCTCGAACTCGAATTCCTGATCGAACTCGTCCGCGCCGGAGAACTTCAGGTAATGGCCCGTCGCGGCCACGAGACCCAGGTCGAATCCGGCCGCGCCCCCAAGGCCTGTGACGTCTTCGGATGATTCGCGCCACACGGCGCCCGAGCCGCTGAGGAACCCGCTGCCGCTGAAGCCGAGGCAGGCCTGCGCCGCGAGCGCGGCCGGCGCGGCGATCCCCGCCAACGCCGCGATCCCCGCCAGCGCCAGCCGCCGCGGCGCGGACGGTCTCCGTTCGTTCGTCATGGTCAGCTCACTTTCTTCTTCTTGAGGCCGTCCTTCTGTTGCAGCCAGGGGACGCCGGTGGTGATCCATTCCGGGGCCGGCTCTCCCTTCAGGTAGTGCGCGAACCACTGGAGGATGCGGCTCTGGTAGTCGCGCTGGTTCGGCTCGCGCGCGAGTCCGTGGTTCTCCCCCTCGTAGACGAGCATCACCATGTGCTTACCGGCGCGCCGGGCCGCGTTGTAGAACTCGACGCCCTGGTTGAACTCGACGGCGCCGTCGTCCGTC
The DNA here is from genome assembly GCA_009841015.1 of Candidatus Palauibacter denitrificans. Lineage (GTDB taxonomy): Bacteria > Gemmatimonadota > Gemmatimonadetes > Palauibacterales > Palauibacteraceae > Palauibacter > Palauibacter denitrificans. The sequence goes on along the minus strand of VXMQ01000082.1, from coordinate 2,593 downwards.
CCGAACTCGATGAGGAGGGGCGTGTTGAGATTCTGAATGTGATGGAGGGGAGAGTTGTTGAAGTAGGAGTCCCAGTCCTCCCACCACGGCACCTGCATGCGGCCCTGGCTGATCTCGAAGATCCGGGCGTCGGTCCCCCCGGAGTTCCAGTAGAAGGAGAGGTACATGCTCATGAGGTTCGTGAGCGGTGCGCCGGCCACCGCGGCCGCGAAGAGATCGTCCTGGGTGACGAAGAACGTCGTCTGATATCCGCCCCAGGAATGGCCGATGAGTCCGACGCGGTCGCCGTCGATCATCCCGGTCTCGACCGCCGCCGCCACCGCCGGGCGCAGCGTCTCCACGTTCGACTGTCCCGGACGCCGGTCGCGATAGACGATGTCCGGCTGGAAGACGAAGTACCCTTCCTGGCTCCAGATCTGGATGTTGTAGTAGTTCGTGGGATCCGGAACCTGGTACTGGTGGAGGCTCTGCGAGAGCAGTTCGTAGTGGTACACGATCATGGGATACGTCCGATCCGGATCATAGTCGGCCGGATAGATGAGCGCGCCCTGGAGGGGGCGTCCCCATTCGTTCTCATAGTCGATGAGTTGCGTGCGGCCCCAGGCGTAGTCGCCCTGGAAGGGGTTCGTGCGCGTGACCTGCCGCGCTTCGTCCAGATCCGGGCCCGCGACGAAGTAGTCGGGCGAGTCGTCGAACCGTTCGCGGCGGAAGGCGTATACGTCGGCGTCCTCCGCCTTTAGCAGGCCACCCGTGAATCGGGCGTCCGCCCAGATCAGCGGCTGGGGCGTTTCTCCGCGGCGGGCGCGGGAGAAGCCGGCCTTCTTGGTCCACTCGCCGTAGGTCGAGTAGTAGAGCGGTGCATCCGCGGCGAAGTCGTCGGCGTCCCGGTCGACCCGTACCACGCGGTGCCGGACCGAGCCTTCCGCCCCCTGCGTGAGACGCCTTCCGCCCGACCCGTCCGGGTTCACCTCCCACACGTCGAAGCGGTCGTTCACGAGCAGCGCCGCGTCGTCCTCCAGCCAGCCGGCGATGCCGAAGGGGGACATCTGCTCGCGGGTCGGGGTCCGGTCGAGGTCGACGAAGGTCCCGCCGAGGCCTTCCGTCACGTTGCGGGTCTCGCCGGTGACCAAGTCGTGCGTCCAGTAGTCCGCGCCCTCGAACCAGACGGCGTAGCGTGCGCCGGGGCTCGAGCCCATGTCGATCGTCACCCGCTCGCGGACGAGTTCGCGGCGTCCGGTCCGCGCGTCGACGGCGTAGATGTCGTGGAACTGCTGGCGGAACATCGCGTCGACGTCGTAGGGCGTCTCGTCGCGGGCCAGCATGTGGCGGCCGCCCTCCGCGATTTCGACCTGGTCCGCGTGATCGCCGCCCAGGAGAAGGAAACCGCCGTCGGCCAGGTTCCAGACGCCGAGGTCGTGTTCCTGCCGCAGCCGGTCCTCGCGCACGCGCTGCTGGGGGACGGGATCGACGTCGAGCGAGTGCCAGACCTCGACGCCCGGGCTCTCCTCGTCATCTTCGTCGCGTTCGCCCCCGTTTTCCGCTTCGCCCGCCTCTCCGCCCTCTCCTTCGTCCTCTTCTCCGCCCTCTTCTCCGCCCTCCCCATCGGCGTCTTCGGCGGCGGTCTCGACCGGGGTCCGCTCCTGGAGGCCGAGGAAGATCGTGGAGCCGTCGTCGGACCAGGAGGGGGCGCGGTGTTCGACGATCCGGGTGCCTCCGGGGAGTTCGGAGGGTTCCCGCGGGTCGAGCGCGAACGACCGGGGGCTGTCGGAGTCCAGATCGCGCCACGCCAGAACCACGTGGGCGGTGTCCTCGTGCAGTTCATCCTCGAACGTCTTGAGGACGGCGAGGTCGGGGGCATCCTCGCGCCACGACAGTTCGCGGTAGGTCGCCTCGTCCGCGTCGAGCGAGCGGATGCGACCGGACTCCGGGTCGTAGAGCCGGACTCCGTTGCCGACCCGATCCTCGGCGTCGACGGTCATGGCGAGCAGGCTCCCCTCCTCCTGCCAGGCGAAGGCCGCCACGTTGCCGAAGCTCATCGACCCGCCCCGGGTCAGGTCCCGAACGAGGACATCGGCGCCATCGCTGTCGCTTTCCTCGGGGCCGTAGCGGCGGAGCGCCAGGTATCTCCCGTCATCGGAGAAGGAGAACGACTGGATCGCCCCGATCTCCTCCATCTCGCCCGTCCGCAGGTCGAGGAGGCCCACGCCGTTGCGGACGGGATCCCCCCGCTCGCGGAGCCGCTCGCGCTCGTCCGGGGAGACGCCGATGGCGTACGCGAGCCAGGTTCCGTCCGCGCCGAACTCGGGGCGCGCGCCTTCCGCGACGACGACGACCGAATCGGAATCGGTGCGGTGGACCTGAAGCTCCGACGTCTCGTCCACGCGACGGACGACGACGGCGAGCCAGCGGCCGTCCGGCGAAAGCGATGCCTGGCCCAGGCGCTCCCACTGGTCGTAGTCGTCCGCCCCGAGCGTGGGCCTGTCCTGCGCGGCCGCCCTCGATGGGAGGAACGCGAGGGTGGCGGCGAGGGCCAGGGCGAGGAGGGCGTGGAGGGTGGGGATCCCTCGGGACGTGTTCGGCATGGGTGCTTTTC
>VXMQ01000208.1 GCA_009841015.1 Candidatus Palauibacter denitrificans | reverse complement strand
CCCACCTGTTACGCGACGGGCGTTGCCGCGGTGTTGGCGTCGTTGCGCTCCCAGCCGCCCTCCGAGTACTGGGCCGTGGGCTTCCCCGCCCGGGGTTGCGCGACGTCGCGCAACTGGGTGAGGTCGAAGATCTGCATCCCGTGCTGTCCCGCCCCATCGGCGACGACGAACATGTGGTTCCCGAACACCTTCATGTCGCGCCACGTGTTCGACCGGCTTCCCGGCGTCTTGGCGAAGTTGCCGAGGTACCGCGGGTTGAACGGATCCGTGACGTCGACGAACGCGATGCCGTCCATGCGGCCCACGAGCGCGTATTCGCTTCGCGTCACCGGATCGGTCCAGCCCCATACGTCGTTGAGGCGGACGCCGCGGGGGGCGCCGAGTGCTTCCCGCGGGATGAAGGAGAGGAGATCCACGCGGTCGCAGTCGAAGCCGTCCGCGAGCCCTTCCTCGCAGTCGATCTGGCCGCCGGAGATGGCGGAGAGCCCGACCTGCTCGCTCACGAGCCGGATCAGCCCGCTTGCCCGGACATCCGTGAGCACGGCGGACCCGGCCCCGAAGTCATCGGCGGGCAGACCCGCGACTACCAGGCGGTTCCCCGCTGCCACCACGCGCCCCACCTGGACCGGTTCCCGGCCCGGCATGTCGAGCCCGGCTCGCACGGTCCAGCCATCCTCGGAGCGTTCAACCCGATACACGAGACCCCTTCCGGCGGCCAGGGGCGCGCCGACCCATGCGGTGGCGCCGTCAACGGCGAGCGCGGCACCGAACGCGGTGGGGGCCGCGTTGTCAGGCGCCACGGTCCCCGCGAGCTGCCACTCCCCGGCGGCGTCCCTCGTGAACCGGTGGAGGGCGCCGAGGCCGGCATCCTGACCGGCCGCGCCGACAAGCGCCTCGTCGCCCGCGAACGCGACCGCGGACCCGAATGCGCGCCCCGCCTCGCCGCCATCGCCGCCGAGTTGAGCCACGCGCTGCCAGCCCGCGTCCGCCTCGAAACCGAAGAGGTACGCTTCGCCGCGACCCTCATTGACGAGCGGCGCGCCGACGAGCGCGAGATCGGCGCCGAGCGCGATCGAGGCCCCGAACCCCGCCGCCGCGCCGTCCGCCGCCAGGCGCGCTTCCTCCTCCCAGCCTCCGTTCACGCGCCGGTACGCGACGACGACGCCCTGCCCGCCGGCGCCGTCCGAGGCCGCCACAAGGAGGTGCGTGTCCCCGGCGGCCAGCGAGCGCCCGAACGCCTCGAGGCCCGGCGAGGAGATCTCTGCGGCGTGCCGCCACTCGCCACCCTCGCGCTCGAACACGTGCACGGCGCCCGCCCCCGGTGCGCCCACAAACAGGTGCAGGCCGCTGGACGCCAACGCTGCCCCGAAGCCGTCTCGTACCGCCGCGTCCGGCGCGCTCAGCGCCTGGACCTCCGTCCAGCGGCCGTCTCGGAAGACGCGCACGCTTCCGGGCTCACGCTCGGAAGTGGGCTCCCCCACCAGGACTTCGCCCCCGCCCACGAGCACCGAAGTGCCGAAGCCCTGCGCGGCCAGCGCCGCGGGACCGACGATCGAGACCAGGACGGTGAAGGCGGCCAGGGTGGCGGCAAACGATCGGACTTTCTGGATTGTGACCATGATCAGGGTCCTCCGGTTTCCAGCGATCCCGCATACGCGGTGAACAGGTCGTTGATGTAGTGCACGTCGCGCCCCTCGCGGGCCAGGTAGCTCGCGGCCACCGCGGCACGCGCGCCGCTCAGGCAATGTACGAGCAGCGAACCGTTCGACGGGAGCCGGTCCATGTAGTCGGGCAGCCGAGTATAGGAGGCGTTGACCGCCCCGGGCAGGTGTGAGGCGGCGTACTCCGCCGCGTATCTCACGTCGAGCACCTCGCCCTGACCGCCCGTCGCCAGCCGGCTCGCTGCCTGCAGGTCGATCTCCGGAATCGCTGCCGCCTCCCCGCCCTCGGCAAAGTACCGTTCGAGCGCCCCCCGCTCCACGAAGCCCGTCACATCGTCGAACCCGATCCGCACCAGGCGCCGCACCGCCCACTCGAGATCCGTCTCATCGATGACGAGCGTGACCTCCGCGCCCTCCGGCAGGACGGAGCCCGCGGCCGTGCAGAACGATTTCGTGAGGGGAATGTAGACCGACCCTGGCAGGTGCCTCGCCATGAACGCCGACCGGTCCGGCCGCGTGTCGATCACGACCTCGCCGCTCGAACCCGACCCGGCGCGAGACGCCGCCGCCCGCGGCGAGAGTCGGCGCGGCCGCGGGAGGCCGCCCAGGACGGGGGCGCCATCGCGGTTGTCCCGCTTCATGCGGGCGAAGTACATCGGCGGCTCCGGCTGTCCTTCGAGGATGTGGGAGAGGAAGGCATCCTCCCCCTTGAGCGCCGCGGCGATCGCCGGGCTGAAACGCCGCTCGTAACCGACGGTCGTCTCCGGCACGGCCCCGAGCGCCTTTCCGCACGAGGAGCCGGCGCCGTGGGCCGGCCACACCTGCAGGTAGTCGGGCAGGTCGAGGAAGCTCCGCACCGAGCCGTACAGCCGGCGCGCGGCGGGCGTCATCGCTCCCGCGACGCGCGCCGCCGTCTCGAGCAGATCCGGCCGCCCGAGATCGCCCACGAAGACGAAGTCCCCCGAAAGGAGGCCCATGGGCTCGTCGGCCCCCGCGCCGCGGTCCGTGACCAGAAACGACAGGTGCTCGGGCGTGTGTCCCGGCGTATGCAGCGCCCGGAAGTCGATGTCGCCGGTTTCGAAGCAGGCGCCGTCCCGGAGTGGCACGTGGTCGTAGTCCCCCTCGCGGGCCCACTCGTAGCGCCAGTCCGGACCGCCCTCATCGGACAGGTAGAGCCGGATCCCGAAGCGTTCGGCGAACTCCCGCGCGCCGGAGAGGAAATCGGCGTGGATGTGGGTCTCGGCCACGGCGACGATCCGCAGACCCTCGCTCGCCGCGAGGTCCACGTAGCGGTCGATGTCGCGCTGGGGATCGAACAGGATCGCGTCTCCGGTACGCTGGCACCCGATGAGGTACGCGTACTGCGCGAGCGTGTCGTCGAAAATCTGTCGAAAGAACATTCCCTCGAAGCCGCCTCTCGAAGCCCCCTCCGGCGGGCCGGCCGCCCCTACGGCGCCGCGATCAGCCCCGCCAGCAATGCGACGCGCTCCACGGCCCGGTCGATCCAGACGAACTCGTGTCGGGCGTGGGCGCCGTCGCCGACCGCCCCCAGCCCGTCGAGCGTCGCCGTGTACTGGCTCGTCAAGTTACCGTCGGAGCCGCCGCCCGCCGATCCCTCCTCGAGTTCGAGGCCGATCTCGTCCGCCACCCGGAGCGCCCGCTCCCACAGCGCGACGTTGCGCGGCGTGCGCTCCAGAGGCCCGCGTCTGGCCACCTCCGCGACCGTGATCCGCGTGCCCGGCACCGTCGGCTCCAGTCCGAACATCCCCTCGCGGATCCGGTCGGCCTCCGCGGCCGTCCACACGCGGACGTCCACCTCGCAGTTCGCGCTCGCGGCGACCACGTTGGGGCGGGAGCCGCCCGCGATGAGCCCCACGTTCATCGTCGTCCCGGTCCCGGGATCCGCCAGGCGGTCGATCTGACGGATCGCGTGGGCGAGTTCGAGGATCGCCGACGCCCCCTCTTCCGGGGCGAGTCCCGCGTGCGAACTCCGCCCTGTCACTTCCACGTGGTACTGGCCGATCCCCTTGCGCCGCGTCTTGAGCCGGCCGCCGGGCCCCAGCGCGGGTTCGAGGACGAAGACCCGGGACGCGCCGCGCGCGAGATCGCGAATCAGCGGTTCGGATTCGGGGCTCCCGATCTCCTCGTCCGAGTTGATGAAGAAGGCGGGTGCGACGCCGGCGTCCAGCCCGAGATCCCGCAGCGTCCTCAGCGCGAACACGCCGATCGCGAGCCCCGTCTTCATGTCGAAGGCGCCGGGACCCGAAAGGCGCCCGTCGGACACCTGCACCGGCATTTCCCGCAGGGTGCCGATGGGCCACACCGTATCCATGTGTCCCACGAGAAGTTGTGGTGCGTCCGCCGGCCCGGGGCTCCGCGCCAGCAGGTGACCCCCGCTCGCCCGTCCCGGGATGTGCTCTACTTCCAGACCGAGGTCGCTCAGGGTTTCCATGAGGATCGCGCGGATGCCCCGCTGGGCTTCCGGGTCGGTGGAAGGGGACTCCTCGTGCACGAGTTGGGAGATGAAGTCGACGAACTCGTCGCGAAGTTCGGCCATCCGCTCGCTGACGGCCTGCGCGGGCGTGCTTCCGTTCGCGCCGGAGCCGGTCATGCGCCGCCCTCGCCCGCGCCGTCCGTCTGCAGCACGCCCTCGATCAGCGTTCGGTGCGCCTGGTATTCGGGGAGATCCGGAATCCCCCCGGCCTCCTCGACCCGGGCGCGGATTCGGGCCCTGAACGCCTCCGCCCCCTCCGCGTCCTCCTCGAAGTCGGCCGCGCGCGCGGCGAGCAAGAGCCCGAGCAGGTGGTCCGGATGCGCGGCGAGGATCTCATCCGCATGTTCCCGGGCGAGACCGGACGCTCCCGTCAGAAGCCGGAGAAGGCCGACGTGGAACCGCGCGTCGGCGTCGATCTCTTCCGGGGGGACGGCGTCGTACGCCTGCAGCGCCATGTCGATGAAAAAGGCGGCGCGTTCGAAGTCGCCGCCCTCGTGTTCCCGCATCACGCGCTCGAAGAGGCGGTCCGCGACGCCGCGCGGGCCCATGGCCGCGAGTTCCTCCATGCTCGGCATGCCGGCGCCCCCGGCGTCGCCCTCCGTGGCCGCCGGGCCACCGGTCGTCTCGCCCGGGAGACCGCCCGTCATCGTCATGTCCCCGACGCGCGTCACGCTCCCCCGCTGGACGAGCACGGCGATCATCACCGAGAAGACGGCGAGCCCGAGGCCGGAGAGGACCCACGGGAGCAGGGCCGAGCGAGGCTTCCGCGGCGGGGCGCCGACCTGCGTACCGCATGCGGTGCAGTAGAGGGCATCCGGCCGGAGTGGCGCCTGGCAGGCCGGACACCCCGCGCGCCGCACGAGCGGGGCCCCGCATTGCGCGCAGAAGTTGCCCGACGCGGGGCTCCCGCAGCGCGGGCACGCCGCCGCCCGGTTCATTGGGGCCGGTCGGCCCCGTCGCCGAGCCGCACGGTCGCCTGGCGCTCCTCACCGTCACGCAGATAGCGGAGCACGACCTCGTCGCCCGGCCTGTACGCCGCGAGGGCGTCCGTGAACGCCTGCAGGTCTCCGATCTCGTAACCGCCGAGGCCGACGAGGACATCGCCCCTCGCGAGGCCTCCTCCCGCCGCCGGCGACCCTTCCGTGACCCCGGCCAGCAGCACGCCGAAGTCGACGGGCGTGAAGTCGGGCACCGTCCCGAGCCAGGCGCCGGACCCGCTCGCGCGCTGGTCCCGCTCGCCCACGCCGGGGATGACGGCCAGCCGCTCGCGCCGTTCCGCCAGCGCCCGCGCCACGTTCTCCGTGAGGCGGGCCACGCGTTCCAGGCCCGGGGCGTCGATCTTCTCCGCGTCATCGGTGTGGCGGTGATAGTCGGCGTGCACGTTCGTGAAGAAGTGGAGGACGGGGATGTCGTTCGCGTAGAACGAAGTGTGGTCGCTGGGTCCGAACCCGGCCTCCTCCCAGGCGAGCGGGATCCCGAGATCCGCGTTCGCGGCGGGGACGATCTCCTCCCACTCGGGCGCCGTGCCCATCCCGTAGACGATCAACTCGTCGTCCTCCAGCCGCCCCACCATGTCGAGGTTGATCATGGCCACGGTCTCCTCCAGCGGAATCGCCGGATGGTTCGCGTACCACGCCGAGCCGATCAGCCCGAGTTCCTCTCCCGTGAAGGCGATGAACACGATCGACCGCGCCGGACGCGGCCCGCCGCGCAGCGCCCGCGCCGCCGCGAGGACGGCCGCCACCCCCGAGGCGTTGTCGTCGGCCCCGTTGTGAATCTCGCCCGCCTCTCCGGTGCTCCCGAACTCGCCCAGCCCGAGGTGGTCGTAGTGCGCGCCCACCACGACGGCCGTCTCGCCCAACTCGGGATCGCTCCCGCGGAGGATCCCGACAACGTTGCGTCCCCGGCCCGGCGGCGCGTGCGGCTGCGCCGCGCTCGCGAGCGGAAGTTCCTGGAAGAACCCGTCCTCCCCGCCCGGCTCGAGGTCGAGCGAAGCGAACATCGCGGCGATGTACTCGCCCGCGCAACGCTCCCCCGCGCTCCCGGACATCCGGCCCCCGAGCGCGTCGTCCGCCAGGTAACGCACCGTCTCCATCGGCGACCCCAGCCGCCCGCCGTGCACGGGACAGACCGTCTCGTCCTGTTCTCCGGCCTCGCCCTGAAGCGCGGCCGGGCCGACGAGCGACACGAACGCCAATCCGGGGATCAGCCACAGTCCTGGTCTTCTCATGTGACATCCGTGCTGTCGGAGCATCCGGGCGCGTTCTCGGTATCTCACACCTCGAGCGGAACCGCCATCTCCAGCGTGACGGGATCACCCCGATACTCATGGTGCGTCGTGGGTGGCAACGCCCGGCCCGCCTCTGCGTAAAGTTCGAGCACTGCCGTCAGCGCGTCGTAAGCGTTGGCCAGCGCCTCATCCTGCGTGTCGCCTTCGGTGACCAGTTCGGGCAGGTTCGGGCAGGTAACCGTATAACCGCCTTCCGGCTGTGGTTCGAGGACGAGGGTAACGCGGATCACTATGAGTACTTCTCCTTCTTCGCGGTCGAGCACCGGCCCACCCCGCGAGGTTCGCGCCTCGGCGGTGCTGTGGCAAGCGCGGGGCGGAGTGTGCATCTTGCGGGGCATTCCGCACGGTGGTCTTTGAAGGCGAGGGAACGGTGAGACGGAAACTCTGGATGCTGGCGGGGCTCGCGGCGATCGCGGGGGCCATCACGGTGCTCGCGGCGGGCGGGTTGAACGAGAACATGGTGTTCTTCCTCACGCCCGCCGAACTCGAGGCGCGCGGCGTCGAAGTCGTCGACCAGCCCATCCGGCTCGGAGGCCGGGTCAAGCCGGGGAGCGTGGACTGGAATCCGGAGTCCGCCGAGCTGCGTTTCGTGATTAGCGAGGAGAACATCGAGATCCCCGTCGAGAGCACGGGCGCGCCCCCCTCCATGTTCCAGCCGGGCATGGGCGTCGTCGTCGAAGGGGCCTACGGGAACGATGGCGTCTTCCGCGCCACGAACCTGATGGTGAAGCACTCCAACGAATACGCCCCCCCGGAGCACGCGGGCGACGCGGGCCAGGTCTACAAGTCCCTCCTCGAAGACTCGTAGAAGCACGTGAAGCCGGGTAGGGTCGCCGCATGCTGAGCACGCTCGGCTACGCGTCCGTCATCGCGGCGCTCCTCGCAGCGGCCCTGGCCACGATGGCCGGCGGCTGGGCCGGCCTGTCACGCTCCGGCGGGGAGGTGTCCGCGGCCCTGGCCCGCCGCGCCGCCTACTTCGCCTTCTTCGCGATGTCCGGCGGCATGCTCGTCATGGAGGTCGCCCTCCTCACGCACGACTTCAGCGTCGAGTACGTGGCCCGCGTAGGGAGCCGCGAGACGCCGACCTACTACACGGCGATCTCGCTCTGGAGCAGCCTCGAGGGCTCGATCCTCTTCTGGGGCTGGATCCTCGCTGGCTACGGGGCGCTCTTCGCCTTCACCCGGCGCCGCGAGTTCGGCGCGCTGCGGGCGGCCGGGGAACGCCTCACGGCGCTCGGGGGCGGGCTCGCGCACGGCCTCCGCACAACCCCGCTCGTCCTCGCCGTCATCGGCGTCGTACAGCTCTTCTTCTTCGGACTCCTGGCGGGCGCGGCGAATCCGTTCGGGATCGTGGATCCGGCGCCGGCCAACGGCCCCGGACCCAATCCCCTCCTCCAGAACCACCCGCTCATGGGCCTGCACCCGCCCATGCTCTACTTCGGGTTCGTGGGGATGACGGTTCCCTTCGCGTTCGCGATCGCCGCGCTTCTGCGGGGGAACGTCGAGGCGCGCTGGCTCAGGGACGCCCGCCGCTGGATGGTCGCGGCGTGGGCCTTCCTCACCATGGGAATCATCGGCGGCGGCTGGTGGTCGTACGAGGTCCTGGGCTGGGGGGGCGCCTGGGCGTGGGATCCGGTGGAGAACGCGTCCTTCCTCCCCTGGCTCACGGCCACCGCCTTCCTGCACTCCGCGATGGTCCAGGAACGGCGGGGGATGCTGAAGACGTGGAACCTCACGCTGATCATCTCGACCTTCCTCCTCACCCTGTTCGGGACGTTCCTCACGCGGTCGGGCGTCATCGACTCCGTGCACGCCTTCACCGAGGGCGTCATCGGGCCGGTGTTCCTCGCCTTCATCGCCGTGGTGGCGATCGTGTCGCTGGCCCTCATCGGGTGGCGGAGCAACCGGCTGCGGGCGCCGGGTCAGGTGGAGAGCCCCGCTTCGCGCGAGTCCGCCTTCATCCTCAACAACCTCCTCCTCGTGGGCTTCACGTTCACGGTCCTCCTCGGCACGATGTGGCCGCTCGTCGTGGAGGCGCTGCGCGGGGACCGGATCAGCGTGGGGCCGCCGTACTTCGACCAGGTCGCGAGCCCCATCGGGCTGGCGCTCATCTTTCTGATGGGGGTGGGGCCGGCGCTCCCGTGGCGGCGGGCGGGACAGGAGCAGCTGAAACGGTCGTTCGTGTGGCCGGCCATCGTCGGGGCCGCGGCGGGGCTCCTCGCCTTCGCCCTCGGCGTCGGGTATTTCCTTCCCATCCTCACGATCGCCTTCGCCGCCTTCGTGCTGACGACGATCGCCGACGAGTTCCGCAAGGGGATCGCGGCGCGGCGGAGGATCGCGGAGCGCTCGTTCCTCGGCGCGCTCCGGGACCTGTTCGCGCGCACGGGTCAGCGCTACGGCGGTTACATCGTGCACGTGGGGGTGATCGTCATCGCGCTCGCGATCTCCGTCTCGTGGACGTGGAAGACGGAACGGGAGATGACGCTCCGGCCCGGCGAGCGGCTGGCGATCGAGGACTACGAGGTGGAACTCATCGACGTGTGGGGGCGAGAGGAGCCGCACCGGTTCGTGATCGGGGCGACGTTCGCGGCCTACCGTAACGGGCGCGAGATCGGCGAAGAGCAGCCACGGATCAACTTCTACACCGCGACCGCGCAGAACATCGCGACGCCCGCCGTGAAGAGTTCGCTCACGAGCGACCTCTACCTCACGCTGATGGCGGTGGACCCGGAGAGCGGGGCGCACGCGACGGTGCGGGCGATCGTGAACCCGGGCATCGTCTGGCTCTGGATCGGGGGGATGATCATGGGCGTGGGCGCGCTGATCGCGATCTGGCCCTGGGGCCGGAGCCGGGTGCGGGCCGCGGGGGCCGAACTGCTCGCCGATCCGGCGGCCGCGGCGTGAGGGGCTTGTGGCGGTGGGCCCTGCCGCTGGCGGCCGTGCCCGTCCTGGCGCTCCTCTACTGGGGGCTGGGCCAGGACCAGCGGCGGCTTCCGTCCGCGCTCGAGGGACGCGAGGCGCCCGCGTTCCGGCTCGCCAACCTCTACAACCCGAGCGATTCGGTGAGCCTGAGCGACTTCGAGGGGAAGGTCGTCGTGCTCAACTACTGGGCCTCGTGGTGCATCCCGTGCATCGCCGAGCATCCGGTGCTCGTGCGGCTGCGCGAGACGTACGATCCGGAGGAGGTGGCGCTCATCGGCGTCCTCTTCCAGGACAGGCCGGAGAACGGGATGCGCTTCATCGAGGAGTTGGGCGGGGAGTGGCCGCTTGTCACGGATCCGGGGAGCCTGACCGCGATCGAATACGGCGTCTACGGGGTGCCGGAGACGTACTTCATCGGCGCCGACGGGGTCGTCGCGCTGCGGCACGATCTCGCGGTGACCTGGGAGCTTGTCGAGCGGAACGTGGACTCGCTCATCGTTGTCCGCGACGCCGCCGGTCCGGCGGGAAGCTGATGTCGCGCGTCGCCTGCGCCGCCGCCGTCCTCGCCATGACCGGGGTCGCCCTCGGCGCAGCGCCCGCCGCCGCCCAGACCGTCGATGGGGCCCTCGACGGCATCGAACGGCCGGCCGCCCCGGGCGACCCGGTCCGCAGCGCCGAAATCGACCAGCGGACGGCGGAGATCGGCGCCACCCTGCGCTGCCCCATCTGCCGCCAGCAGTCCGTCGCGGAGTCGTCTGCGCGCATCGCTCGCGAAATGCAGGACGTGATCCGCAACATGCTCATGGAGGGTCGCACCGCCGAGGAGATCGAGGCCTACTTCGTGGACGCGTACGGCCCCTGGATCCTCCTCAAGCCGCGGGCCGAAGGCATGAACCTCTTCGTCTACGCCGGTCCCGGTGTCGCCTTCCTCCTCGGCGGATTTCTCGTCGCACGCCGTATCCGGCGCGGCCGGAGCCGCGACGAGGAAGGGCGCGACGAACCCGAAACGCCCGACCATCTGCGGAAGGCTGATCGCAGGTGGCTGGAGGCCGCGATCAAAGGGTCCTGAGCGGTGCCGGGCGCCGGAAGACGTGCCCGCGGGAACGTCCCGGCCACGACAGCCCGACGCCCTCCGGCTCAGGCTTCCGGCTCAGGCTTCCAGCTGCTGCCGCAAGACCGTCTGTAGAATCCCGCCGTTGCGGTAGTAGTCCACCTCGACCTCCGTGTCGAGCCGGACGATGGCTTCGAAACGCGTCTCCGATCCGTCGTCGGCGACCGCCGTCACCGTGATCGCGTCCTTCGGCTTCACGCCGTCCGCGATGCCCGCAATGTGGAAGGTCTCGCCGCCGGTGAGCCCCAGTGTCTCGGCCGTCTCGCCATCGCGGAACCGGAGGGGCAGGATCCCCATCCCGATGAGGTTCGAGCGGTGGATGCGTTCGTAGCTCACGGCGATGACGGCCTTCACGCCCAGGAGGAAGGGCCCCTTGGCCGCCCAGTCCCGGCTCGAGCCCGATCCGTAGAGCGCACCGCCGATGATGATCGTCGGCGTCCCCTCCTCCCGGTAACGCGCGGCGGCGTCGAAGATCGTCATCTGCTCGCCGCTCGGAACGTGGCGCGTGAACCCGCCCTCCACGCCGGGCACCATCAGGTTCCTGAGCCGGACGTTCGCGAACGTCCCCCGCATCATCACTTCGTGGTTTCCCCGCCGCGCCCCGTACGAGTTGAAGTCGCGGAGCGCCACGCCGTGTGAACGGAGGTAGTCCGCGGCGGGCGAGGTCGGCGCGATCCCGCCCGCGGGCGAGATGTGGTCGGTCGTCACGGCGTCGCCGAGGAGCGCGAGGCAGCGCGCGCCCTCAACATCCGTGGGCGCGGCGGCCTCCTTCGACATCCCGGCGAAGAAGGTCGGCTGACGCACGTAGGTCGAGGCCCCGTCCCACGCGAAGCGGTCGCCCATGGGGATCTCCAGCGCGTTCCAGCGCTCGTCCCCGGCGTACACCTCCGCGTACTTGGCGCGGAACATCTCCGTCTTCACCGCGGTGCGGACGGCTTCGACGATCTCGTCCTGGCCGGGCCAGATGTCGCGCAGGAAGACCTCCTCGCCGCGGGCGTTCGTCCCGAGCGGCTCGCTGTACAGGTCGATGTCCATCCGGCCCGCGAGCGCGTACGCGACGACGAGGGGAGGCGAAGCGAGGTAGTTGGCGCGCGAATCGGGGCTGATGCGGCCCTCGAAGTTCCGGTTCCCGGAGAGGACGGAGCAGGCGACGAGGTCGTTCTCGCGGATCGCGCTCGATATCTCGGCCGGGAGCGGGCCGGAGTTCCCGATGCAGGTCGTGCAGCCGTAGCCCACGACGTGAAAACCGAGCTGCTCGAAGTAGGGCATGAGGCCGGCTTCCTCGAGGTACTCCGTCACGACCATCGAGCCCGGCGCGAGGCTCGTCTTCACCCACGGACGCTGCGTGAGACCCGCCTCGACGGCCTTTCGGGCGAGGAGACCCGCCCCGACCATCACCGAGGGGTTCGACGTGTTCGTGCAACTCGTGATCGCGGCGATGACGACCGATCCGTCGTGAAGCGAGAACTCGTGCGCGTCGCCCTGTTCGTCGGTCATGCGCACGGCGACGCCGGCGGGGGCCTCGGCCACCGCCACGCCGCCGTCCCCGGCCCCGCCGGCCGCGCCGCCCCCCCGGTCGCGTATACACAAATCACAGCCCCCCACACAAGAGGCCATAGCGGATGC
>VXMQ01000169.1 GCA_009841015.1 Candidatus Palauibacter denitrificans | reverse complement strand
CCCCTCCGCCGCCCCCGCCTCGGTGGGTCCCCGCGCCCCCATGGCCCGGTGCCTCGCCTCGACCACGGCCTCGAGCGTCTCGCGTTCGTGGCCCGCGGACGCTTCCACCGTCTCCATGAGGTTGGGGATGAGGTCCCAGCGGCGCCTGAGCTGGACATCGATGTCGGCCCAGGCACCGTTCACGCGTACGCGCAGCCGCACGAGGCTGTTGTACATCCCGATGATGATGAAGGCGACCGCCGCGAGTATGACCAGGAACCACAACATGACGTGCCTCTGTTTCCTCTATTCTCCACGTCCGAGGCGGAGGATGATCTCGAACTCCTCCTCCGTCACCGGCATGACCGAGAGTCGCATGCCGCGTTTCATGACATTGATAGCCTCGAGGCCGGCCGTTTCTTTCATCATCTGCCGGGTCACCGGCGTTCCGAAGGTCTCCACGTAGCGGAAGTCGGGGCACCACCAGCGGGGTTCCTCCCGGCTGGACTTCGGGTCGAAGTGGTGGCTGTCGGGGTCGAACTGGGTGGAGTCCGGGTGCGCCGGACCCACGACTTCAGCCACCCCGTACACGCCGAGCACCCGGGTGTTGGAATGATAGACGAGGATCTTCTCCCCCGGATTCATCCGGTCGCGCATGAAGTTGCGGACCTGGTAATTCCGGACCCCGTCCCATTCCGTCTCGCCGTCCCGGGCGAGGTCGTCGATCGAGTACACGTGAGGCTCGGTCTTGGCCAGCCAGTATCCAGTGATTTCGACCGGCATGTCGCGCCTTTCCTGTTCGTTTCTTCCCGCGTTCCGACGACGCGCGGACGTCCCGCGCGGATGGGCGGAATCTACCGGCGCGGCCGTGCACGGTGAACCCCGCGCTCCGGACTCCCGGCGCAGCCCATGCAGAGCCCTGCGTCAGCGACGAAGGTGAGGAGGCGCTCGGCAGGGGCCGGTCCGGGGAGAGAAGCGACGCGGGCGGCACGACACTAGTTTGCGTGGATCGCAGTGGGGGCGCAGCCTCCCCGGGAGTTGCACGTCGCACGGAGAACGCATGAAGATCCCGCTGTATCAGCTCGACGCCTTCTCGGACCGGCCCTTCAAAGGCAATCCGGCCGCCGTCTGTCCGCTCGAGGCGTGGCTCGACGACGAGGTCCTGCAGAAGATCGCGGCGGAGAACAATCTCTCGGAGACCGCGTTCTTCGTGCGCGATGGCGAGAGCGAGGAGGACCGGTTCGGGCTCCGCTGGTTCACGCCCGTTTCCGAGGTCGACCTGTGCGGACACGCGACCCTGGCCTCGGCCTGGGTCATTCTCGAAAGGCTGGCGCCGGGCCACGAGAAGGTGCGCTTCGAGACGAGGAGCGGCGAACTCGTCGTGGAACGGGGCGAGGACAATCTCTTCGTAATGGATTTTCCGGCGCGTCCGGCGGTGTCGCGCGAGGCCCCGCGTGCACTCGTGGAGGGGCTGGGAGCGGAGCCCGCGGAGGTTCTGGCCTCGGACCGGGACTATCTCGTCCTCCTCGAGGCCGAGGACGATGTCCGGAAGCTGAAGCCGGACTTCGCCCGGCTGCGCGGACTGGACCGGCTCGGGATTATCGTGAGCGCGCCGGGAGTGAGCGCGGATTTCGTGTCCCGCTTCTTTGCGCCCAGCGTCGGCGTGCCGGAAGATCCGGTCACGGGCTCGGCGCACTGCACGCTGGCGCCCTACTGGGCCGAGCGCCTCGGCAGGGGCGAAGCGCCGCTGGAGGCGCGGCAGATCAGCGCCCGGGGCGGTACCCTCATCTGTCGCCACCTCGGGGACCGCGTGACGATCGCCGGCCGTGCGGCGCTCTATCTTACCGGCGAGATTACGCTGTGACGGTTTCCGGAGTGCGGCCGTCTACGGGACGACGAGAGACAGCGAGCGCGGAGCCGGGCGACTGACCGGACGCCATGGAGACGCGGAAAGGAGCGGGACAGATGATGCGCACACGGATGCCGAGCCGCAGCATGTTCGGGGCCGGACTCGCCGTGCTGATGGGGCTGGGGGCCATGGCGCCGGTGGACGTCGCGGCGCAGGTGCCTGGTGGACAGATCCCCGGCCAACCGCCCGGGGAACCCTCTGCGGGCGGAAACGGCACGCAGTGGGATCTGGGCGGCACCTTGTCCGTGATGTCGCCGCGGGGGCAATTCGGTTCGTTCGTCAATGACGGTTTCGGGGGGGCGCTCACGGCCCTGCTCGGCTTCGAGGACTCCCCCGCCTTCCGGGTCCGGTTCGAAGCCGGCTTCGTCGAATACGGGTCGGAGACGCTTGGCGTCCCCGTGTTCGCGGCGACGGACCGCATCCTGGCGGACATCGTCACGCAGAACAACGTGGGCTACCTGGGACTCGGCCCCGAGGTCCGGCTTCCGTACGGCCCCGTCCAGCCCTACGTGAACGGCTTCGTGGGGCTCGGCTACTTCTTCACGGTCAGCTCCGTCGACCGCGGTTGGGATCTCCACGAATCGCCCTATGAGGGGACGACGGTGAACTTCGACGACATGCGAGCGGCGTACGGCTTCGGCGGCGGCCTCGCGATCCCGGTCAGCCGGTCCGCCAAGCCGATCGTGTTGAAGCTCGAAGCCCAGTACCGGAGGCACGGCCGCACGGAGTATCTCGTGCCCGGGAGCATCGTCGAGGACGGCTTCGGCGGGAGTTCGTTCTCGCCCATCGCCTCCGATGTCGACTTCCTGCTCTTCCAGGTGGGGCTGACGTTCAGGGTTTAGCAGCCCCGGGCCAGCAGCGTCGACACGATCCGGCGGCCATCGGCGGGTATCGTCGAACACGGCGGCCCGCCGCGCGCCGCTACGGCTGGCGGCGCTCCAGGCGGGAGACGGAGCCGGTGATGTTCACGACGTACAGTTCCCCGGCGCCGTCGACGCCGAAGGACGACACCGCCCCGAGGCTCCCCACGTTCCAGCGTTGCTCGTCCGTCGCCTGCCCGCCGTCGAACCGGAAGCTCCGCAGGAAGCCGGTGCAGAAATCCGAGTAGAAGTAGTGCCCCGCGATCTCGGGGGGCTGTGAGCCGCGGTAGACGTATCCTCCGGTCACCGAGCAGACGCTGCCGTCGTGGATGTACTCGACGACGGGCAGGGTAAGCCCCGACATGTCGCACCCGGAGCTCTGGTAGCAGGCGGTTCCCTCCATGGTGCTCCAGCCGTAGTTCACGCCCGCCTCGCCCGCCGGCACCGCGTTGATCTCCTCGCGCTCGTTCTGGCCCACGTCCGCCACGTAGAGGACGTTGTCCGCGAAGTCGAAGGTCGAGCGCCACGGATTCCGGACGCCGATGGCCCAGATCTCGCCCCGCGCGCCCTCTTCTCCCGCGAACGGGTTGTCGTCCGGGATCGCGTACGGGTCGCCTCCGTCCACGTCGATACGGAGGATCGAACCGTGCAGCGTCTCCGGATTCTGGCCGTTGCCGAACGGATCGCCCGCCCCGCCCTCGTCGCCGAGGAAGATGTACAGCATCCCGTCGGGCCCGAACTGCAGCATCCCGCCGTTGTGGTTCTGGCGGCGCTGCGTGAGCGCGAGGATCCGCTTCGCCGAGCCCGGGTCGAGCCGGTCGGGGTCCCCCGAGACGGTGTAGCGCTCGACCACCGTGTCGTCCCCCGTGTCGGTGTAGTAGACGAAGATCTGTCCGTTGTCCGCGTACCGCGGGTGGAAGGCCATCGTGAGGAGGCCGCCCTCGGGGGCCGTGCCCACACGGCCCGAAAGGTCGAGGAAGGGGTTCGCGAGGAGTTGCCCGTCCGCGCTCGCGATGCGGATGCGGCCCGTTTGCTCCACGACGAAGAGTCTCGCGTCGCCCGGCGGAGCGGCGAGGAAGACCGGTTGGGAGAGTCCGGTCAGCACTTCGTTCGCCACCAGCTCGAAGGCGGCGGGCTCCGGTGGCGCGGGCGGCGGTGGCGGAGCCGGGGAGGGGCCCGTGCCATCCGAGCATCCCCAGCCCGCAACCCCCGCCAGGAGCGCGAGCGCCCGCGCCGTCAGCGGCCGGCCGGCCGCCGCGGGCGGGCGACCCGGGCGTCTCAGGGCACCAGTTCCGGCCGGCGGTACCGGAGGAAGAACACGCCTTCCTTGCCGCTCGACACGATGATCGTCCCGCTGGCGAAGAACGGGTAGTTCGACCACGAGCCGTCGAAGGTGACGGACTCGTCCCACGGCACCGTGTCGAAGAAGCCGACCTCGCGCGGATTCTCCCGGTCGCTGATGTCGAGCACGCGCAGCCCGCTCACGTAGTTCGACTGGTACATGAGATCGCCCACGATGTAGAGGTTGTGGTCGATCGTGAACGTCTCCCCGAAGTGTTCCTTGACGAGGATCGGATCGTCCAGGTCCGAGACGTCCCAGATGAGCGTGCGGCTCGCCTCCATGTCGGGCTCCGTCCCGGTCTGCTGCGCCTGGCCCACCGAAGCCATCTCGTCGAGTTCGTCGTTCTGGTAGAAATAGCGGTGGTCGTCCGTGAGCCAGCCCTGGTGCGTGTAGGTGGCGGCCGGGTAATCGGCGGTCGAGAGCGTGACCGGGTTGTCCCGGTCCGTGACGTCCGCGATCACGACGTGCGTCTCGTTGGCCTTGAGGCAGATCTCCTTCCCGACGTGCTCGGCGTCCGGGCCGTGGTAGTTCACGCACTGCGCGTCGTGCGTGTAGCCGGTCTGCCCTCGTCCGGTGCCCGCCTCCGCGTGGCAGCCGAGGAAGGTCGGCGCCTTCGGATCGCTGACGTCGATCATGTGGAGCCCACCGCCGCACGTCTCGCCGCCGCCGCTCGAACCGACGGCGTACGCGGTCGCGGTCTCCTCGTTGATCACCACGTTGTGGGCGCTCGCGATCCCCTCGTACACCGTGTCGGGATCGAACTCGACCGGCGCACCGGGCACGTCGCGGAGCCGCGTGAGGTCGAAGACCTGCATCCCGTGCTCGCCGGCATTGTCCGCCACGACGAACGCGTGATCCGCATGGACCTTGATGTCGCGCCACGACTGCGTCAGCGAGCCCGGCGTCTTCGGCAGACTGCCCAGGTAGACGGGCGCCGCGGGGTCGGAGATGTCGATGAACGCGGTGCCATCCGTGCGGCCGACGATTGCGTACTCGCGACCGGTCTGCGGATCCGTCCACCCCCAGACATCGTTCGTCTCGATACCGCGGTCGGTCCCGCCGATCGCATCCAACGGCAGGAACGAGATCACGTCCACCTGGTCGCAGGTGAACTGGTCCGCCATGCCATCGTCGCCGCAGTCGACCTCGGAGAGCGCCGTCAGCGGGCGCCGTTCCTCGGGGATGAAGAGCTTTGCCGTTTCGGACCATGTGCCATCCCGGTTCTCGAACACGACGGCGGAACCGAGCGCCGAATCGTCCCACGGCTGCCCAACGACCGCCATGTCGCCGGAGGCGGAGATCGAGAGGCCGAAGCCGTCTCCCGCATCCGTTCCGGGCCCCGCGGCGATGCGGGTCACCGAGCCGAAGTCCGCGGCCGCGGCATCCCGGGAGAAGGCGTAGATCGCGCCGAAACGACCCGCGCCCGGAGCCGCGATCCAGAGTACGTCGTCACGCGCCGCGATGGTGGCCCCGAAGTAGTCGCCGGGCTGACGCTGGAAGGCCGACAGCGAGCCCTGTTGCACCCAGTCGCCGGACGGGCGGCGCACGTAGTTGAGGACCGTCCCCGCCCCGTCGTAGGCGCCTGGCAGCCCGAGAAGGGCGTGGGAGCCGTTGATGCCGACCGCGAGGACCGCGGCGCGATTCGCCACCAATGCCGCTCCCGGCTCCCTCTCGTCGCCCTCGTGGCCGAGCCGCGCCTCCTGCACCCAGTCACCTTCGGCATTCCGCCCGAACACGTACGCGGCCCCGGGCAGTTGCGGGCCGGCGAAGGCGCCCACGATCACGCGCTCGCCATCGGTGTGGGCGCCCCAGCCGAAGAACTCCTGCTGGGGATCCGGTTCGGCGGAGGTCAGTATCCCGTCCTCGATCCACTCGCCATCCTCGCCGCGCGTGAAGACCCAGGCCCCGCCGGTTTCCTGATAGCCCAGCGCGGTGACGACAAGGAGGTCGCCGCCGATCGAGGCGAAACGGCCGAAGGACACGCCGGGGGGTACACTCTCCGGCCGCAGGTAGCGCTCGAATTCCCACCCGTCGCCGTCGCGCCGGAAGATCAGGACGCTGCCGTCGCTCTGGCCGTCCCCGTCCGAGTCGAGCGCCGTGGCGCCGACCAGCAGCCGGTCGCCGTCCGCGAGCACGAAGCGGCCGAAGTAATCCGCGCCGCCATGTTCCGGCGCGCGCAGCGTCGCCGTGCGCTCCCAGCCTTCTCCGGCCCTCTCGTACACGTAGAGGCTGCGGGGCGAGGCCGACGATGGGTCCTGTGGATTCGCAGCCGCGTCGACCGCTTCGCTGACGATGATCGTTCCTTCGTGGAGCACCACCGTGCCGCCGAATTCCTGGGCTTCCGCCGCGGGCACGGACAACAGGCCGCAGGCGGCCGCGGCGAAGAAGGTCCGCATTCTATTCATCAGGTACATCCTTTACGTCCTTTCAACGATTCAACGTCGTTCGAAGTAGTAGAGGCCGCCCCCGGCGGCGCCGACGACGAGGTCGAGGTCGCCGTCCCCGTCCAGGTCCCCGAACTCCGGCGTCGCAAACAGCGGCAGATCGTCCGCGGAGGGGAACCCGCCGTCGGCCTCGACGAAGTTCGGGGCCGCGGGAGTCCCATCGTTTCGGAAGTAGCGGATCCCGTCGGACTCGGTGCCGACGATGAGGTCGAGATCGCCGTCCCCGTCGTGGTCGAGGAGCTTCGGGAAGCTCCGCCGGCCGACGTCGATCTCCCCGTATTCGTCGCTCACGAATGCGAAGCTCGGTTCCGAGGCGGAGCCGACGTTCTCGTAGTAGTTCAGCGCCCCCGAGGACTCGCCGATCATGAGGTCGAGATCGCCATCTCCGTCGAGGTCGCCGAGCGCGGGCGTCGCGTTGCTCCCGCGCGTGATCTCGACGAACGCCGAGTCGACCAGGACAAGGCGGGGTTCCATGGCCGACCCCTCGTTCCGCACGAAGCGGATCTCGTCGCGCCAGGTGCCGAGCAGCAGGTCGAGGTCGCTGTCCCCGTCCAGGTCGCCGAAGGCCGGCGCGTTGTGGTAGGCCCCCGGCAGTTCGAACTCGCCCGTTCGGCGAAAGACCGGCCGCGCCCCGCTCCCTTCGTTCTCGAACAGGAAGACGCGCGAGTTCGACAGATCGCCGGGGTCGATCTTGTTGCCGAGCAGGAGGTCGAGGTCGCCGTCGCCGTCGAGATCCACCAGTGAGGCCACGCTCTCGCTCCCCACATCGATCTGCGAGATGAAGCGTCGCGTCCGAAGCTCAAAGCCGCCGTCGGGCTCCTGCGAGAAGAGCATGAGGTTGTCGGCGGTCGTCGTGTTCGCGTTGTACGCGCCGCCGAGCACGCCCATGAGCAGGTCGAGGTCGCCGTCTCCGTCGTAGTCGCCGAAGGTCGGGGCGTTGTAGCCGCTCGTCCGGATCGGGTCGTCGAGGGGGAAGGGACGCGGCTCCACGCGGAGGTTCGGAGCCTCGCACGAGCCCGCGTTCTCGATCAGGAGGAGCCCGGCCTCGAAAAAGTCGCCCCAGAACATGTCCGTGTCGCCGTCCGCGTCGTAGTCGGCGAGCGCCATCGTGTTCGCCCCGTGCAGGGTGGGGAAGGGCCCGCCCGCGTCCGGGCCATCGAAGGGCGGCACGCCCCCGGCCGCCGCCGGGTCGGCGACGATCTCGATGTCCTCGAAGCGGTCCGTGATGTGCCGGAAGGGCGAGGCGTTCGCGCCGATCGCGCCCGTCGCCTCGTAGCGCGTGACCGTCCCCACCAGGCGGCCGATGAAGAGGTCGAGGCGGCCGTCGCAGTCGATGTCCGCCGCGTTCGGGATGTTCTGGCGGTCCGAGAAGATCGCCTCCCCGCGGGTGTCGCGAAGCGTGTCGGCGATGAGTTCGAATACGGCCCCGCCCGCCGTGCCCGTGTTCCGATAGAGCTTCATGTAGCTGAAGGGAGACTCCGCGAGGAGATCCCGGTCGCCGTCCGCGTCGACATCCACGAAGCGGAACCACTCGCCGACCTCGAGGTCCGAGTACGCGGCCGGCCGCCAGGTGTGGCGCCGTCCGTCCGGCGTGTCCTCGCGCTCGAAGAACATCAGGCGGTTCGTCGTCTCCTGCACGAAGAGGTCGAGGTCCCCGTCTCCGTCGATGTCCACCCACTGTGGACGGGGCACGTTGAAGCCGCCGAGGAAGGGGATTTCGTACGCATTCCCGGATTCGTCGAACACCGGAAAGGGGGTGACGGCGCGGACGAACCCGATTTCGCCGCCGGCCGCGCCCTCCGGCGCCGGTTTCCCCGGACCGACGCCGCTCGAGGCGCAGCCTGCCGCGAGGAGCGCCGCGGTCAGGGCTCCCGGCCCGGCCCGCCGACTGCGGAGTCCAGCCACGCGGTTCACGTCGCCCGGGCCCTCAGCGCGGGCTGGACGCGAGACCGATGCCCGACGCGTAGGGCGGCGTCTCGATGACGTCGATGATCTCGCGGGCCGCGGTGTCGATGACGACGACCGTACCGCCGGGCGCGTCGTATCCCATCCGGTCCGACGACGCGTAGGAGCCGGTCTCGTTCCGGTTCGCCACGTAGAGTCGGGATCCGTCCGGCGAGAGCACGCTGCCGTGCGGTTCGGCGAGGCCTTCGCCCCGGATCACGGCGGCCACGGACCAGTCGGAGGTGTCGACGAGGGTGACCTCGTTCGCGCCCAGGTTGCCGAACCATATCCAGCGCCCGTCCGCCGACCAGCTCGGGTGCCACGGCCGCGCTCCCACGTCCAGCTCTCCCACGAGCTTCGGCGCCACTGGCTCCGCGACGTCGAATACGAGGAGCTTGGCCGTCATCTCGGCCGTCGCTACGAGCGTCCTGCCGTCGGGGGAGATCGCATATTGGACGAGGACGTGCGGCATCGCCCCGGAGCCGGGAAGCCTGAGCAACTCGGCCTCTCCGCTCTCCGCTTCGACCGTGACGACGGAGTTCTCGCCGAGGCTGCCCGCGTAGACCCACCCGCCGTCCGGGCTCGCCAGCAGCGCGTGCGGACGCGGGATGAAGACATCGTATTCCTCGACCTCCATCGACATCCGGTCGATGCGGCCGATGCGCTGGGGCGGGTTCACCGCGGCCATCGACCGCCCCACGAAGAGCCACGGCTCCGAGGGATGGAGCGCGAGGAGGCCCGGCCGCTCGAACTCGACGGAGGCGACGAGTTCGTTGTCGCGGTCGAACTTGAGCACCCGGTTGGCCGCGATGAGGGATACGTACCAGAACGATCCGTCCGGCTCGACCGCTACGTGGTGCGGCTTCGCGTTCGCCCCGTACCCCATGGCCTCGAGGTCGATGACCTCCACGACCTCGTGGGTCTCGAGGTCGATGACGGTCACGGCCGCCGCCTCCTGGTTCGCCACGTAGAGGAACGGACCTTCGGCGGAGGGCGCGGACACACCCCCCGCCGCGGCGGCCCGAACCGCCACGAATCCGACCATCCCCAGCGCGAGGAGGCCGAACCGCATCGCGCTGATCATCCCTGCCATTACGGTACGAGTTCCGGCTTCTGGTACTTCACCATGAACAGGCCTTCGCTCCCGCTCGTGACGATAATCGTCCCGCTCGCGAAGTACGGATAGTTGCTCCACGAGCCGCCCATCGACGGTCCCTCGGCGTACGGCACGGTGTCGAGGAAGCCGACCTCGGTCGGATTCTTGGGGTCGCTCACGTCGAGGATCCGCAGCCCGCTGTTGTAGTTCGACTGATAGAGCAGGTCGTCGAGCACGTACATGTTGTGGTCGCTCGCCGTGGACTCGCCGAAGTGCTCCTTGACGAGGACGGGATCGTCGAGGTCGGTGATGTCGAAGATCATCGTGCGCGTGCCCGAGAACTGCGTCCGGAGCTCGTCGAGTTCGTCTCCGAGGTAGAAGAAGCGGTGATCCTCCGTCACCCAGCCCTGGTGCGCGTAGGCGACGTTGGCATAGGTGGCGGTCGACAGCGGAATCGGGTTCTCCTTGTCGGTGACGTCCGCGATCGAAACGTCGGTCTCATTCGAGCCGAAGCAGATCTCCTTGCCGGCGTGCTCGCGGTCCGGGCCGTCGTAGATCAGGCAGAGCGCGTCGTGCGAGTATCCGGTGCCGCGCCGCCCGGTGCCCTCGTGCCCGAAGCAGCCGACGAAGGTCGGCTCCGTCGGCTCGTTGATGTCGATCATGTGGAGGCCGCCGCCACACGTCTCGCCGCCGCCGCTCGATCCCACGCTGTAGGCGAAGCCCGTCGCCTCGTTGATCACGATGTTGTGCGCGGAGGCGATCCCGTCGTAGTGGGCATCCGCCTCGAAGGTGACCGGCTCGCTCCCCACATCGCGGAGACGGGTGAGGTCGAACACCTGCATCCCGTGGTCGCCGGCCCCGTCGGAAACGATGAAGGCGTGGTCCCTGAAGACCTTGATGTCGCGCCACACGCTGCCGCGCGCGCCCTCCGTCATCGGAAGACGCCCGACGTAACGCGGGTTCTGCGCGTCGGTGATGTCGATGAAGGAAGCCTGGTCGGTGAGCCCCACGAGGGCGTACTCGCGCCCGGTCTGCGGGTCGGTCCAGCCCCACACGTCGTTGACCCGCACGCCGCGGTTCGCCCCGAGCGACTGCACAGGCATGAAGGAGAGGATGTTCACCTCGCTGCAGTCGAAGTCGGCCGACACGCCTTCCTCGCAGCCCACCTCGTGGCCGTTGATCGCCGCGTAGTTCTTCGCGTCGCTCCACACCTCGGCGGTTTCGACCCACTCGTCGCCCCGCCGCTCGAAGATGTAGGCGGTCCCCATGCCGTAGTCCTTGCGGCTCGCGGCGACCACCGCGAAGTCACCCTGCGCGGCGACCCCGCCGCCGAAGCCATCGCCCGCGTCCCGGTTCGAGGCGGAGAGGGCGCCGGCGAACTCGACGCCGCCTCCGGGGTCGGTCGAGTAACGAAGCACGCGCCCCTCGCGGCCCGCGCCGGCGCCGGATCCGCCGATCCAGATCTCTCCGTCCACGGCAGCAAAGGCGTTGGCGAAGTTCCCGCCGAAGGATCGGCCGCCTCCGGCCACGACGGGCGGATAGAGCCGGCCCTCGGACCTCCAGGCATCGCCATCCGGCGTGAAGGTGTAGGCGATGCCCACGCCCCCCGCGGTGGGGGCTCCGACGACGAGCCGGAAGCCGTCCTCGGTGTCCTCTCCGTACAGGACGCTCCCAAAGCCTCCGTTCTCGCCCGCTTCCGCGGCCGTGAGCGGTTCCGGCGCCGCCGTCCACGTGCCGTCATCGGCGCGGGTGAAGAAGAAGACCGCGCCGGCGCGGTTCGCGTTACCCAAGGTGGTCCCCGGGGCGCCGATCGCCGCCACCCGACCATCCGTGATCATGGCGGCGCCGAACCCGTCTCCAGCGGCCGCCTCGGGGGATTCGACAACCCCGGCTTCGTTCCAGGCGGAGCCGTCCCACTCGAAGAAATGGACGCGGCCGGCGGCGCCGCCCCCCCCGCGGCCCGCGCGACCCGGCGAGGACACCATCGCGATGTCGCCCGCAATCGCCCCGCCGGCGCCGAAGACGTTACCCTCCGGCAGATCGGCGGGCCTCAACGTCGCGACTTCCTCCCATACGCCGTCGCTCCGCTCGAACACGTGGGCCGCGCCGGGCGAACCGACGAGCATGCGGTCGCCATCGACGGCGAGCGACATCCCGAACCCGCCGCCCTCCTCCGCCGCGTAGGGCGCAAGTTCCGCGGAGACGGCCCATCCATCCGGCCCCCGCTCGTAGACGTAGACGGCTCCCGTGGAAGTCGGGCCGCCGCTCTCGGCGATGAGGACCTGGCCGGACGAGACCGCGACGGCCGCGGCGCGTCCGAAACCCTGTCCCGTGACTGGCGTGGCCAGGCAGGCGAAGGCGGCCGCAAGGGCCGCGACTCGAGAAAATCCGCGCATGAAACAACTCCCCTCCTGAAGACAGCTCACGATGTTCGTACAAACCAACTAAAACACTCCGGAACCCTGCTGCGTTGTCCGATGCACGGCCCCCGAGATGTAGCGGGAAACCGTCTCTTCCAGCCACCCGGTTCGAGCGCCGGCCCGCCCCGATACGCGTCACCTGCCCACCCACCCGACATGCCCAACCCGCGCCGGCAGTGGA